>CAZMCF010000007.1:0-126420 GCA_964564935.1 uncultured Anaerolinea sp. | reverse complement strand
AACTTTCGGCAACCATTCAAACCAGCCGGCTGGCGCTGGCGGAGCTCGATAGACAAGATATCCGCATCATAGATTCGCTCAACCTTTCAACCGGCATCGGTTATCTCGCTCTCCAGGCAGCGGATTTACGCGATGCCGGTAAAAGCCTGGATGAAATTGCCGCCGAGGTCCAGGCAACTGTTCCGAAAATCCGCACGTCTTTCATCATCGATACGATGGATTACCTTTACAAAGGCGGCCGCTGCACGGCGCTGCAGGCAATCTTCGGAAGCATGTTGAAAATCCGCCCGGTGATCGAAGTCCGCCAGGACGGTACGCTCGGGGTCAAGGATAAAATTCGCGGCGCACGGAGCAAAGCTCTGCAATCTCTGCTCGACGATTTCCGCGCCAACCTGGATAAAATCGATTTACGCCGGGTGTTCGTGACCCGCACCGACTGCCAGGAAGATGCGGAGTTTTTGAAAGCCGAGCTGCTCAAGATCGCCCCAATTCAAGAAGTGCTCATCACCACAGCGGGCGCGACCATCGCCAGCCACTGCGGACCCGGGACGATCGGCATCCTCTACAGCCTTAAATAAGCGGCACTTACCTGCTCTTTCGGGTATCCGGATTTCGCCTGAAAACCAAAAAGATCGCGCCGGTCTCCTTGACCATGCGCGATCTTGCTATTTTTGCTCTTTTGCTCAGCTTTTAGATCAACCCAAGCTGCTTGCCTACTTTTTCGAAAACACTCAGCACCCGGTCGAGCTGCTCATCGGTATGGGTTGCCATGTAACTGGTGCGCAGCAATTGGTGACCTGGCGAGACCGCCGGACTGATCACCGGATTAACAAATACGCCGTTTTCGAACAATAATTTCCAAAACATGAAGGTCATTTCATCATTGCCGATGATGATCGGGACGATCGGCGTGACCGAGTGCCCGGTATCGAAACCCAGCTCCTTATAAGCCTTGCGCATCCGCTCGCCGATTGCGTTCACCCGCGCGATCCGCTCTGGCTCCTCTTTCATGATTTCAAGGGCTGTCAGCGCCGCGACGGCATTGGAAGCCGGGATAGATGCGCTGAAGATTAACGAGCGGGCGTGATGTTTGATGTAATGGATCACGTCTTCGTCGCCAGCGATAAATCCGCCAAGCGAGGCTAAGGATTTGCTAAAGGTGGACATGATTAAATCCACCTCCTGGGTCAGCCCGAAGTGAGCGGCTGTTCCGCGCCCGCCGCCCAACACGCCCATTGCGTGCGCGTCGTCTACCATCAGCCGGGCGCCGTATTTCTTGGCGATCGGGACGATCTCCGGCAGCGGAGCCAGGTCGCCCTCCATGCTGAACAACCCATCTACGACGATCAACTTGCCAGCCTCTTCCGGTAAAGATTGCAGCACTCGCTCCAGGTGATCTACATCATTGTGGCGATAGCGCTCGATCTTGCCATAACCCAGCCGGGCGCCATCGACGATGCTGGCATGGTCGTCTTTATCTAAAATCACGTAATCACCTCTGCCAACCAGTGCGCTGATCGTGCCAAGGTTGGTCTGCATGCCGGTCGAAAAAACCAGAGCTGCTTCTTTACCGACCCATTCAGCCAGTTTGGTTTCCAATTCTTCATGCAGAGAAAGCGTTCCATTCAAAAAGCGGGATCCGGTGCAGCTGGAGCCATAGCGCTGGAGCGCCGCGATCGCTGCTTGCTTGACCCTTGGATGAGTCGTCAAGCCAAGGTAATTATTCGACCCACACATGATCAAACGCTTGCCGTCGCGAATGACCTCAGTGCCTTCGTTTTCATCGAGCGCGATGAAATAAGGGTACATCCCTGTTTTTATGGCGTCTCTTGCGGCTGTGAATTTCGAGCATTTAGCGAAAATATCCATTATTCCCTCATAATATAATAATTTCGGATTAGGGTTCTACCCGGGGCGGCTGGATGCAGACGACCAGACCTTAATGCTTCTGCCTCGCAATATGACCTGATTAACAACAGACAGTTGGCGTAATATTCGCTGATTATACTGTAATATCGCCGTAAACAACCCTGGAAAGACCTCTCCTTATGCTATTATTGTTATAACCACGAATTTATGGAGGAGTTATGCCCCTTTACGGTGGTATCGAAGCTGGAGGTACGAAATTCGTTTGCGCTATCGGCAACGGACCGGAAAACATTCATGCCGAAATCCGTTTTCCAACCACAAAGCCTGATGAGACATTGGCAAAAGCCGGCCAGTTCTTTCGGGAATATATGCATGAAAATCAGGTGACCCTGTCTGGGATTGGCATCGGGTCATTCGGCCCGCTCGACCTGAACCCTAAATCGTCCGATTTCGGTAAGATTACCTCGACCCCAAAACCAGGTTGGGCTTTCACCGATATCCGCGGCGTCATTGAGTCCCAGACATTTGTACCCGTCGCAATCGATACGGATGTCAATGCCGCCGGACTTGCTGAAGGCCGCTGGGGGGCTGCTCAGGGTTTGGAGGATTTCATTTACCTGACGATCGGAACCGGCATCGGGGGAGGGCTGATTGTCGCCGGAAAACCCTACCACGGACTAGTGCATCCAGAAATGGGCCATATTCCCCTCCCCCATGATATGACAAAAGATCCATATACAGGCCATTGCCCGTTCCACAAGGATTGTTTCGAAGGCCTTGCCTGTGGGCCGGCGCTGGAGGCGCGTTGGGGGCAGCCTGCCCATACTTTACCGCCAGATCACCCGGCCTGGGAGCTCGAAGCGCATTATATCGCCCTTGGCTTAGCCAGCTTGATCTGCGTTACCATGCCGCAAAGGATCATCCTGGGGGGCGGTGTGATGGAACAGCGGCAACTGTTTCCAATGATCCACCGCAACGTCCAGGCGCATCTGAATGGTTACATCTATTCTGATGTGATCCTGAAGGATATTCAGGCATATATTGTCCCCCCGGCGTTGGGAGGGCGGGCCGGGGTGTTGGGGTCGATCGCCCTGGCTATGTATACTTTCCCTGAAAAATAAGAACCAACGCTAGATCAGATCCTCCAGCCTGCCGTCGGTCAAATGCACCCGAATCGCCCGCCGGTCGCGGTTGAGGAGCGCCTCCAGATCGCCAAGCGCCTGGGCAAGCTCGAGCGTGCCAAAACTGATGCCAAAATTGGGGATATCGAGGTCTTCCGGCGGAGTTGCCGTGATTTGGAGGAACACCCCGTTATTCGCCCCGCCTTTGTGCAATTGGCCGGTCGAATGCAGAAAGCGCGGTCCGAACCCGAGGGTTGTCGCGCAGCCGGTTTGCTTCATAACCGCTTTACGCAGCTTCTGAAGCCGGCTCAGCATCCTCTGGCTTCGCGGCAGATAGACGTTAATGGCAATGTAATCACCTGGGCGGGCTAAATTCAATAACAGACTGACCGCATCCCGCAGAGATTCAGCTTTGTCCAGCCCGTTAAGGATCAGGCCGTAGACCCGTCCGCCCGGTCCTTCCCAGACCGGCGGGTCGCTGTCGAGAACCCCGTTGATCTTGAAGGCTTTGATTTTCTGCGTCGTGCGGTTTTTATTATCCTGCACGTCTGGCTGGTCGAAGGCATTGACCCTTAACATCGCACAGGCGACCGCGACAGCCATCTCCCAGCGGTAGAATTCAGCGCCGAGGTCGTAGGCGTCTTGAAATTGAAATTCAACCGCAGGTTGCCCGGCAGCGCGCAATTTGCGAAGAAATTCATCCCGCTCGCCGTTCAAACGCAGATAGACGAACAGGCGATCCTGCCAGTAGAATTCAGCGGGCATCACCGGCTCGAGATCGATCGGTACGATTCCTCGGCCGCCCTTGCCGCTGGATTCAGCAATCAACTGCTCCAGCCAGGAACCAATGGGTTCAAGCTCCGGATCAGCCAGGATGGTCAGCTTATCTCGGCCGTCCAGGGCAGCTTTGCCGATCAGAGCGCCAAGCACCAATCCAGGATTACGCCCGGCGGGAATTCCTGGCAGGCATTGGCGCATCATTTCAACCGCCCGGTCAAGCAATGTGGTGAGGTTCATGCCGATCAGGGCTGCCGGCAGCAGACCAAAGGCGGTCAGCGCCGAATAGCGCCCGCCGACGAGCGGATCACCGGCGATCACCGCGCGAAATCCGCGCTCTCGCGCCAGCTTTTCCAGTCTGGTTCCCGGATCGGTGATCGCAATAAAATGCTCTCCGGCCTTATCGCCCAGTTTGGCAACCGCCCTGGCCCAGAAAAATTCCAGAAACGCGTTGATCTCGGTGGTCGTCCCGGATTTGCTCGAAACGATAAACAGACTTTTCTCCACCGGGGCGTGGATTGAAGCTGCCCGCACCTGGGTGGGATCGGTCGAATCGAGAATCGCCAGGTCGAGAGCAGGCGCTTCCCCAATCTGTCCCAAACCGTGAACCAGGCGAAAAACCTCAGGCGCCAGAGAAGATCCACCCATTCCGAGCAGCAAGGCAGTTGTAAAGCCAGCTTCGACGCAGTCTCGGGCGAGCGCCTCGAATTCCGGGATCTGCGCGCGGCTGGATCGCGGTGAGACCAGCCAGCCCAGGCGGTTTTGAATCTCTTTTTGACCCTCAAGATCGTCTGTCCATAATCCGGCGTCGATACAAAACATGCGCGGTACGGTTTGCTCGTAGTCCAGGCGGGCTACCTCGGCCGGCATAGTGGTGGCCAGCGGGCCTAATTCGGCCTGTGCGCTGGCGCGGCGTTCTTCCAGGGCTGCCAGCAGCGCAGTGAAAGAATCCGAGAAGGCTTTAACGCCTTCCTCCTCCAGCTCTTTGGTCACCTGGGCCATCGAAACACCCAGTGTTTCCAGCTCAGCAATCAATTGCTGCTCGGCATCAACGTCTGCACCGAGTTTTATAGCCGCCTTTCCGTGATCAGCAAAGGCTTCCAGCGTTTGCGGCGGCACGGTATTGACCGTATCCGGTCCGATCAGCTCTTCGACGTAGATCACGTCCCGGTAGGCTAGGTTTTTCGTGCTGGTCGAAGCCCACAATGGCCGCTGTGGGCGGGCGCCGCGCTGGCGCAGGCGCTCAAAGCGTTCCGAGCCGAATTCCTTTAGAAAAATGGCATAAGCCAGACGAGCATTCGCCACGGCAGCCTTGCCCATTAAAGCCTGGGCTTTTTTTGCTGCGATTGGCTGTTTTTCGGCAATCTCCGTCAACATTTTATCGACTTTGGTGTCGACCCGCGAGACAAAGAAGGAAGCCACCGAGGCGATCTGATCAACCGGTAATCCCTGCTTCAGACGGTCTTCGAGACCGCTCAGGTAAGCATCGATGACCTCCTGATACCGCTCAAGGGCAAAGATCAGGGTCACATTGACGTTGATCCCCGCTGCAATTGCCTGGCGGATGGCCGGAATACCTTCCTTCGTTGCCGGGATTTTCACCATCAGGTTTGGGCGGTCGACCAGTTTCCACAGGCGCCGGGCCTCGGTTACCGTGGCAGCGGTATCATTGGCGAGCAACGGGTTGACCTCCAGACTGACGTAGCCGTCGCCGCCGTTGGTCTGTTGATAGAGCGGGGTGAACAAATCTGCTGCTCTCTGAATATCTTCCACCGCCAGCTGGTGGAAAATCTGGCTTGATGACCACCCAGACCAGGCCATCGGTTTGAGCGCAGCATCGTAATCATTGGATTTGGCAATCGCATTGTGAAAGATGGTCGGGTTGGAAGTCACCCCGCGGATCATCCCGGCGGAGATCATCCTCTCCAGCTCCCCGTTGACCAGGAGTCTCCGCTGAATATTGTCATACCATAAAGATTGTTTAAGATCGTGCAGTTGTTGAATCCGATTCATCGGCTGCTCCTTTGACCGGACTGGCGGCTACTCCTGTCCAGAGGATCGATCTCGCAAATAGCGGGTTTCGATCGCGCGGATCTTGCCCACCCTCCGCACATGGCGTTCTTCGCGGCTGAATTTCGCCCGGAGAAAGGCCTGCACGATTTCCCGAGCTAACTCCGGGCCAATCACTCGCGCTCCCAAGGCCAGCATATTCATATCGTCATGTTCGACGGCCTGATGGGCTGAATAGGTGTCGTGGCAGACGCCGGCGTACACGCCGGTCATCTTATTCGCGGCGATGCTTGCGCCAATCCCCGATCCGCACAGCACAATCGCCCGTTCAGCCTCGCCGTTTTGCAGCGCTCTGCCGGCTTTTTCGGCAAAATCGGGATAATCGACCGCCTCAAGACCAAATGCGCCCAGGTCCAGAACTTCATGTCCGGCGGACAGGACGGTTGCCACGATGATTTCCTTCAATGGATACCCGGCGTGATCGCATGCAATGGCTACGCGCATTTCTCCTCCAATTTACTCTTCCCTGCCGCCCAACATCGATCGGGCTTCTTTGATGATCCGCTCAACCGTCAGCCCGAATTTCTCGTAGATTACCTTATACGGGGCTGAAGCACCATATCGGTCCACACCGATCACCCGCCCATATTCGCCGACATAGCGCTCCCAACCCAGACTGACCCCTGCTTCGACCGCCAGCCGGCGTTTTATTCCCGGTGGGAGGACGCTGTCCTTGTAAACCGCATCCTGGCGCTCGAATAGATACCAGCTTGGGAAAGAGACCAGCCGGACGTTATACCCCTCGGCAGAAAGAGAATAGCCCGCGGCAACGATCAATTGGACCTCCGAGCCAGAGGCTAACAGAATCAATTGCGGACGACCCCCGCCAAGATCGGCGAGAATATAGGCGCCGCGATGCAGACCACGCGCAGGAGCAAGCTGCGAGCGGTCGAGAGTTGCCACTGGCTGGCGGGTCTTGGCTAACGCGGTTGGGCCCTGCCGGTTGCTGATCGCTGCGATCCAGGCTTCGCGAGTTTCATTGGCGTCCGCGGGACGGATCAGGTTCAAACCAGGGATCACCCGCAAAGCCATCAGCTGTTCGACTGGCTGGTGCGTCGGGCCGTCCTCCCCCAGACCAATGCTGTCGTGCGTATATACCCAGATGCTGGGGATGTGCGAGAGAGCGGAAAGACGTACCGCCGGACGCATGTAATCTGAGAAGACCATGAAAGTACCGGCGAAGGGGATCAGACCCTTATGCAGGGCAATCCCGTTGGTGATCGCACCCATGGCGTGCTCGCGGACTCCAAAATGGAAATAACGCCCCAGCGGCGTATCAGCCTGAAAGGGCATGCTCTCATTCAGCCAGGTGTTATTCGATGGAGTCAGGTCAGCCGAACCGCCGACGATCTCTGGCAGCCGCCCGGCCAGGGCGTTGAGCGTCTTACCCGAGGCGACCCGGGTTGCCATGCCCTTTTCGTCGGTCGGATACTCCGGCAGACCGTCCTGCCATCCTTCCGGAAGGCGGCCTTCCATGCGCCGCTCGAACTCGGCCGCGAGCTGCGGATATTCTTTGCGGTAATCAGAGAATAATCTCCGCCATCTGGCTTCGGCCCGCCTGCCTGTTTGGACGGCTTTGCGAAAGAAATGTAGAGTATCGTCGGGAACGATAAATTTGGGTTCCTCAGGCCAGCCTAGGGCGATTTTTGCCGCCCGTAGCTCCTCTTCACCCGGCGGTTCGCCGTGAGCTTTAGCCGTTCCCTGCCGGGTGGGCAGCCCAAATCCGATCTTCGTCCGGCACATGATAATCGATGGGCGCAGGTCGCGCTTTGCCCTGCGGATGGCGGCATGGACAGCTTCCACGTCATTGCCATCAGCAATCTTTTGAACGTGCCAGCCGTAAGCCTCAAAACGCCTGGCCCGGTCTTCGGTAAAGGCCAGCTCGGTCGGACCGTCGATCGAGATATGGTTATCGTCGTAGAGATAAATTAATTTTCCGAGCCTGAGGTGCCCGGCGAGCGATGCTGCCTCTGATGCCACGCCCTCCATCAGGTCGCCGTCGGTGACGATTGCATAGACGTAATGATCTACGATTGGATACCCCGGCCGGTTGAACTCCGCCGCCAGGTGGGCTTCGGCGATCGCCATACCGACTCCGTTGGCGAAGCCCTGTCCAAGCGGGCCTGTGGTCGTTTCTACCCCGGGGGTTAATCCATATTCCGGGTGTCCGGGGGTACGCGAGCCGAACTGGCGGAAATTCTTCAGCTCCTCCAACTCGAGCGGATAGCCGGTCAGGTAGAGCAGCGAATAGAGCATCATCGAGCCGTGTCCGCCGGAAAGGATGAACCGGTCTCGGTCAGGCCAGTCGGGATTGGCGGGGTTATGTTTCAGGTGGCGGGTCCAAAGGGTGTAGGCCATGGCTGCCGCTCCCATCGGCAGGCCTGGGTGGCCAGAATTCGCATTCTGCACCCCATCCGCCGAGAGGAAGCGGATGGTATTGATGGCTTTCGTCTCAAGATCCTTCGGAACGGCCATGAATTTCCTCACATTCTACATCCAGGGCTTTTCGAAATTTGGAAAAATACGCAAACAATCCAACATTCTACCATTATCCTTCGAATTCCGTTAAACGCAAAGCGGAGAGGCTATCACCTGAAAACTGCAGCCTCTCCTTTGATGCGAGTACTATATTTACAATTGCACCTTGCGCAGCCGCAGGCTGTTGGTCACCACAAAGACGCTGCTGAAAGCCATTGCGCCGGCAGCCAGAATAGGGCTGAGCAGGCCAACTGCCGCTGCAGGGATCAGGATCACATTATAGAAGAATGCCCAGAAGAGATTCTGCTTGATCGTTTTGAGCGTGCGCCGCGAAAGCTTGATTGCCCGGACTACCCCGCGCAGGTCGCCGCTGATCAGGGTTACCGGAGCAGCAGCCATAGCGACATCCGTGCCGGTGCCGATGGCAATTCCCATGTCGGCCTGAGCCAGGGCGGGCGCGTCATTGATTCCATCCCCCACCATCGCAACCACTTCGCCGGCAGCCTGCAGCTTCTGCAATTCGATAACTTTGCCATCCGGAAGCACATCCGCAACCACCAAATCAACTCCTACCTGGCGGCCGATCGCTTCAGCGGTACGCTGATTGTCGCCGGTGAGCATGGCCACTTTCAACCCCAGCTTGCGCAGTTCGCGGATCGCCTCGATTGAACCCTCTTTGACTGTATCGGCCACGCCGATGACCCCGCGGACCTTCCCGTCGATTCCGACCAAAATGGCGGTTTTTGCTTCGCTCTGCAGCCGGTTAACCTCGCCCTCCAATCCGTTCATGGCCAGCCCGCTCATCTGGATCAGGCGCGGGCTGCCGACGACCAGTTTATGGCCGTCGACTTCCGCGGCTACGCCGTGACCAATTTCAGCCTCAAAACCATTCGGCTCGCTCAACTTTAGTCCGCGCTCGCCAGCTTCAGCGGT
Organism: uncultured Anaerolinea sp.; assembly: GCA_964564935.1. Taxonomy (GTDB): domain Bacteria; phylum Chloroflexota; class Anaerolineae; order Anaerolineales; family Anaerolineaceae; genus Bellilinea. The sequence goes on along the minus strand of CAZMCF010000007.1, from coordinate 117,172 downwards.
AATGGCCTCGCCAAGCGGGTGCTCGCTGACTTGCTCGACGCTGGCTGCCAGGCGGATCAACTCCGCCCCGGGATTTTCGACCGCGTTCCAGCCCGGGTCGGTTATGATATCGGTCACTGCCGGCTGCCCCCGGGTGATGGTCCCGGTCTTATCCAGGACCACGACGGTGATGTTCCCGGCGCGTTCCAGGGCTTCGCTGTTGCGAAACAGAATTCCCGATTCGGCGCCTTTTCCGGTGCCAACCATCACCGCAGTGGGCGTGGCCAGACCAAGCGCGCACGGGCAGGCAATTACCAGCACGGCGACCATGTGAATCATCGCCCGGGTAAATTCGCTGCTGCCTTCCACAGCTTGGTAGGGAACCAGAAAGTACCAGATCAAAAAGGTGACCAGCGCGATGCCGATCACGACAGGAACAAAGACTGCCGAGACTCGGTCAGCCAGTTTTTGCACCGGGGCTTTGCTCGCCTGGGCGTCTTCCACCAGGCGGATAATTTGGGCCAGCGCCGTTTCTTTTCCAACCCTTGTCGCCTCAATGCGCAAGTATCCCTGTTTATTCAGTGTCGCGCCGATCACATTGTCCCCCTGTGATTTGAACACCGGCAGCGACTCGCCGGTGAGCATGGATTCATCTACGGTCGAGCGCCCATCAACGACGACCCCATCGACCGGGATTTTCTCGCCAGGCCGGACCACGACGATGTCGCCGACCTGCACCTCATCGACCGGCACTTCCATTTCCATACCTTCCCGGATGATCCTCGCCGTCCTGGCCTGAAGGCTCATCAGCTTCCGAATAGCATCGCTAGTCATGCCTTTGGCACGGGCTTCAAGGAATTTCCCCAGGCGAATCAGAGTAATGATTACTGCGGCGGTCTCGAAATAGACGTGTCCTTCGATCCAGCCCAAAGTAACCGGGATCGAATAGAGGTACGCGGTCGAAGAGCCCAGGGCGATCAAAACATCCATGTTGGCCGAGCCGCCGCGCAGCGACATATAGCCGTTGCGGTAATACTGCCAGCCAACGTAGAACTGAACCGGCGTGGCCAGGGCGAGCATCACCCAGTTCAACCAGGACGCATGCGCCCAGGACATAGGCAATAAACCCAGATCGCGGCTCATCGAGAGCAGGAAGAGCGGAATGGTGAAGACCAGTCCCATCAGCAGCAGCCGCCTCTGGCGGTCGATCTCCGCCCGGCGGGCTTCGGCCTCAGCGTCGCGGGAATCACCGCGCACCTCGAGTGTGCTAAAACCTGCAGCTTTGACCGCCTGCCGCAGCTCCGTCTGGCTGACTAATGTCGGAATATATTGGACGCGGGCTTTTTCAGCGGAATACGAAACACTGACGGAGCGGACGCCGATGATCTTCTCGAGCATTTTTTCCAGTCGACGGGCGTCAGTGTCGTCGCTCATCCCTTGGATGCTTAGCTCGGCTGTTCCCAGGGCGATGCCATAGCCCGCCCGCTCTACCCGGGTGATCAGGGAGTCGAGTACCACAGCATTCGGGTCGAACTCGACGGTCGCACGCTCGGAGGAAAGATTGACCGCGACCGATTGAACGCCCTTTTCTTTCTTGAGATTACGCTCGATTGTCGCTACACAGTTAGCGCAGGTCATGCCGGTGATGGGCAAAACCACCTGACGCATTTCACTCATTGTTCCACCTCCAAGGGAGCCACGCCTGGACTTTGCTGTTCCGCCATGATTGGATGGTCATCGAACCAGGAGAAAAGTGGCAGAATTATTTTGCTACAGGATAGTTGATCTCTGCCAGAAGTTGTTCGATCCTGTCAGGGGTTGCCGGCACCTCGAATTCAACACTGACCTGCCTGGTTGCCAGATCTGCCTGAACAGATCGAACGCCTTCGAGGTCGCTCAATTCCATTTTTATCGTGTGTACGCAATGACCACAATGGATGGATGGGACTAAATAAGTAACGCTTGACATGGGGAACTCCTTATGGAATCAGATTTATACCTTGGTCGCGGCGTCGAAGACTTCGCTGATCTCTTTGAGAACGCGCTCCCTCTCTTCGGGGTTTTCACCGCGCACCGCAGTAATCAAACAGGAATTTAGATGCCCCTCGAGCAGCAGCGTGCTGACTTTGTTCAATGCGGATTGAACCGCCTGAATCTGTCGGATAATGTCGATGCAGTAAGCATCTTCTTCTACCATGCGCTGGATACCGCGCAGGTGTCCTTCGGCAGTTTTCAATCGGGTTACAACGGTTGGGTTTTTCATCTTACCTCCTGCCCCCCCCAACCGGGGAGGGATATTCAATATTATCTATTATACTCTTATTTGTCAAGTATCGCGTTCAGAAAATCATAATTCTTTTTTATTTTCAATCTGCCCTTGACAGGCTGATTCAGGTTCAATACTATTACTTTATGACAGCCAACAACTCGCGATTTACTCTGGCGGCAGCTGCTGTCCTGACATTATCCGCTCTCTGGGTCGTCATTACCAGCCTGTTCATCCCGGCTCCCGCGTCAGCCGGCGCTGCCCCCGCGCCGCGTGAAGGCTTTGCTGCCCCGGATTTTTCACTGACGACGATCAATGGCGGGAACGTCCGGCTCAGTGACCTGCGGGGCAAGGTCGTTTTTCTCAATTTTTGGACCTCATGGTGCCCGCCCTGCGCGAAGGAAATGCCCGCCTTCCAACTGCTTCACGAGCAGTCACCCGGGGTCGCCGTCATTGCCATCAACCTGACCGATCAGGACAGCCTGGAGAATGTCCAGGCGTTTCTCGATCAGCATCAAATCACTTTCGACATACCATTGGATAAAAACGGCGATGTCTCGATCCTGTATCAGATTCAGGCTTTGCCAACTTCGTTCTTTATCGATAAACAGGGAATCATCCGCAAAGTCGTCTATGGCGGGCCGATCTCCAAATCCCTGTTATTCGCCGAAACCTCCCGCCTGGTCGAGGAACGCTGAAGATGCTGCCCGTTGTAGATATCGGCCCGCTTTCGATCCAGACCTCCGGCTTGCTGCTCCTAATCGGCCTTTGGGTTGGTCTGCTGCGCACCGAGCGCTACGCCCGCCGGCTGGGATTGGATGCAAACCAAATCTATAATTTAACCATGATCACCCTCCTGGCTGGTCTGGTTGGAGCTCGCCTGGTTTATGCCGGACAACATCCAGGGGCTTTTACAGGCAATCTTCTTGGCTTGCTGGCGCTCACCCCGGAAATGCTTGACCCGCTCGGCGGAATTGTTGTCGGACTGCTGGCAGCTTTCATCTATGGTCAGCGTAAAAACATCCCCCTTTGGAATACTCTGGATGCTTTCACACCTGCATTTGCAATCTTAATGATCGTTATCGGGCTTTCCCACCTGGCTTCGGGCAGAGCCTACGGAGCGCCCTCCGACCTGCCCTGGAGTATCTCGCTCTGGGGCGCTGAGCGGCATCCCACCCAAATCTACGAGACCCTTATTGCGATAGCGATCACCGTTCTGATCTGGCCGCGAGAGAAACAGCGTTGGGCTGAGACACCCGGGGTGCGCTTTCTGATTTTTCTGGCAGCAAATTCGGCAGCCCGCCTGTTTCTGGAAGCATTCCGCGGCGACAGTCACATCTTGTTCGCCAGCTTACGTACCGCCCAGATTGTTTCATGGGTTCTCCTAGCCCTCTCGATCTACCTGATCAGGCGCAGGCTGACGAGGCAGGCATACATGCCGCAGACTGGCGCTTCCATTGATGAGGGAAAAAATATCCGATGAACGGACTTCTTGGGCAGACCGTACTGATCACCGGCGCAGCGCGCCGGGTTGGTCATGCGCTGGCTCTGGCCGCTGCCCGGGCGGGCGCGGATATCCTCCTCCACCACGGACACTCGCCTCAAGCAGCGCAAACCACCGCGGAAGAAATCCGGGCACTCGGCCGGTGGGTCTGGATTCTCCAGCAGGACCTCAGCCTGTCTGATTCAGCCGACCTTATCGAAAAAGCCTGGCATTTGACCCCATTTACCGCCCTGGTCAATAATGCTGCCATTTTCGAGGACGAAACTTGGGATGATACCACTCGCGAATCCTGGCAGCGCCATCTCGAGATCAACCTGACCGCACCATTTTTCCTCGCTCAGGCCTTCGCCCGGCGGTTGGATGGGCATCCGGGCGTCATTGTCAACATCCTCGACTGGCGAGCGCTGCGGCCGGGCGCCGATCACCTGCCTTACACGGTCAGCAAAGCCGCCTTGGCCGCTTTGACGCGCTCGCTGGCATCGGCTCTGGCGCCAAATATCCGCGTCAACGGGATTGCCCTTGGCGCGATCTTACCGCCCAGCGACGGTGGGGCAAGCGATGCAATCCTGGATAAAGTGCCGGCGAAGCGCTGGGCGACGATGGATGAGGTGGGCAACGCGCTTGTCTATTTACTGCAGGCGGAATACACGACCGGGAGCATCATCCATGTAGATGGCGGAAGACACCTGGTATAGAGAGGTGGAAAGTTGGACCAAATTCTGATCAAAGATTTATTGGTGCGCGGGATTATCGGAATCTCTGACCGCGAGCGTGCGCAGCGCCAGGATATCCTGATCAACATTACCCTCTATACCGACATCCGTAAAGGGGGCGAGAGCGACGATATCCAGAACTGTGTCAATTACCGCACGGTGGCCAAGAAGACGATCGCCTATGTCGAGCGCTCGGCTCGATATACCGTCGAAGCGCTGGCAACCGACATCGCCCGCATCTGCCTCGAAGAGCCGGGCGTCGAGCGCGTTCGCGTGCGCGTTGAAAAGCCAGGCGCAGTGCGATTTGCCGCGTCGGTCGGTGTGGAAATCGAACGGGCAATCAGCGAAGAACAGCCAGCGATGCACCAGGCGTATCTCAGTCTGGGCTCAAATATCGATCCAGTTAAGAACATCCTGCTTGCCATCGAGAAGCTGCGTCAGATGGTGACGGTTAATGCTGTCTCGACCATCTGGGAGACCCCTGCAGTTGGCACGGATGGCCCGCGTTTTCTAAACGCCTCAGCCTGGATCTCAACTCCGCTCTCAGCCGGCGAGCTAAAAACGCTGGTCATCGCCCCCATTGAACAAGAACTCGGGCGGGTACGGACTGAAGATAAGTATGCCCCAAGGACGATCGACATTGACATCCTGATCTACGATGAACATATCGTGGATGAAAATCTATGGACGCGAGAGTTCCTGGCGATCCCTACCGCTGAACTGCGGCCCGATCTGGTCGAGCCGAAGAGCGGGCTGAGCTTGAACGAAATTGTCCAGGGGATGAAACCAAAATCCACTGCCCTCCCTCGCCCGGATCTTGCCATTCCACCGCAAATGCCGCCGAGTGTGTGATCCATATAATCTGGTAATGTTCGAATACCAGTCTATCCTCAAGGACAAACCATTCGAGTAGCCCTGCCCTGTATTGCTCCAAAGATGTTCTTATGGCCAGTGCAGCGCAACTCCCCTGGCTCTGTTATTCTGCCAGAGCGATATGAATAGAGGCGGGTAACAATGCCCGCCCAAACAGTATCCAATTGCCTGACCTGAAAACCAGTCCGAGCGTTGGTCCGCTAGAAGTGCAGCGATTCTGAGCCTCGCGAGATGTTATCCAGGAATTCCATCCGGGTTGCCATGTTGTTGCGAAATGCTCCAAGCATGCTCGAGGTGGTCATGCGAGAATCGTGCTTTTTCACCCCACGGATCATCGAGCAGAGGTGGATGCCCTCAATCACCACCGCTACTCCGCGCGGGTGGAGCACTTCCTGGAGAAAATCAGCAATCTGGCGAGTCATGCGCTCCTGAACCTGAAGGCGTCTGGAGAACATATCGACGATCCGCGGGATCTTTGACAGCCCGATCACTCGTCCTTTAGGCATGTAAGCGACGTGCGCCCGACCAATAAAAGGCAGCATATGGTGCTCGCAAAGGCTGTAAAATTCGATATCGCGGACGATGACCATCTCATCATAATCCACCTCGAAGAGCGCATCGTTTACCAGCGCAATCGGATCGGTGCGATACCCTGCGAGTAATTCTTCGTACATCCGCGCCACCCGATCAGGAGTCCGTTTAAGCCCATCCCGGTCTGGATTTTCGCCAAATGCATAAAGCATTTGTTTCACAGAGGCTTGAATCGTGTCAAAATCCATTTCTCGCTCAATTAACAGCTCGGCAGCCGTAACAATCTGTGGGTCCGTTAGGGTGATCTCTTTTTCCATGGTAGCTCCGTTCGTTGTTCTGCAATTCATACCAGCATTAGCTGGCGCTTTGAGTGAGTTACCTTATTTTACTTTTTCCGCTTGACCAGAGAAAGCGCCAGCTCTTCTAAACCTTGTACATATTCATTATCACAGCCAACAGCATGAAGCGCATCAATCGCCTGAGAGGTTAATTCAGTCACTTTGATTTCAGTAAATTCCTTCGCCCCAACATCTGCCAGCCAGGTTGAGAGATCGCCGACTTCGTCAGGCTGGATCGCGCCCCGATTCCAACGATCAGAGAACCGCCCACTATGCTGCAGGGCATAAACAACTGGCAGTGTTTTCTTACCAGCCACAAGGTCGCTATCGGTCGATTTTCCGGTCTCCAGCGGATCGCCCCAGATACCCAGCCAGTCGTCCCAGGCCTGGAACGCCAGCCCAAGGAAATGACCGAACTGGGCCAGGTTTTTCTCCTGCTGGGCGGTCGCCCGACCGGCAATAGCCCCTAGCTGAGAACAAGCAGAGAGCAGCGCCGCAGTTTTGCCAGCAACCATCGCCCAGTAGGTATCCATCTCAATGGATCGTTCGGTTTCATGGGCAATGTCAAGATGCTGTCCGCAGGTCAGGCGCAGACTGGTTTCTGTAAGGACCTGCAGCGAGCGCAGGGATACGTCCGGGCTGAGGGTATCTTTCAATCGAACCAGAGCAGAGAATGCCAGAGTGAACATCGCGTCGCCAGCGTTGATCGCTAACGGGATACCCCATTTCTTCCATACCGTCTCCCGACCGCGGCGGAGCGGACTGCCATCCTCAATATCGTCGTGGATCAGCGAAAAATTATGCAGCAGCTCAACCGCGGCGGCAGAAGGCAGGGCGCAGCGCCAATCTCCATTAACCGCACCAACCGAGAGAAGAACTATCAGCGGCCGAACTCGTTTCCCCTGCCCGGCCTCGTTTTCAAAACCGAGGTGATAACGGAGGATCGGCTCCAATCCAGGATAGGATTGAAAAAGCGGGTTGGAAATCTCCCGCTGTAATTCTGCCTCGATAGCCGTCTTGAATTCCTGGATGAGATCGGCGAGCATCAGTGCGAGTCCTTTTGTTCGATCAGGGACGTGTTTTGAAGCTGGGCGATACTACCTGCGCCGCAGGCAAACATTGCTATTCGAATTGTCCGTTGTAGATCTTCGATGAAATTCACGGTATCTTCCAGGGAACGAGCAGCCGCCTTTAAGAAAGGTCCTGCCATCCCCCCCAACTGTGCGCCTAACGCAATACATTTGGCGATATCGATTCCTGTCTGCAATCCTCCAGATGCAAAAACCAGCACCTCGGGCGCTGTCTGCCGCACCTGACGAATCGAATCGGCCGTGGAAATACCCCAATCGCGAAACAGCCCGGCGATCCGCGCCTTGCGCTCATCTTTGATCCGGTACATCTCGACCTGCGACCAGGAGGTGCCGCCTGCGCCTGCCACGTCGATAGCGGCGATACCGGCATCCGCGAGCTGGCGGGCAGCCCGTCCTGAGATACCCCAGCCGACCTCCTTGGCGATTACTGGAACGTTTAATTTGCGGCAAACCTGTTCGATTTTAGTCAAAAGCCCTGCAAATTGGGTTTGACCCTCCGGCTGGAGCGCCTCCTGAAGGGCATTCAGGTGCAAAATCAGCCCATCAGCCTCGACCATATCCACTGCCCGCCGGCAGTGATCGACGGTATAGCCATAATTCAATTGAACGGCGCCAAGGTTGGCAAAGAGCAGGATATCCGGCGCGACCTTGCGGATAGCATAAGTACCTGCCTGTTCAGGATGGTCGATGGCTATCCGTTGCGAGCCTAATCCCATCGCAATGCCGGTATCCTGGGCGGCCCGGGCAAGAAGCAGGTTGATCCGTTCGGATTCGCTGCTTCCACCGGTCATCGAGGAGATTAATATCGGCGCAGACAATGTCTTCGAAAAAACCTGGACACTTGTGTTTATCTCTTCAAGGTTTAATTCGGGCAGAGCCTGATATTCAAATCGGAGCCGCTCCAATCCGGTCGTTACCCCCGAGCTGACGTCCTTCTCGAGATTGATGCGGATATGGTCAGCTTTACGCTGGATGATCTCCCGTTGCTCGTCGTCCATATACCCTCGCCTGCCCAACAATAATAGCCAGTATACCAAAATATATCCCGCACACAAAATTTTCACGATAATCACCCAGCAACCGCGCCCTCGAATGCTGCTAATTCCGGCTTTTGTTGCCTTGACATCTCAAGCAGGCAAGTTACAATATCCACATCACCTTACGATGATTACGGAGGCCTCTGATGAGCGATTTGTTTGAAGATGTAAAAGCAGTTATCGTTGAAGTGCTCAAAGTCGATGGATCCGAGATTAAGCCCGAGACCCGTTTTATCGAGGATCTCAAGGCAGACTCGATGGACCAATTCTTTCTGATCGACGGCTTAAGCGAGAAATTCGACATCGCCATTTCCGACGAAGACGCCCGCAATATCAAGTCGGTTGCTGACGCAGTCAAATATCTCGAAACCCACAAGAAGTAAGAAAAACCTGTCGGCGATTATGAAGGCGCGGAGAGCCTGTCACCGCGCTTTTTTAAATTGGGTTCCGTGAGTTCGTTGCGAGGATCAACCCGCTAACATCCCAGGGATTTCCTCCGGATGCGCAGCGACGCGGACGCCGGAGCTGGTTAGCGTGCGCACTTTTTCTTCAGCCGTCCCGGCTCCGCCCTCAATGATTGCGCCGGCGTGACCCATACGCCTGCCAGGCGGCGCAGTGGTCCCGGCGATGAAAGCGATCACCGGCTTGGTCATGTGCAGGGAAATGTATTCAGCCGCCTTTTCTTCATCCACCCCGCCAATCTCTCCGATCAAGACAATTTTATCCGTATGGGGGTCCTCCTCGAACATGCCAAGGACATCGATAAAATTGGTTCCGTTAACCGGGTCGCCCCCGATTCCCACGCAGGTGCTGACGCCAATGTTGTGCTGAGTCAGCGCGTAGAGCACCTCATAGGTCAATGTACCTGAGCGGGAAACCACGCCAATATTCCCCGGATTGGCAATATTGCCCGGAATAATTCCAACCTTTGACTCGCCCGGAGTCAATGCGCCCGGACAGTTCGGACCAACCAGTCGCACTCCACGTTGATCCAAATACTCGCGTACACGCATCATCTCCTGAACCGGAATACCCTCGGTAATACAAAAAATCAGAATTACGCCCGCATCCGCTGCTTCATAGATCGCATCTGGAGCCGCAGCTGCCGGGACAAAGATTACCGAGGTATTCGCGCCGGTTGCATCAACAGCTACCTTGACCGAATCGAATACGGGCACTTTCCCATTGACCACCCACTCTCCGCCCTTGCCAGGCGTTACTCCCCCAACCACGTTCGTCCCATAGGCGACCATCTGAGCAGTGTGGAAGATTCCTTCACGCCCGGTTACCCCCTGTACGATCAATCTGGTGGATTTTGAGATCAGAATGCTCATGCCTGCGCCACCTTTGCCGCGGCTACGGCTTTTTGAGCCGCGTCGAACAACGACTCGGCAGTTTGCATGCGGGCAGCCGAGAGGATTTTCAAACCTTCGGCGGCGTTCGTCCCCACCAACCTGACCACCATGGGCAGAGTAACCTTTACTTCTTCGATAGCCGCGAGTATGCCGCGGGCTACTTCGTCCCCGCGGGTGATTCCACCGAAAATATTGATTAAAACTGCCTTGACGTGTGGATCTGAAAGGATGATCCGAAATGCCGCAGCAACCTTTTCAGCGCTCGCCCCTCCACCTACATCCAGAAAATTAGCCGGATTACCACCGCACAGTTTGATGAGGTCCATAGTTGCCATCGCAAGCCCTGCGCCATTGACCATGCAGCCGATCTCTCCGTCCAGCTTGATGTAAGAGAGTCCAAATTTCCGCGCCTCGATCTCCGCCGGCGCATCGACATCGAAATCTCGTAGATCGGCCAGGTCCTGGTGGCGGAACAGGGCATTATCGTCGATCGCCATCTTACCATCCAGCGCGAGCAGGGTTCCTTCGCGGGTGATCACCAGAGGGTTAATCTCTACTAGAGTGGCGTCATTATCCTGGTAAACATGCCACAACCTGCGTGATATATCGATGAAATTGCGCCAGAACTGCCTGGGCAGATCGATTGCCACAGCGATATCGCGGGACTGGTAATCTCTGAGACCGAGTAATGGGTCAATGTACACCTTGACAATTTTCTGCGGAGAACGTCGCGCCACTTCCTCGATATCCACTCCGCCATCAGCCGAAGCCATCAATACCGGTTTGCGCACAGCCCGGTCGTTAGTGATGCCGAGGTAAATTTCTTTATCGATACTGACCGCTTCATCGATCAACACCTTGCGCACCGGTAGACCCTTGATCTGCATGGCGAGGATCTGAGTCGCAAGTGCACCAGCTTCCTCAGCAGATTTAGCCAGCCGGATCCCTCCTGCCTTCCCACGACCGCCGGTAAGCACCTGAGATTTAACCACAACCCGTCCGCCGAGTTCCTCCGCGATCTGCTGAGCCTCAATTGGGTCAACCGCGACTCTTCCGCGGGGAATGGGTATCCCGTACTGGGAAAATATTTTCTTGGATTGATATTCGTGCAGATTCATAACACCCCATATATGGCTACTGGAATCGCCGTACCAGCGGCGATTATACCACAGGGATGTTTTGTGGATTAGTTGGGTAGAATATATAAAAATAACCCGGCGTGGATAATTTTTCCAGCCGGGTTTTGGCTTAAAAATCGAATCATCCTTTCAGGAATTCTTCGAGCGCTTCTTTGCTGATCCGGTATGCGCTCCCGATCTTTTTTGCCTTAAGTTCGCCGGAGGTGATTGCAGCGATGACATCTTCTTCAGAGACGCGTAACACCTGGGCGGCCTCAGATGGAGTCATCACTGCGGGCATGGCGGCGGGCTGTTGAGCGGCTCCCCCGCCGGTCTGCGCGCCGCTTGTCATCCCCTGCAGCGACTGGCTGATCACCCCGCCAAGACCGACGCCGGCTCCCAGCCCGGCAGTCAATCCTGCCCCGCCGCTGGGATTTTGAGCCGCGTCTCGAAGAGCATCTGCCGCCTGCAATTGGGTGTAGGTTTGCATGTCCAGCATACCCATCGCGCGCAGCTCTTCGGCCGACTTGTCGGATGGTTTCAGGCTTCCGATGTAGAATGACTTCAGCGTCAGACCCACTGCGGCAAAATCATCCTGGGCTTTTGCCCGCACGCCTGCGCCAATTTCTTCCACCAGGCTGATCATTTCAGCGACGGAGTTCGTGGCCCCGGTTTCACCAAGCAGGTCCTGAAGCTTGGAAAGCAGCATGGTGCGAAGGCGGTTTTCGATTTCCGCCATGCGGTAAATCCCCTGTGCCCCGACGATCTGCGTGACGAACTGCTGGGCATCTTTAATCTGGAAACTGTATGTGCCAAAACCCTGCAGCAGAGCGACTCCAAGACCCATGCCCGGATTGCGGACCAGGATCGGCTGAGGAGTGCCCCATTTACGGTCAACAAATTCGCGCAAGGAAACAAAATAGACTTCGGCAGTAAACGGCGTGCGGTCATTGAATGCTTTGCCGATCAGGTCAATCAAAATCGGGATGTTCGCGGTGGTGATGGTGTGACGCCCGGGCCCGAAGGTATCCAACGCCTTGCCGTCGCGGAAAAACACTGCACGTTGGGCTTCCCGCACGATCACCTGTGAGCCAATCCGTAGATCGGCTATGCCTTGTTCCGGAAACCGGTGAACGAGCTCATCCGTCATTTCAGACGGATATTCAACTACATCAAAAATTCTGGCCATTTTTATTTTCTCCCGTAGACAGATTTGCTACCTTATACCGCTTCTGTTCCGATATCAGTGGGACCCATCATCACTTCAGAGCGCTTATCGAAGGCTTTCACGCATTTCTTGGCGAGTGAGACGACATTACGGATAGCCGCTGGCAACCCGTCAGTTCCTATCGATTGCTCAATGTTGTCGATTCCGCGCGAAACCTCTTCGGCTAAATCGAACAGTGCCAAGTCATATTTATATACCCGCTCCAGGTCGGCTTCTTTGATTTTTACCGCATCGAAAAACCCAGTATAGCCGTAAGCCGCGGTACGGACGCGGTCGATAAACTGTCGCAGTTTGATTGCGGCCGATTCCACGTCATCCACATATTTCAATTCGCCCTGGTTGATCAGGTCAACCTGCAAACCGGAAAGCCGCTGCCAGAGCTCTTCATACTCATTGGCAATCTGTTCCCTGACCAACTTGTCGGCCATCCGGCGGTTATTCCGTTCGATGTAGCCGTCGAATCCAGGGATCTTTCCAAGCAGCTTCTTGAAAATATCCTGGTCCTTTAAAACACGATCGAATAAGTCGCTCATTTCGCCTCCTTAAGCGTGGGTTCGTCTTTTCACTTTAGGTATCATTCTTATAAATTATAGCTTTATTTCACTCAAAGGATACAACCACCTTTCCAACCAATCTATGAGGATAGATCGTCTGCCTCTGATGGGTTATTTCTAATTTCATTTACGAATTAATTCTAAGAAAGTTGCAAAAAAAACTCTAAGAAGGCTGTAAGGTATCTGTAAACAATATCTATTGCCTTTGTATCTAAATTGGTTATAATTTTTGTTAGATTATCTTGAAATTGCATTTCTTAAGAAAGGAGGAAAAATCACATGTTGTTCGCACCGAAGGAAAAGGGCCAGGGTCTTGTTGAGTACGCGTTGATTCTTGTTTTGGTCGCCATAGTCGTGATTGTTATTCTCGCCCTGCTCGGCCCCGCCATTGGAGAAATTTTCTCCAACATCGTCAATGCTATCTAATCACCGCTGACAATCAACGAAGACGGCAAACCCTGTCAACGCAGGGTTTGCCTTTTAATAAAGTTATAAGAGAAATTCTTTGGCATTATTCTTGCAATTTCATATAATTGAATTGTCTTTTCCGCGCGGGCGGAGTTATCATATTTGTCAGGTATGCCGCTGTTAGGGAGTTGTCAGGTTAAATGGCATATAATGATCATATCTTTCGCGCATACCGCAAAATTCCATGTTATAGCTAAGGAGGCACACATATGGCTGCTCGAGGTAAAAGAGGTGGGCGAATCTTTCTCCTGTTGGCGCTGATAATTATTTTGCTGGTGGCGGGTGTTTATGTTGTCCTCCAGATGCAAGGGGGAGGAGTTGCGCAAGAGGTTCCAACACCTGCGCCCGCCCAAAACTTAGTCGATATCGTGATTACCACCCAGTATATTCCGCGGGGGGCGGAGATTACCGAAGGGACGGTAATGACGATCAAGTATCCAGAGGAAAACCTGGTTGCGGGCACATTCATTACCGATTTACAAGCCGTCCTGGGCAACCGCGCCAAATATGATCTGGATCCTGGCGTGCCTTTGACCCCAGCGGTGCTGATCCAGCCTGCCGGCGGCTCAATTGCCTCCTTTGACGTACCAAAAGATTTTGTCGCCATGTCGATCCCGATCACGCGCCTGACCTCTGTCGCCAATGCGCTCGCCGCAGGCGATCATGTGATGGTCGTCGGCTGCATGATGCTGGTTGACATCGATCCTGAATTCCAAACAAAACTGCCCAACGTGGCTGGAATCGTAAATGCCCCAGCGAGGAATCTCGAGACCGGTGAAGAAACGCTGACGATTGGCGTTGAGCCAGTCAACCCCGGTTCAACCCAGGGCCGAACAGAGGTCGACCCGACGCTAAACCAGCCGGTTTATGCGGTCCCATCAGAACCGCAGCGTCCTCGTCTCGTCTGCCAGACAGTCATTCAGGATGCTGTGGTCTTGCGGATCGGCACCTACACCGAACCTGTGGTTGCTCAACCGACCCCGGTCCCGGCTCAACCGCCCGCGGAGGGCGAGCCCGCACCTGCGCCGACCGCTATCCCCCTGCCCGATCTGATCTCGTTGGTCGTCAGTCCGCAGGACGCCGTGGCGCTCAACTACATGATGGTTGCTGGCATCAAACTTAACCTTGCTCTACGTAATCCAACGGATACCAATCCCATCGTTACGGATGCGGTCACCCAGCAATATCTGATGGACCAGAAGAACATCCCTCTGCCGGCAAAGCTACCCTACGCATTGGAACCCCGGGTGGATGGACAATTACCTGTACCGTCTAATGATGTAGTCCCGACACCGGCGCAATAACCATTTGGTTTGTTAGCAACCCGATCGGTTGTAGCACAGTAACCGCTTTCTAGCCGGAGTAATTATGCCATCGCCTGATAAAATTCGGGTTTTGATCGTAGACGATATTCAAGAGGCCAGAGAAAATATTCGACGGATGCTCACTTTCGAGCCATCCGTCGAGGTTGTCGGAGCAGCGAAGAACGGCCGCGAAGCAATCGATCTGGCTGTGGAGTTGCAGCCCGACGTTGTGATCATGGATATCAACATGCCCGATATGGATGGGATCACAGCTACGGAGGAAATTCGCAAGAAGATTCCACATATTCAAATCGTCATCCTCTCGGTGCAGAGTGATCCGAGCTACATGCGCCGGGCGATGCTGGCTGGAGCGCGGGACTATCTCACCAAACCACCCATGATTGAAGAGCTGGCGGCGGCGGTCAAAAGAGCCGGTGCTGTGGCTGCGACCGAAAAAGTCCGCACCATGGCTGCCTACCCCACCGCCAGCCCTGATGTCAGTAAGCCTCGGCTCAATTTTCCCGTACAAAATGGGAAGATCATCACCGTGTACAGCCCCAAAGGCGGCACGGGTTGTTCGATGATCGCCGCCAATCTTGCCCTTGCGCTTCAAAGCTCATCCACACCGACCGCGTTAATAGATTGCAACTTACAGTTCGGAGATGTCGCGGTCCTGCTGAATGAACAAGGACGGAACAATCTAATCGATTTAACCAGCCGGGTCGATGAGCTAGATCCCGAGATTGTTCAGTCGGTCATGGTAGAACACGTCCAATCTGGAATGGATTTACTCGCCTGCCCGCCGAGGCCGGAAATGGCCGAAATGGTCACTGGTGAGCAGTTCTCGAAGTTGATCCAGTACTTGACAAATATGTATACTTATGTTGTCATAGATACCGCGTCTTACTTAACCGAAACAGTGCAAGCCGCGTTGGAATATGCTGACTCAATCATTCTCGTCACTACACAGGAGATCCCCTCGATCAAGAGCTGCAATCTTTTCCTTTCTCTGGCGGATCAATCTGGGATTCGAGAAAAGATCTTGTTCATTATGAATCGATATGACAAAAGGATTACGATAACGCCAGAAAAAGTCGGCGAGAGTTTGCGACAGCCCATCGTCAGCACTATTCCCTTTGAAGAAAAAACCGTGATAAACTCTATAAACAGAGGTGTTCCATTTATCTCCGAAAACCAGACTTACCCGGTGAGTAAAAGCATCCTCGATCTGGCTGCACTCGTACAGAAGAAAGCGCCAGAAAATGAGTTGGCAGGTGTTAAAGGTCTCAATGGAAAGAAATAGCGGTATCTCCCACATAAGGAGGGATTGAATGTCAATTCTCAAACGTATCCAGGGCGATAACATTCCGCCTGAAAAACCTCAACAGACCACCCAAAACGGATTCCCGTCGCGGGGGCCTAACCCTACAGCACCTCCCGCGCGACGCGTCGGCGCTCCCTCTTTACCAACTTCGAATGATACCTACCAGGATCTTAAAACGAGGGTGCAAACCAAGCTGCTCAGCACAGTCGATGCAAATGTAGATGTGACCAAAGTTGCCGAAGTGCGAAAAACCATTCAAGAATTGTTCGAACAAATCCTGAATGAGGAAAACATCGTCCTTGGACGCAACGAAAGGTCGCGAATGTTTGAGCAGATTGCTGCGGAGATCCTCGGCTTTGGTCCGCTGCAGCCTCTTTTGGATGATGACACCATCACCGAGGTTATGGTCAATGGGGCTAAGAATATATATATTGAGCGACGCGGGAAAATCTCGCGGGTTCCAATGACATTCGAGAACAATGACCATGTCATGCGCATAATCGAGCGAATCGTTGCTCCCCTCGGCCGTCGTATCGACGAGTCCTCTCCCTACGTAGACGCCCGTCTGCCGGACGGTTCGCGCGTGAATGCGATCATCCCACCTCTGTCGCTTGTTGGACCAGTACTCACGATCCGCAAATTCGCCAAGAACCCGATCACGGTTGACCAGTTGATTCAATTTGGTTCCGTAACTCCTGAAGCCATGCAACTGCTGGACGCATGCGTTAAGGCCAGACTCAATATCGTCATCTCCGGCGGCACCGGTTCCGGGAAGACCACTTTTCTAAACGTGCTTTCCGGTTTCATTCCGAACGACGAGCGCATCGTCACAATCGAAAATGCAGCCGAGTTGCAGCTTCGCCAGGAGCACGTGGTCACGCTGGAATCCCGCCCGCCGAACATCGAAGGCCGTGGGGAGGTAACCATCCGCCAGTTAGTGATTAACGCGCTGCGCATGCGTCCGGACCGCATTATCGTAGGCGAGGTGCGCGACGAAGCCGCGCTCGACCTGCTCCAGGCAATGAACACCGGTCACGATGGCTCGATGACCACCCTGCACTCCAACAGCCCGCGGGATACCCTTGCCCGCCTCGAGACCATGACCATGATGGCGGGTATGGAGCTGCCCGTACGGGCAATCCGCGAGCAGGTTTCGTCTGCCATCGACCTGGTTATTCACCAGGAACGCATGCGCGACGGCAGCCGCAAGATCGTGAATATCACCGAGGTTTCCGGAATGGAAGGCGACATCATTACCATGACGGATATTTATATTTTTGAGCAAACCGGCTATGACAATGGTAAAGTTGTTGGGCGTCTGCGCCCGACTGGCCTTCGCCCGCGCTTCTATGAAAAAATCGAAGCTGCCGGCATCCATCTCCCGCCAAGTATTTGGGGCATGGGCGACCGCCGCCACTAATCCAGACTGACCTGGAATGATCCGATCTGGATCTCGGAGAGGTGAATATGGCTTTTAGTCCAACTACAGTCTTAATCATCGGCGGAGGTTTCGCTTTCCTGCTTCTGGTCATCGGGGTTATTGTATCTTTACGCAGTGAACAGAGCATGGTGGAGGAACGCCTCGGCCGGTATGTCGACACCCAGGAGGCGGAGGAAGAGGCAAGACGCATCCGTGATAAAACCTCCCCTCTCACAGCCTGGGTTAATCGCAGGGTTGAAAAATCGACTCTGGGTGATCGAATAGCCAAAGACCTTTCTCGAGCCGACCTGCGGTTAAAGTCGGGCGAATTTGTTATGATCGTGATCCTCTCGATCCTGTTAGTTGGATTGATCGGATACGTGATCGGAAAGCAATCCATCATTCTCGGTTTCTTAGGGGCTGTGGTTGGCGCTTTTCTGCCGAGGATGTATGTCCGCAGGCAGCAAAGTAAACGGCTGATCCGATTTAACGAACAGCTCGCGGATATGCTCAACCTGATGGTGAACGGCTTACGAGCCGGTTACTCAACCATGCAAGCCATGGAGGCTGTCAGCAAAGAACTCCCACCGCCGATCTGCGATGAATTCCGCCGGGTTGTCCAGGAGATGCAACTAGGCGTCCCTATGGACCGCGCCCTGCAAAACCTGCTCGATCGAATCCCGTCGGATGATCTAGATCTGGTCATCACGGCCATGAATGTGCAGCGTGAGGTTGGCGGTAATCTTGCCGAAATCCTCGACACCATTTCCTTTACCATCCGTGAGCGCGTGCGGATTAAAGGCGAAATTCGTGTGCTGACCGCACAGGTGTTATATTCAGGCCGCTTCCTGTCCATGATGCCCATCTTTGTGATCCTCATCCTATACGTGCTCAATCGGGAATATATGATGACTTTCTTCCTGCCCGAGAATGTTCCCTGCGGTTACATTGCGCTAGGATTTTCGGCTATCCTGATTGTCTCGGGTTACTTCGCCATGAATAAACTGGCCGATATTGAAGTCTAGCGGCGGGAAAGGAAGGACAGTATGTACTTAATCATTGGTCTGATCGTTCTCGTCGTCATTGGCGCCGTCACACTGACCGTCATCGGCTTACGGAATCCCGAGCTGGCCAACGAACGCGCCTTGCAAGCCCGTCTGGAAGAATTCAGTAAAACCGGCGAACAATTTACCCTGCGTGATCTCGAGCTATCCCAGCCGTTTTCTGAACGCGTGATCATCCCTATCGCTCGCAAGCTGGGCGAGATCGCGATTCGATTCACACCGCAGAACGCAATGAATAACATCGAGCACAAGCTCGAATTAGCAGGCAGCCCGGCAAGGATTGACGCAACAATGATCCTTGCCATGCAGTTCCTCTGCGCATTACTCTTTGGCGGCGTTGTGGTGATCGTGTTCATTTTCGGTTCCTCTGACTGGCCGGTTGGCAGAAGGATTTTACTCAGCATCGGCTTCGCAGTCCTCGGTTTTTACTTTCCCCAGTTGTGGCTGTCAAGTAAAATTTCCAAACGGCAAAAGGAAATCCGTAAAGCCATGCCGGACGCCCTTGACCTGCTGACTATCTGCGTTGAAGCTGGTCTCGGTTTCGATGCTGCCATGTCCAAAGTGAGTGAAAAGTGGCAATCTGAGTTGTCACTTGCCTTCGCTCGCGCTATCCAGGAAGTGCAGCTGGGTAAAATTCGCCGGGAGGCGCTGCGCGATATGGCAGACCGGATCGGGCTGCCCGAAATGACCAGCTTTGTCGCGGCAGTGATCCAAAGTGAGCAGTTAGGCGTAAGCCTGGCGAAAGTATTACGGATCCAATCGGACCAAATGCGGGTTAAACGCCGCCAGAGAGCTGAAGAGGAAGCCCATAAAGCGCCATTGAAGATGCTGATTCCTATGGGTTTGTTGATCTTCCCCTCTCTGATCATCGTCCTGCTTACACCGGCTGCCTTGCGCCTGATTCATTCTGCCTTAGGCGGTATGTTTGCTCCTTAGGAACAACGCTTAGAATCAACGATCGTCCAGGTTCATCCGAATTAACAAACCCAAAGCTTCCCTGGCAATTCTCTACGGAAACAGGAGCTGCTATGCAAGATAGACTGGGCGCTCCCCCGGCCTATCAATTTCTACATACACTCTGGGTTGCAATCGATTGGCTCTACCCACCACGCTGCGGCGGCTGTAAGACTTCCGGAACGAGATGGTGCGCGGATTGTGAAAGTAAAATTGAGATACTTGGCAGCGATTCTATCTGTCCGATTTGTGGGATACCCCAAACCGGAATTCGCCCATGCAATGATTGTCTCAATGATCCCCCGCCATTCCGCTCCTTACGTTCCTATGCGGTTTATCAGGGACCGCTCCGCGAGGCAATCCACCGCCTGAAATACCACTCCGATTTGGGACTCTCAGAGATTTTTGCCCTTAAGTTAGCCCTCTTATTCGGTGCAACAGGCTGGTCGGTGGATTTAGTCACCGTCGTGCCGCTTAGCCGGGGAAGAATCAAAGAGCGCGGATTCAATCAGGCAGATCTGATCGCCCGCACTCTGGCTTTAGCGATCAGGAAGCCCTATCGCCCTGCAGCGCTCAAACGGGTGCGAGAAACCCGGTCGCAGGTAGGATTGAGCGCAATAGAACGCCGTCAGAATGTCCAGGACGCCTTCAGCGCGGACGAGAAGATCGTCGCGGGAAGAAACGTGCTGATCATCGATGACGTGACAACCACTGGTGCAACCATGAGCGCTTGCAGCCGCGCCTGTCTGGAGAAAACCGCGTACAATGTATATGGGTTAACTATTGCGCGCGCCGTCATCACGGCTCATACTTGAATTTATTCTAAAAAGCTTGAATTCGCGATTATCACACCTTAATAAATAAGACTAATTTCAAAATGACAGGAGGCTAAAATGGATCTAAAGATCGATATTTTTGCCAGAAACATGGAGTTGACTGACCGAATCAAAGAATATACCGAGAAGAAAGTTTCCAAGCTCGGGCGCTTGATTACGGACGTTGAAGAAACCCGAGTGGATCTTGCTTATGTAAAATCAGCTCGCAGCGCCGCCGACCGGCAGGTAGCTCAAATCACCCTGCGCGGAAAAGGTTTCATCCTGCGGGTCGAAGAACGCGCCGACGATCTCTTTGCCTCTATTGACGAGGCGGTAGAAAAAATGCAGCGGCAAATATCACGGTATAAAGGTAAGCGCGCCAGAGGGCGCGGCGATGGCACCCCTGCTTACGAGGTTGCAGCCGAACCCGGCGAAGAGACAGAAACCGCCGAAGAAACCCCAATCATCGTCCGCCGAAAGACTTTCCAATTGGTTCCCATGGATGAGATGGAAGCAGTCGAGCAGATGAAATTACTCGGGCATGAAGATTTCTTCGTCTTTTACAATGCCACTACCAATGCCATCAACATCCTCTACACCCGCCGCGACGGAACATACGGGTTGATCGAGCCAAAACTGCGCTAAGCCAGGTATGCATTATCAGAGGACTAACGCCCCCGCCAGGGGGCGTTTTTCTTCTGACGGGATGACCTCGGTCTGGGCATATCTTGTCAGCGCTCGGGCTGTGGGCTATAATCAGCACGTTAAATATTCGAACAACAAAGGTATAAGAAAGTCATGATTGATGTAAACGATCTTCGCAAGGGTGTTACTTTCGAAATAGATGACGGTCTGTACAAAGTGCTGGAATACAGCCACCACAAACCAGGGCGGGGTAACGCCACCATCCGCATCAAAGCCCGGAATCTTCGCACAGGCAGTACGCTGGAAAAAACCTTCACCTCCGGCGATCGCGTTCAGGAAGCCCGCCTGGATTACCATAACGCCCAGTATCTCTACAATGATGGTGAAATCTATTACTTCATGGATACCGAGACCTTCGAACAATATCCGATCCGCGCGGAGGTTTTAGGCGAGTCAGCCGGGTTCCTCAAAGAAGAAATGGAGGTCAAATTGACTTTCTACGGGCAGGAAGCCCTGGACGTGGAATTACCGACAACCGTAGACCTGAAAGTGATTCACGCAGATATTGCCGTGCGGGGCGATACAGCAACCGGCGTAACCAAGTCTGTCACGGTGGAAACGGGTGTTCAGGTACAGGTACCCAGTTTTGTGGATGAAGGCGACGTTATACGGGTGGACACGCGCACAGGCGGTTATGTAACCCGTGTGTTGAATTGATCATTTGCGGGAATGGTGCACAGACCTTCCGGGGTTGTTCGATAAGGATGCAAGACTATTGATTCAGGGATCTACCCTGACACTGTTCCAGAACCTGCATTAGAGCCTGTTTTACGCGGCGATCATTTTTAAAACTGATTAGCCGGTAATATATGGAGATATGATTTTGAAAACCCCGGCAGGTTTTGAATGCCAATATTTTTACGGTGATTACTACCGCGGACGCAAACGTGAAGAATGCCGTCTGATCGAGCAGGCAGACCCACCCCGCAATTGGAAGCCGAACCTTTGCCGGACGTGTCCAATACCGATCATTCTAAGGGCAAACGCTTGCGAAAACATGATTTTACAGGCAAAGGTTAAGCCCGGTCTGGTAGGGATGGGCAAGCGAGTTATCGTGACTGCTTTTTGTAAGAAAGCTCAGAAGGTTGTGGACGCACCAGAAATCGGCTGCGGATTGTGTCACACCCTGCCGCCAGTTTTCACTGACGAGAGAAAATGACCCTGACTCTGCTCATCGATCTCGATGGCACCCTGTTAACCAATCCCATCGATAGCTTTCTTGAACAATATTTCAAAGAGCTTTCTGCTGCGTTGGCGCCATATGTCCGCCCTGAAATCATGATGACGGCGATGGGCAGCGCAGTCCGGGCAATGCTGACAAAAAAAGATCCGGCCGGCAGCCTGGAGGAAATCTTCAGCGAAAAATTTTTTCCGGCCATAGGCGTTCCTCGAAGTGACCTGGTAGAGATTCTGACAGAATTCTATCAGGTTCAGTTTCCAAAGCTCGCCTCGTTAACCGCGCCGCGCCCAGCGGCAGTCGAAATTATGAATAAAGCCTTCCAGCGTGGCTGGCAGGTCGTGGTGGCGACAAACCCCCTCTTCCCGGCGACCGCTATCCACCAAAGATTGAACTGGGCAGGATTACCCCCGCAGCAATTCCCCTTTGCCTGGATCGCCGATTACGAGACCTCCCATTTCTGCAAACCGAATCCATCCTATTATGCCGAGCTGCTTGCCTTTCTGCGCTGGCCGGAAATGCCGGTCGTGATGGTTGGAGACGATTGGGAAAGCGATATCCTCCCTGCCGAGATTCTGGGAATACCTACCTATTGGCTATGCGAAAATGAACCCGAGAATCCTGTCCATCCTCGCCATCCTGCCAGCAGCCAGGGCAGCTTCGATCGACTCGACCTATGGCTGCTGTCCATCGAAAACGGGCATATCCTCCCTCGTTTCGATACCATTCCTGCCTTGAAAGCAGCGCTAACCGTCACACCGGCTACATTGGCGGCCTTTGCCGCGCAGGTTGACTACCGGAAATGGAATCTCCGCCCGCTCAAAGAAGAATGGAGTTTGACCGAAATTCTCTGCCACCTCCGCGATGTCGACCGCGAGGTCAATCTCCCCCGCATCCACTCGATTATGAATGGCTCCAATCCCTTCATCCCGGGCGCAGTCACCGATCCGTGGGTCGACGAACGTAATTACGCTCAGGAATGCGGTCCCGATGCTCTGACCACCTTCACGCAAATCCGCACAGAAATTCTCCACTTGCTCGAATCGTTGGGTGAAGACGAATGGCAGAATCCTGCGCGCCATGCCATTTTCGGTCCAACGACCCTGCACGAGCTGATTCATTTTATCGCAACCCACGATCGATCTCATATCCAGCAATTCTGGCAGACTGCCCGGTTGATTTCCGATCTATTAGACATCGGTCAACACTGATGACACGGTCTGATCGTTTTTAGTCCGCTGCATGCTCCGGCCAAATTCCAGCGCGATAAGAGTTTTGTAAGAAATGCCCCAATCCTTATTCACGGACTGGCAGGCAGGGGGATAGATTGGTATAATTTCGGAGTGAAAATAGTCGGTTATCCATGTATGGGTAGCGCCCATACAGGAGGTTTTAGTGAGTTCACGCAACCAGTCGTATATCATCTACCTGCTGTTGTTCATCGCAATCATCGCCATGGTGGTGTATAACTTCAGCTCGCGCGGCAGCATGTCTGAGGTTTCCATCAACCAGGTTGCTGAAGATATCAAAAACCAGCGGGTAAGTAAAATAGAAGAAAGTGAAGACCGCCTCCGCATTACCTATAAAGACCTGACGGAGGTCGTATCGACGAAAGAATCTACGGCAACTCTGGTCGAGCAGTTGCTCGATCTTGGTGTGACCCAGGAACAGCTCAGCCCGGATAAGATCAAAATCATCATCAAGCCGCCGAGCGCATTTCTGGGTCTGATCACCGCCCTGGGTTATATCTTCCCGTTCATCCTGTTAATCGGAGCTTTCTTCTTCATCTTTCGCCAGGCGCAGGGCAGCAACAATGCCGCAATGTCTTTTGGCAAATCTCGCGCGCGGATGTTCACCGGCGATCATCCCACGGTCACCTTTTCCGACGTCGCCGGCGTGGAGGAAGCTAAAGAAGAGCTCCAGGAAGTTGTCGAATTCCTCCGCGAACCGCAGAAATTCATCCAGCTTGGCGCGCGCATCCCTAAAGGCGTACTCCTGGTCGGTCCTCCAGGAACAGGGAAAACCCTCATGGCAAAAGCGGTTTCAGGCGAAGCCGGGGTGCCATTCTTCTCGATTTCCGGATCGGAATTTGTTGAAATGTTCGTTGGCGTTGGCGCAAGCCGCGTCCGCGATCTGTTCGATCAGGCCAAACGCCACTCGCCGTGCATCGTCTTCGTCGATGAAATCGATGCGGTCGGGCGGCAGCGCGGCGCAGGCC
Organism: uncultured Anaerolinea sp.; assembly: GCA_964564935.1. Taxonomy (GTDB): domain Bacteria; phylum Chloroflexota; class Anaerolineae; order Anaerolineales; family Anaerolineaceae; genus Bellilinea. The sequence continues at coordinate 93,136 of CAZMCF010000007.1, read as the reverse complement.
TGGGCGGCAGCCACGATGAACGGGAGCAGACTCTCAATCAGATGCTGGTCGAGATGGACGGATTCGACACCGACACCAATATCATCATCATGGCAGCCACCAACCGGCCCGATATCCTCGACCCGGCTCTGCTACGTCCAGGCCGCTTCGACCGGCGCGTGGTCCTCGACCGCCCGGACGTGAAAGGGCGCGAGGCTATCCTGAAGGTACACGTCAAGGGGAAACCGCTTGATCCCGACGTCGATTTGAGCATAATTGCCCGCTCGACGCCTGGATTTGTCGGCGCAGACCTGGAAAACCTTGTCAACGAAGCCGCGATCCTGGCAGCCCGGCGCAATAAGAAGAGCATCGGCCAGGATGAATTCGAAGAATCGATCGAAAGGGTAATCGCCGGCCCAGAGCGCAAGAGCCGTTTGATTTCCAAGGAAGAAAAACGGATCGTGGCATACCACGAAGCCGGCCACGCAGTGGTGATGAACGCCCTTCCCGAGCACGATCCCGTCCAAAAGGTATCGATTATCGCCCGCGGCATGGCTGGCGGCTTTACCCTGGCTCTGCCTTCCGAGGACCGCATCCTCATGCCGCGTAAAAAGTTGATTGCCGAGATGATCGGCCTGCTCGGCGGGCGGGCAGCCGAGGAGATCGTCTTCGACGATATCACCTCAGGCGCCGGAAATGATATCGAGCGCGTCACCCAGCTGGCAAGGGCAATGGTCACCCGGCTGGGGATGAGCAGCGAAATGGGGCCGATGGTCTACGGCCAAAAAGAAGAATTAATCTTCCTCGGACGGGAAATATCCGAGCAGCGCGATTACTCTGAAGCGGTCGCCGAACAAATCGACCGCGAGGTGCGCCGTCTGGTCAACGAGGCGTATATAAAAGCTCGCGAACTGCTCAACCAGTACCGCGACAAGCTCGACGCGGTGGCAGAGAAACTCCTCGAGGTCGAGACTCTCTCCCGCGATGAATTTGAAGCCATTTTCCCGCCGCCCGTGCCGAAAAGCAGCGGTGTACCGATGATCGTACCAAATTAGACCGTTACTGGGGAATAGGTCACCACAAGCCCTGCCTGAATGGCGGGGCTGATTTTTTTCTCAATGGATCAGGCCAGGCCCTCGCTGTGCAATCGGCGCAGCTCGCGGCGGAGGACTTTGCCAACCATCGTGCGCGGCAGGTCATCGCGGAAGGCAACGATCGCGGGCGTTTTATAGCCGGCCAAATGCTGCCGGCACCAGACGCGGATTTCCTCCTGGCTGGACCGGCTGCCGGGCTTCAGCACCACCCAGGCTTTGACGATTTCAACCCCGTCCTCGTCCAGCACTCCCGAGACTGCAACTTCCTTAACCGCAGGATGGAGAGCGATGACCTCTTCAACCTCTCGCGGCCAGACCTGGAATCCGCCGATCTTAATCAATTCTTTCTTCCGGTCGACCAGATAAAAATAGCCATCTGCGTCCATCCAGGCGATATCACCGGTGTGCAGCCAGCCGTTGACCAGGGTTACCCGGTCTTCTTCCGGACGCTGATGGTAGCCGCGCATCACCTGCGGACCCTTGATGACCAATTCGCCGCGCTCACCGGCTCCCAGCGGGGTCACCCCATCTTCCAGATCGACGATCTGGCAGTCTACGTCCGGCAACGGTAGGCCAATCGAGCCAGTCCGGTTCTCGCCAAGCATGGGATTGCAGTGGGTAGCAGTCGGCGCTTCAGACAGGCCGTAGCCCTCCATCAACTTCCCGCCGGTGACCGCCTCGAAAGTCCGCTTGGTCTCGGCCAGGAGCGGGGCTGAGCCGGAAATGCAGGCTTTAATCGAGCGCAGGCTGACTTTCCCCTCGATCACGGCAGGATGGTGGTTGATCGCCTGGTACATATTGGGCACGCCCGGGAAAAGCGTCGGCTCATACCGCTCGATCTTCGCCAGTAAATCGTCCATATCGCGCGGATTGGGAATCAGGACCAGGCTTGCGCCCAGCGCAATCCCCAGGCTCATCGCGATAACCATTCCATAGACGTGATAAAGGGGGATCGCCGCAAGGACGGTTTCTTTGCCCTCCTCCAATCCCACCAGCCAGCGGCGAAACTGGACGGTGTTCGCCACCAGGTTACGATGAAGTCCGACTGCCGCCTTTGGATCGCCGGTCGTGCCTCCGCTGTATTGGAAGACCGCCACATCCTCTGGATCGATCCGCGGAGGGGTCCACGCGGGATCACCCTCAGTTCGAAGCAATTCCAGCAGACTGAGATCGCCCGATAGGCTTTTTTGCGACGGCACGGCCTGAAGCGCCTCGCCAAGCTCGAAGGCATCCTCCAGCGCCGTGTAAATCACCTGAAACGACTGTACAGACTGCCTGACCTGATCGATCAACTCGCTGAGCTCAGCCATGGCGATCAACACCTGCAGACCAGAATCCTTGATCTGATATTCCAACTCGCGCTGTTTGTACTGCGGATTGAGGGCCACCACCACCCCGCCCGCCTTCAAAATTGCGTAAAACCCCAATACAAATTGGGGAATATTGGGCATCAGCAGACCCACCCGGCCGCCCTTTTTCAACCCAAGGGCAGCCAGTCTTTCCGCCAGGCGGCTGCTCAGCGCCTCCATTTCGGCAAAACTGACAGTCCGGTCCTGATAGATCGTGCAGGCCTTCGTTGGATAATCGCTCGCCGAATGATCTAAAAAATAGGTCAATCCCACCTGTGGGTATTCTAGTGTCGCCGGGACTCCCGGGTCGTAATGGCTCAGCCAGGGCTTTTCCAACATCTCCTCCAGAAGTTCGCTTTTCGGTATTTTACTCCGCCGATTGACTGGCAGCAATCCAGCCCTCGCCAGAAGATATCAACCGGGTAATTTCATCCACCGTCCCCTCACCGACCGTGAACCAGTGAATGGTTGGGTCGCTTTCTTTGAACCAGTTGGCCTGGCGGCGGACGAACTCCCGTGTCAGGCGCTTGATCTGAATGAGCGCTTCTTCCAGGGTGATCTCGCCATGCAGACAGGCTATCATCTCTCGGTAGCCGATCGCTGAGAGAGTGGGTAAATGGCGGTCATAACCCTGGACCAGCAGGGCGCTGACCTCTGCAGCGAATCCGTCCGCAATCATTTGGTCGATTCGCGCATCGATCCGCTGATAGAGCTCGCTGCGCGGGCGGCGCAGGCCGATTTTCATCACCGAGTAAGGCGAGCCTCGCTTCTTGCGCTGGTCAGAGAAGCGCCTGCCGGTGCCGAAGATCACCTCCAGCGCCCGGACGGTTCGGCGCAGGTTGCTTGCCTGTATGGCCCTGGCAGCCTCGGGATCAAGGATACTCAATCTGCGGTGGAGTTCAACGGGACCGATCTCAGTTGCCCAGTGTTCCAACGCCCGCCGAAGACGGGGATCTGGAGCCTGCGCGGGGACTGACCAGTCCTCCAGAACTGCGTGGATGTATTGGCCGGTGCCGCCTACCAGGAAAGGCAATTTTCCGCGTTGATGGATTTCTCGAATTGCCCGTACAGCCGCCTTCTTGTAGACTGCCAGACTCCAGGTGTCATCCGGGGTGGTGACGTCGATCAGGTGGTGCGGCACGCGGGCCAGCTCCTCTCTGCTCGGCTTGGCCGTGCCGATATCCATGCCCCGATAGAACAGGCGTGAATCGGCGGAGACAATCTCTCCGTCGAACCTTTCGGCCAGCCGGATGGAGATTTCCGTCTTGCCAACCGCGGTCGGCCCGAGGATGACCACTAAGGGAGCAGGCAAATCAAACCAGCGCATTTTCGAACCAAGTCATTTCAGCCTCGCTGCTGCCCGGCCTGCCCTGAATGGCTGCCACATCCACCCGCCAGTCGCATTCGATATCAGGGTGATTTTGCAGATAGTAATCGATGGATTGGAGAATGTGGCCGCGTTTTCGCCGGGTGATTGAATCCTCCGGCTGAGCGAAGGACCGCGACGTTCTCGTTTTGACCTCAACGAAGATTACCAGATCTGCCCTTCGAGCAACCAGGTCTAGCTCACCATAAGGTGTGCGGTAATTCTGCTCTAGAATGACATAGCCTTCGCTGCGCAGTTTCTCGGCTGCCAGCTCCTCGCCCCAGGATCCTATCCTTTTACGGTTTAAATTCATCCAGCGAAAATCCTGTTCTCCATATTCACTCGTAACGGTTGAATAATTCTATCAAAAACCAACCTGGCAGGAGATATCCATTTGAAGAACTTCGTAAATATGCTACACTTCTGAAAATCAATCAATCGTAAATCAACCGAGAGGGTTTATGCCAGTTGCCGAGATCATCGCCATAGGCACGGAACTGCTGTTGGGGGAGGTCCTGGATACCAACACAGCCAGCATCGCCCGCCGCTTCCGTGATCTTGGCATCGACCTTTACCGCACGACGATCGTCGGCGACAACATCGAACGCATTGCCTCCGCTCTCAAGGAAGCCATGCAGCGCTCGGATATCATCCTGACCACCGGCGGATTGGGTCCCACTGTCGATGATCCCACCCGCCAGGCAGTCGCCCGGGCGATCGACGCCGAACTGGAGTATCGCCCGGAGCTTTGGGAGCAAATTCAAGAGCGCTTCGCCCGTTACAACCGCCAACCCACCGAGAATAACCGCCGCCAGGCTTTTATTCCTCAAGGCAGCGTGGTTTTGGAAAATCCGGTTGGCAGCGCCCCGGCATTCTACATGGATTTAGGCCGCAACATGATCATCAGCCTGCCGGGTGTACCGCGGGAAATGGAGGCCTTAATGGAGCAGAAGGTCATTCCGCTCCTCCGGAGGCGCTTTCCCCTCGATCAGATCATCAAAATCCACGTGCTGCACTGCGCCGGAGTCGGCGAATCGCAGGTCGATGAATGGATCGCGGATTTCGAAACCTGCGCCAATCCGACGGTCGGTTTACTTGCCCACGCCGGGAGGGTGGATATACGCATCGCGGCAAAGGCTTCTTCCGAAGAAGAAGCGGAGTATATGATTGCCGAGGTTGCCGTGAAAATCCGGGAGCGGGTCGGCGCCGCAATCTATGGCATGGACGCGGAATCCCTCGAGGGCGTTCTCAGGCAGCGGCTTGACGCCCGCGGTTGGACTCTCGCCGGCCTGGAATGCGGCCTGGATGGTAAGCTGCTGGATGCCCTGCAAATCGCCGGCGCTTCGCCCGAACACACCCGCTCAATCAACGAGCCAAAACCACTCTCTGATTTTTATCGACTGGTTCGTGAATTCCAGGAGGAATGCCGCGCGGACGCCGCCCTTGGGGCTCTCTACTCTCCGGGCGCTGTTCGCCAGTTACTGAACCTGTTTTTGATCACGCCCCAGGAGGAGTTCGAGATTTCGCGCTCTTATGGCGGCCCGCCGGAGCTTGGGGTCGCATGGGCTGTCAATACCACGCTGGATTTCATCCGCAGGAACATTCACCCGGCATAAGGAGATCAATATTCATGGAATCGGTTTCGGTCATACTAAGAAATGCGCTCATCCTGACCATGGATGAGCAAAACCACACCTACGAGCCCGGCGCCATCGCGATTCGCAGCGACAGCATCGCCGCGGTAGGGGATGAGGCTGACATTCTCAATCAATTCCAGGCAGAAGAGGTGGTGGACTGCCACGGAAAAATCCTCATGCCCGGGCTGATCAATGCCCACACCCATGTACCGATGACCCTCCTGCGCGGGCTTGCCGATGACCTCCGCCTGGACGTGTGGCTGCTAGGGTATATGATGCCGGTCGAGCGCGAATTCGTCTCGCCGGATTTCGTTGACCTGGGCACCCGCCTGGCCGCTGCTGAAATGATCCGTTCAGGCATCACCACCTTCGCGGATATGTATTATTTCGAGGATCAGGTCGCGCGGGCAACTGCTGAGGTCGGCCTGCGCGCGATCTGCGCCGAAACCATCCTGAAATTTCCAACTCCTGACGCTCACTCGTACGAAGAGTCGCTGGCATACGCTCGCGACTACATTCAGCGCTGGAAACGACACCCTCTAATCATCCCGGCTGTCGCCCCGCACGCGCCCTTCACCTGCACAGACCAAATCCTGCAAGCCTGTAAGGATCTGGCGCTAGAGTTCGACGTCCCGCTTCATATCCACATCTCCGAAACCGCCCAGGAAGTCGAAAATATGCGCAAGGAACAGGGCATGCCGGTGGTGCCCTACATCAAGAAACTCAATCTGCTGGAAGCCAAAGTCATAGCCGCTCACTGTGTGCACATTGACGAGGGCGAGATGCGCACCTTTCTGCACTACAACACCGGCGTCGCCCACAATCCTTCCTCGAACCTCAAGCTGGCTTCCGGAATCGCGCCGGTAAAACGCATGCTCGATGTCGGCTTGAACGTCGGCATTGGCACTGACGGCCCGGCATCGAACAACGACCTGGATATGTTCGAGGAGCTGCGCCTGGCGTCTTTCCTCGCCAAAGGTTCCACCGGCGATCCGACCGTCCTGCCTGCCCGCCAGACGCTGGCGATGGCAACCTCGCTTGGGGCGAAGGCTTTGCACGTCGGTGACATCACCGGATCGCTCGTCCCCGGTAAGCGCGCCGACCTGATCCTGGTGGACATCTCCGCCGTTCACAACTCGCCCCGCTTTCGCCGCGATTCTCAGGGCGCCTACGGTCAAATCGTCTACGCCGCCAAGGCGGTCGATGTTACCGATGTGATGGTCAACGGCGCCTGGTTGATGCGCAGCCGGGTTTTATCAACCATTAATGAGGAAGAATTGCTGGCCGCCGCACGAGATTATGCCCGCAAGATCGATGTTTTCCTTCTTGCCCGTGAGAAATCGCTGCTTTCCAAGTTGCTTGCCCTGGGCGAGGAAACCGAGGAGGAAGAAAGTTTCGAAGTGCAGGCAAAGGTACCGGTCGGCGAGGTGCAGAGGGTGCTCACATCCATCGAACGACCGGGAATCCAAATTTTACGCCGGCGGCACTACCGAGAGTACGACACATACTTTGCCTTCGATCCACCTGAAGAAAGTCTGCTGCGTTTCCGCGAGGATCATTTCATCGGAGACAATGGCGAGATCACTCGGGTACGCTCTCGCTTAACACTTATCGGCCCATCCCGCGAGCATCACTTCCCGCAAAAGGTGCTGCTTTCACGCTCGCGCTTCCTGGCCAACGCCACCCAGAGCGCCCGCTTCTACCGCGAATACTTCAAGCCGGTCAAAGTGACCGAGATTGAAAAAGACCGCATGCGCTTCCTGGTCCGCTATAAAGACACCGAATTCTTTATAAATGTTGATACAATGAAAAAGCCTCCGCTCGGTTGTTTTTTAGAGATCAAAAGCCGCACCTGGAGCCGTAATGATGCGGAGAATAAGTCCAGATTGGTGGTCGAGTTGATGAGCCTGCTTGGCGCGTCGCCGGAAGAAACGATCAGCGAGGATTATTACAACTTAATCGAACGCGAGTGAATAATTTCCCACCCAGCCCAACTGAAGAGGTTCTCCGTATGGCTGAACAGGCAATAACAAAGGTGAATGTCCTTTTCCTGGCCGCGGAGGCTGCGCCGTTGGTCAAAGTCGGCGGTCTAGGCGACGTTGCGGGATCGCTGCCGGTCGCGCTGCGACGGGTGGATCATCCGCAGCTCGACGTTCGGCTTGTCCTGCCATTTCACGGGGAAATCCGCCGCAAGGCGCTGGCTGCCGAGCCGATCGCCCAGTTTCAGGTAAGCCGCAAGGGGGTTAAAATCCAGGCCAACGCTTACCTGACCCGGGAAAGTGGACTGCCTGTTTACCTGATCGAAGGTCCGCCAATCCCCCCTGACGGGCCGGTCTACGATACCGCCAATCTAGCCCTGGATGGGGAAAAGTACGTCTTCTTTTCCCTGGCCTGCCTGGAGCTGACCCGGCATCTCGACTGGCAGCCTGAAATTCTCCACGCCAACGACTGGCATACCGCCGCGGCTGTTTATGCCTATGCGCAAAAATGGAGAGTCAAAGGTCGAAAACCTGAGCTAAAAACTGTACTGACCGTGCATAATCTGCCCTTTATGGGCAAAGAAGCCGAGCAGGCCCTCCTGAATTACGGATTGCCGCGCTCGCGCGATCCTCGCCTGCCCCTGTGGGCCACAGCTTTCCCCTTACCGCTCGGCCTGCTGGCTGCTGACCGGATTGTTGCTGTCTCCCCCGGCTACGCAGCCGAAATCCTCACCCCTGAATTCGGCTGCGGCTTACAGGATATTTTACTGACCCGCAAAGATCGTATTTCCGGCATCCTCAACGGCCTGGATCGCGAGCTCTGGAATCCCGTCTGGGATTCCGCCCTCCCGGTTAACTTCAACCTGGAAAGCCTTTCGCGGCGCGGCGAGAATAAGACAGCTCTCCAGGCTGAACTGGGACTGCCCGTCAAGCCCGACGTCCCTCTGCTGATCATCATCAGCCGGATGGACCAGCAAAAGGGCATCGACATCGCCGTCGCCGGTTTACGCCAGACCGCAGCCCTGGACTGGCAGGCGGTCATTCTCGGCACGGGCGACCCGCTACTCGAATCCGCCTGCCGCAGCCTGGAAGCCGAATTCCCCGAGCGCGTCCGCGCGCTGATCCGCTTCGATTCATCCCTTTCGCGCCGCATGTACGCCGCCGGAGATATCCTCCTGATGCCCTCCCGCTATGAACCGTGCGGCCTGGCGCAAATGATCGCGATGAACTACGGGTGCGTTCCCCTGGCCAGGGCGACCGGCGGGTTGATCGACACCATTTGCGATGATCCCACCTACGCCAATTCGACCGGATTTCTGTTCAACGAGGCGAATCCAGCAGCCTTCAGCGAAGCCCTTCAGCGGGCGCTGTTCACATATCAAGAACGAAATCTTTGGGAACAAATCCAAAAACGCGGAATGCAAATGGATTTTGGCTGGGAAAAACCTGCAGCCGAGTACGCAAGACTATACCAAAACCTGTTGGGAGGTGGCTAATGAACGTACGCAGCATCATCCTCGCCGGCGGCGAGGGTACCCGCCTGGGCGTGCTCACCGCCAAACGGACAAAACCGGCTGTTCCGTTCGCCGGTAAATACCGGATCATCGACTTTCCCCTCTCTAATTGCGTCAACTCGCGCCTCTTTGACGTGATGCTCGTCGCCCAATACCGGCCTCATTCCTTAATCGAGCACATCGGCGCTGGCGGCCCATGGGATTTGAACCGCGACTTCACCGGAGGGCTGCGTATCCTGACCCCCTACCGCGCCCGCGGATCGAGCTGGTTCGTCGGCACCGCTGACGCCGTCCAGCAGAATTTTTCTTTTATTAAACGCGGCAACCCTGACCTAATCCTGATCCTCTCAGGCGACCATATCTACAGCATGGATTACAATCCGATGATCCAATACCATCTGGAAAAAGGGGCTGAGGTTACTGTCGCCACCATTCAGGTGACGTACGATGAAGCCAGGCGCTTTGGCATCGTCGGGATCGACGATAGTTACCGGATTACCTCATTCGTCGAAAAACCTACCGAACCGCCATCCACATTGGCGAATATGGGCATATACATTTTTAACCTGGAGACCCTGAATCGCGCCCTATGGGAGGACCACCTCCGTCAGGACTCCGCCCACGATTTCGGTAAGAACATCCTGCCGGATATGGTCGGAAGCGGCGCAGCCGTATACGCATACCCTTACAGCGGTTACTGGATGGACGTCGGCACGCTCGAATCCTACTGGCAGGCCCATATGGACTTACTCTGCACGCCGCCCTCTTTTGACCTGTTCAACCGCAAGTGGATCATCCACACCCGCACCGAGGAACAACCGCCGGCTTTGATCCATAAAGGTTCTCTGGTCGAAAACAGTCTGATCTCCAACGGCGTGATCATCGAACCCGGCGCTGAAGTCGTCCGCTCCGTCCTTTCGCCCGGCGTGGTGATCAAATCGGGCGCAAAGATTTTAGAATCGATCATCCTTACGGACACGCAGATAGGCGCGAATTCGACAGTTATCCGCTCGGTGCTGGACAAACGCATCCGCGTTGAAGAAGATTGCCAGATAGGCGGTCTGGTTGATGATAAAATCGTGATTTCAATGGTCGGGCGCAATTCGATCGTACCTGCAGGATTGATCTTGAAACCGGGCGGGGCGGTCGGCACCGACGTAGTCCCGTCCGATTACTCAGAACTCGAGATAGCCCCGGGCGAATTCGTCCAGACGCGGAGATTACCCAATGAGATTTAAACGCTCTTCCGGCATCATTCTTCACCCCACCAGCCTGCCAGGTCCGGATGGAATCGGCGACCTGGGACCGGAAGCCTATCGCTGGGTGGATTTTCTCGCGGAAACCGGCTGCCGGCTCTGGCAGGTGCTCCCCCTCGGCCCTACCGGCTACGGAGATTCTCCTTACCAGTGTTTTTCGGCTTTTGCCGGCAACCCCTACCTGATCAGCCCGGCGCTTCTGTTGAACGAAGGGCTTCTCAAGCGCAGCGATTTGATCGATCGGCCGGTCTTTCCTGCCGGGCAGGTTGATTTTGGCGCAGTCATCCCCTGGAAGCTGATCATCCTGGAGCGGGCTTACGGCCGTTTTAAATCAACCGCAGATCCAAAACTCATAGCTGAGTTCGAAGGTTTCTGCCAGGACCAATCCTTCTGGATCGACGATTTTGGCCTGTTCATGGCCATCAAAGAATCCTTCGGCGGCGGCTCATGGGAAACCTGGCCGGATGAATTCCGTAAGCGAAAGAAGGATACGCTTTTTGCCTTCCGTGAAAAAGAAGCTATGCGAATCGAACGAATTCTTTTCCGCCAGTTCATCTTTTTCCGACAGTGGAATGCCTTGAAAGCCTACGCCAATAGCAAGGACATCCAGATTATCGGCGACATCCCGATTTTTATCTCCAGTGACAGCGCCGATGCGTGGTCGCACCCGGAATTGTTCCATTTCGACCGGCAGCTCAAGCCCAAGGTCGTCGCCGGGGTGCCGCCGGATTACTTTTCGCCGACCGGGCAGTTGTGGGGCAACCCGCTTTATAAATGGGAAGAACACCGCAAACAGGGTTATTCCTGGTGGATTCAACGGATGAAATCAACCCTGCAGCTGGTTGACATCGTCCGTCTGGATCACTTTCGCGGTTTTGCAGGCTACTGGGAGATCCCCTACGGCATGCCAACTGCCGAAATCGGGCGGTGGGTTAAAGGTCCCGGGGCAGAGTTGTTCCAGGCAATCCGCACGGCGCTTGGCGACCTGCCGATCATCGCCGAAGACCTGGGCGTGATCACCCCGGACGTAGTCGCGCTGCGTGAAGCTTTCGACCTGCCGGGGATGAAGGTTTTTCAATTTGCCTTCAGCACCGACCCGCTCGATCCATTTTTACCGCATAATTACGTCCACAACTGCGTGGCGTACACCGGCACGCATGACAATGATACCGCCGTGGGCTGGTACCAAAATGCCCCGGAAAATGAGCGCAACTTCATCCGCCGCTACCTTGCCCGCTCTGGCGAGGACATCGCCTGGGATATGATTCGCGCGGTCTGGTCATCGGTGGCTGTGTTTGCGCTCGCTCCAATGCAAGACCTGCTCTCCCTTGGTCCAGAAGCGCGGATGAACCTCCCTGGGCGAGCGAGCGGGAACTGGACCTGGCGCCTGACAGCGGATGCGCTCACTCCTGCCCTGACCGACCGGCTGAAAGAGGTAAACTATCTGTATGTCCGCTCGAAAATCCAAAAGGCGGTTGAACCTGAGGTCGTCGTCCAATATCTGGAGGAATGAAATTCGCTCGTTACTGTTCCTGCTCAGGAATTCGTGCCCTGCTCAGGCGAGCCTGAACTCCGTCTCCCGGCAGTCCCATTTTCGCGGCGAGAAGCCAGGTAAATGCCGGTCAAGATCAACGCCCCACCTGCAATTTCGACCCAGGTGGGGTTTTCCCGAAGGATCAAAACCGCCAGGATCGTCGTTCCAACCGGCTCGCCGAGTAAAGCCAGTGAAACAAACGCCGCCGGCAGGTAACGCAGCGCCCAGTTGAAAGAGGAATGTCCAAGGATTTGCGGGATCAGGGCAAGAAGCAGAAACCATAGAAAAGTCTCTGGCGGATATCCGATCAGCGGCTGCCTGCTGATTAAAACGAAGAGCATAAGGAAAAACGCTGAGACTCCATATACGATCAATGTGTACGAGACCAGCGAGAAATGCGGGCGGATTCGCCGCCCGGCGATCATGTAGCCGGCGGCCATCCAGGCCCCGAACAACGCCAGGAAGTTGCCAAACAGCGCCCGCCCGCCGAGCAAGCCCTGCAATCCCTGGCAAGTGATCCCACCTGAACCGAACTGGCAGGCGTCCTTTAGCCCGACAATGCTCCCACCGAGGATCGCCAGCGACAGCCCGATCCACACCTCGCGGCGCGACCGCTCGCCGAGGATCAGCGGCGAAAAAATCGCCACCCAGAGCGGCGTGGTGGTTACCAGCACAACCGAACTGGCAATCGAAGTCATCTCAAGTGAAGTGATCCATGCAGCGAAGTGAAACGCGAGGAACAAACCAGACAGGGCAAGTTCGCAGATTTGGCCGCGGTTGAGCCCGCGCAGTTCACGAATGGAACGCTTCAACCCGAAGGGGGCTAGGATCAGCGCCGCCAGACTCAGGCGGTAAGCGGCGATGACGATCGATGGGGCTTCCTGCTGGGCAAAGCGGATCAAGATCGATGCGGTCGAAACCGCCAGGATGCCAAATCCCAGCACAATGAAGGGCGAAAACGGCGGTTTGGAAGAAGTTGACATGGATGATCGATCGTCGCGCTTGACAAACCTGGAACGGTTGGCTAAAATCTCATTGGTCATGTGTACCAATGAGATCGAAATTCTTGGTTATTTTCTCGAGAGCAGCAGAAACTGACTGAAGAATGAATTTTTCTCATTATATTGCACTCCGAACAATGCTAGACGAATCTCAGCAGCTTAAACCCATCAGGAGGAAAAAATGACCCACGTTATTACCAGTCTGTGCTTGCGCGACGGCGGCTGTGCGACCGTTTGCCCGGTCGAGTGCATTGTCCCCGGTAAGCCGGTAGACCAGTACCCCTGGTACTACATCGATCCAGATACCTGCATCGATTGCGGCGCCTGCATTCCGGAATGCCCTTACGATGCCATTTTCATCGAGGATGAGGTGCCCTCCCAGTATGTGGCCAAAGGCGGAGAGTATCAAAGCATGCCAGCTGGCACGCCAGGCTTCACGACCGTCTATGACGGCGTCAACCACGACGGCGAGCCGGTGCACCTGGAAGCTACCCGCATCCTTCAGACCGGCGAGGTAGTCGATTTGACCCCGGATATCGCAAAGAATGCCGAATACTTCACGAAAGGACCCGGCTACAGCGCTGCTTAGTCAAAACCTACCCTCAGTAACCTTACCTGTATCCCGGATTTGAACTTACCGGTATTCCAAGGCGCAGCCGTTCTCCTGCTGCGCCTTGGCAGTTCATCTAAGCTGATTTCTGTTCCATTTAACGGTTGAAAGGTTGAGGTCGCAAATGGACAATCAATTTCGCATCGAACGAGATTCACTGGGTGAAGTTCTGGTGCCAGCCAGCGCTTATTACGGCGCGCAAACCCAGAGGGCTGTGTTGAATTTCCCGGTTTCAGGCAGGCGGCCCTATCGAGCGTTCATCTGGTCAATGGGATTGATCAAACGGGCTGCGGCTGAGGTTAATAACCGCCTCGGCCTGCTGGAAGCGCATACCGCTGACGTGATCATCCAGGCCGCCGAAGAGGTCATGTGCGGCGAATGGGACGAGCACTTCGTCGTCGATCCGTTTCAGGCCGGGGCTGGCACCAGCCATAACATGAACGCAAACGAAGTCATCGCCAACCGGGCAACCATCCTGCTCGGCGGCTCACTGGGGCAATACACGGTATCACCTAACGACCACGTCAATATGTCCCAGTCGACCAACGATACCATTCCAACCGCCATCCGTCTGGGATGTCTCTGGCGTCTGGATGAGCTTCTCCGTGCGCTTGGCGATCTGGCAGAGGGGCTCAATGCCAAAGCCTTCGAATTTGATCCGATCGTTAAATCCGGGCGGACGCACCTGCAGGATGCGGTGCCGGTTCGGCTGGGGCAGGAGTTTGGCGCCTACGCCCGGGCAGTCGAGCGAGACGCGGAGCGCACCCAGCGTGCAGCGGAAGGCCTGCGCCGTCTGGGAATAGGCGGCACTGCTACCGGGACGGGTTTGAACGCGCATCCTCAATATCATCCAGAAATGGTATCCGCCCTCTCGCGGATCTCGGGCCTGGACCTGTATACCTCCGACAACCTGTTCGAATCGATGCAGTCGATGGCCGACATGGCCGATATTTCCGCTTCGCTGCGCACTCTGGCGCTGACTCTGACCCGCATCGCCAATGACCTGCGCCTGCTCGCGTCCGGCCCAAACACCGGTCTCGATGAAATTCGCCTGCCGGCAGTGCAGCCCGGCTCATCGATCATGCCAGGAAAAGTTAATCCGGTCATGGCCGAGATGCTCAACATGGCCATGTACCATGTCATCGGCCTGGACACGGCTGTCGCCCTCGCCTCGCAGGCCGGTCAGTTGGAGTTGAATGTGATGATGCCGGTCATCGCTCACGATTTGTTCGAGATGATGCAGGTCATCATCGGCGCGGTCAACGCCTTCACCCAGAAATGTGTAGCTGGCATCCAGGCAAACCCCACCAAAGCCGAGGGTTGGCTGGCCAAAAATCCGATTGTGGTGACCGCCCTAAATCCGTTGATTGGCTATGCGAAGGGAGCTGAGCTGGTCAAAGAGGCCATGCAGCGCAACCTGACCGTCCAGCAAATTGCCCTCGAAAAAGCCCGGCAGGGCGAACTGACCTCCGTGGATGGCGGCCAGCCCGTCACCGAGCAACAGGTGCGCGCCGTTTTCAGCGACCTGCGCAGGTTCACCCAGGGCGGGCTGCTCGGCGGGCCGGGCAGCAGCGGGTGATCTAGCCCTGCTGACTGGCATAGACCGCCGCCCCGATGATCCCCGCCTGGTTCAAGAGCTGCGCCGGGACGATTTTGGTGCGGATTTTCAGGAGAGGGAAGAATTCGTCCGCCCTTTTACTGGCCCCTCCGCCGATGATGAACAGGTCAGGCCAGAAGAGGTTTTCCATCTCAACCAGATATTCCTGCAGGCGGGCGGCGTACTTCTTCCAGGTCATTTCCTTGCGCTGGCGGGCAGCGTCAGAGGCGCGCGCCTCCGCATCCTTGCCGCGGATTTTCATGTGCCCGAACTCGGTGTTTGGCACTAGGTGCCCGTCAGTAAAGATCGCCGTCCCGATGCCGGTTCCCAGGGTAACCACGATCACCACCCCCTTCTGCGCGTTGCAGCCAGCCCCAAAAGCCATCTCGGCGATTCCGGCCGCGTCCGCATCATTTATCGTGTACACCCGGCAGCCGGTAACCCGCCCGAGCAGTTCGTCGACGTTAGTGCCGATCCAGTTTTCGTGCACATTGGCAGCCGTCCGGGCAACGCCATGTTGGACGACAGCCGGAAAACCGCAGCCAATCACCCCGGTGTATTCGAAATACCCGACCAGTTCACGTACCACCTCAGCGACGTCATTCGGTTTGGCCTTCTCGGGGGTAGGCAGCCGCCTGCGCTCGGTCAACAACTGCCCGGTTTCAACATCCACTAACGCCCCCTTGATCCCTGAACCGCCGATATCGATCCCTAAAGTTGCCATTTTACCCACTCCGTCGCTGGATATTTGCTCATTTTTATATCATAACCCTAAAATTATGGACAGGCGTTTTGGAGGTGTTCTTCGAATGTCACCGCGAATTCATGCCGTCCCGAGCCGTCGCAGCTTGCCCGGAAGTAATAATATGGACTGGCGGCAGGGTAGGCCACCGCCTGCAAGGCAGATAACCCCGGGTTGCAGATCGGACCAGGCGGCAGCCCGGCATAGAAATAGGTGTTATACGGGGAGTTGATATTGAGCTGCTCGCCGCTCAGCGGGTTAGTCCACCAGGTTTTTTGAACTTCGTTATAGCCATAAGCGTATTGGGCGGTGGGGTCGGCATCCAGCTTCATCCCTATCGCCAGGCGGTTGTAAAAGACCGAGGCGATCATAGGCTTTTCCTCATCGATCACCCCTTCCCGTTGGACAATTGAGGCCAGGATGACAGCCTCATTCAACGAGAGACCGTTGGCAGCGAACCCCTCGCGCAGATCAGCTCCGACGCTGCTGTCGAAGCGGCTGAGGACGGCGGTAATCAGGTCGGTAAGGGTGGCCTTGCGCGGAAAGCGGTACTCGCCTGGGAAAAAGTAGCCTTCCAGGCTGGTCAGCGGCTGGAGGGAGGGGGGCACCAGCTCAGCCGGTGGATTGCGGACCGCGTTCATGAACTCGCCGGGGGAGATCGACAATCCGCTGGTTGGTAGGGCTTCAGCCACCTCTTCCGCCCGCCAGCCGGGCAGGATCACCAGCACCGCCTCGGTCGGAGCTGCGTTTTGCAGCGCCCTGGCAACCTCCACCGGCGTCATGCCAGGATCAAGACGGTACCTTCCGGCCTGGATGCCGGTATCCAACCCTGCGTAGATGATGTAGTTGCGCAGCACCTCTGCGCTGCGAACAATGCCCGCCTGCTCCAGGCGGTAAAAGACCGAGTTGGCCGATTCGCCGGGGGCGATCTCGAAATCCAGCGGCGCCCCGCCTGGCCCGGCCGGAAGGAGAAGCTGATCGCGAGCCGCCAGTAAACGGGCTGAATAGAAAATGCGCTCGAAGAAATCCAGACCGGGACTTGCCGGACCAAATTCCCGTTCGGCGAGTGCGGGTACCTGCGACGCCGCCCAGAGTCCGCCCACCAGCAGAATACACAGGCAGAACATGAGCAACAAAGTGATCACTGGCGCCCCTCTTCGGCGGTTTTCCGGCATGTCAGCTTCCTTCCCCGCTCAACGGCAGCGAATGAGCAGCAATAAAATCCAGGTAATTTTGCAGGATGACCGCTGCTGCCAGGTCATCCAGGTGGCCGCGACGCTTTCGCCGCGATACGCCCATCGCGATTCTCGCCTGACGGGCTTCGCGTGTGCTGCCAAATTCATCCCACATTTCCACCGGCAGGTCGGTCTGTTCCCGCAGGGCTTCGGCGAAGCGCTCGGCCCGCAGCGCAGCCGGTCCAGCCTCGCCGTCCGCGTCCAGCGGGTGGCCGACGATGATCCGAACCGCTCCCTGCTGCCCGGCGATTTCCGCCACTCGGGCTGCATCCTCTCCCCGGGAGGTGTGCTTGATTACCGTCAATGGGTTGGCGATCGTTCCGGTCGGGTCGCTGACAGCAATCCCGATCCGCTTCCCGCCCGGATCAACCGCTAAAATGCGGCGGTTTTCTGTGCTCATTTCTCCACCATTTGGATTCGGAAAGCGACGAAAGGCAGCCTGCTCCACCAGGCAGGGGTGACGGTAATCTCCGGCTCGGCCAAGAGATCATACTGCTCGACGAGCATCGCTGCCGCCTGCGGCACAGTAAGCCCGGCTAAGCCTGGCAGGATTTCCTGCGGATTCCAGGCAGCCGCAACCGTCCGCGACACCCTGCTTTCCCATCGGACAGTCCCGCCAGCATCCAGATAAGGATCATTGATATTGAAGATGGCTACGTCTGAACCAAGCGGTCGGTAATCAGATGGCAGGCTCGCATTCAGCGCCAGCAGCGCTGTCCTTTCGATATCCTTAACCGCAATCGAAAGCGCCGAAAACTCCAGGCGCAGGTCAAGTCGGATCCGGTCTGCCGGCTCGCCAGCCGCAGGCGTGCGTTGATGCTGCAGAATTCTTTCTAATTTGAGGCTGTTGCCCACGATGACCACCGACTCGCCCGCCCTGGCTTCCAGTTGACGCAGAGCGTTTTCGGCCAGGCTGGTGTAGAGCGCGTCGTAAAGCATCTCGTAATCCTGCTCGCTGCCCGCCCTGGCCTCGCGGTCGCTGCCGCCGCTCATCGGCTCGGGATTATTCGCCGAGATAAACAAACCCAGCCTTCCTTCAACTGCCTGGATAGTGTTTTCCGGAACGTTCCCTGCCTCGCCAGCCAGCATGGCCTGGATGGGAACTTCAACAGTTTCTCCTATCCCACCCGGAACCGTCGCAGCCTGCCGGGAAAGAAAGCGGATGGGTGGTTCGCCGGTTGTCTGGAACAGCGTCACCTCAGGGACTTCCACAGGAGATTCACTCAGATTGGTCAGGATCAACTTCCCTTGAGCGGTTTGATCGGCGATCGTGGTTTTCAGGCTGCCCGCACCCTCCAGGCTGCCTTCCACCTCGATCGTCTCCAGACGGGCGGGCATACCGCCGCTTGCCATCGCCGCCGGTACGCCTGGATTTGCCCAAAATTGCATGGTGATAACCTGCTCGGTTCGCCGCGGGGTGATCTGGATCGTAGCTGAAGGGACGAAAAACAAGGCCAGCGCAAAAAAGCCCGCCAGACCAAGGATAAAGGCTGCCGCCCGCAACCACATCGGCGCAGGCGACCCGCGAATCGGCCGGACAGCCGCCATTTTAACTGCAAGGTCTGTTTCGCGGCCGGCTGGCGGCGTCAGCGGCCGTCGGCGTCGCATCAGCGTCCACGGACGCCGCTGGGCTTCGGCAATCGAGTCAAACACCGGGATGCCTAGCGAGCGCGCATGACCGGCTAGCTCGGGCGCCCGGGTGACCATGGCTAACTGCCCGCCGAGCTGAACCGCCTGGCGGAGAATCAGGTTCAAATCAACGGCATTCAACCTCGGCGCCCGTCGCTTCGGAAAGGCCAATAAGATCCGGGTCGCCCGACTCCAGGCAATCTTGTCGCGGATCGAGGTGACATCGTCGTAAGCTTCCAGGCGGATAACGTGCGTTTTCATATGCGGGATAGGTCTAATTATACTTTTTCTCGCGGCCGGTGCCGGCGCCCGGGAAAAGAACCCGCGCTGCCCGGTTTGTTCCTGCCAGGTCAGATTGCCTGGCGCAAACGGGTCATCTCATCCGGCCGCAGACTGCGCCACTCGCCGGGCCGCAACCCTTCGAGTGTGACTGGTCCGATCGCGATTCGCACCAGGCGAAGCGTTGGATAGCCAACCGCCGCGGTCATGTGGCGAATCTGGCGCTTACGGCCTTCACTGAGGGTAAGACGCAGCCAGCTCGTTTCCCCATGAGGGGTGACCGGCTTTTCCCTCTCCGGCAGGTCTGGCGGGGGGAGGAGCAGCGCCTGGCAGCGCCTGGTTGGCTTGCCTTTCACCGGCACCCCGCGCTGCAGCTCGGCCACAGCCTGAGGGGTGATCCTACCCTCCACTTGAACCAGATAGGTCTTGCTGATTTTATGGCGCGGGTGGGTCAAGCGGTGAATCAGATCGCCGTCGTCGGATAAAATGAGCAGACCTTCGCTGTCCATATCCAACCGTCCAGCCGGATACACATCCGGGACATCGATAAATTGCTTCAATGTCGGGCGGTCCTCTTCATCGGTGAACGCGGAAATCACTCCATACGGTTTGTAAAAAGCCAGTACCCTCGCCTGCGCTGCCATAAGTTGATTCTACACCGGCGTGGACAGAACTGGCGCGCTCTCAGCCTGCAAATCAGTTTGGAAACCGTTATAATTTGACCATCATGAATGGTAAAGGATCCGCCATGGATGCAAAGCGGTTTGTTTCATTACTCTTATTCTGGTTGTTGGCCTCATGCAATCTGCCCGCCGGCCAGCCGGCGAATACGCCGGATGTGGTTGCGACTCAAGTAGCCGCGCTGCTGACCAGCCAGCCGACCCCCAAGCCGTTCCTTCCAACCCATACACCGCAACCAATCCAGAACACTCAAGCAACATCCACCGCAACGCCCACAGAAACCCTGCAGCCGACTCCAACCCCGACAACCTCGTCAGGTGATCCGCGGGAATTCCTCGGCAGTCCCGATTTTACCGACCCGCTTGATTCGGGCAAATCGTTCGGTCTGGAAAACCAAAATTACGATGACGATTACACTCTGATCCGCGTGCAAAACGGCGCATTGGTCCTGACCAGCAAGTACGCTATTGGGTATCGCGGCTGGCGTACCGGCGGAACCCGCGTGAAAGATGCCTACATCGAAGCCCAAATGCAGGTGGGCGATTGTTCCGGATCGGATACCTACGGGCTGGTCTATCGCAGCCCGGACTTCAGTAAGGGATACTGGTTCCAGCTCACCTGCGGAGGCGATTGGGCCTTTGGCTACTGGAACGGCGAGGAATATGTCAACCTGACCGACGGCAGCAATGTGAATAACGCCATTCGGGCCGGCTCCAATCAGACAAATCGGGTGGGGGTGATGGCAGTCGGCAGCAGTCACAAGCTGTACGTCAACGGCGCGTTGATCGCCGAAGTGCAGAACGATACCTTCACGGATGCCGGCTCATACGGCGCGGTTATCGCAGCATTCTCCACGCCTAATTTTACCGTCAGCGTCAACGAATTCGCATATTGGAATCTGGAGTAACCAGAAGACAAGCCTATGGCCGCACCACCTATTTTCAATCAGCGCCGGGTGGCAGAAATCGCCCGGCAGTGGATCGAACAGAGACCGGTCTATCTGGATACGGAGACCACGGGCCTGGATAAAAACGCGGAAATCATAGAGATCGGCGTAATTGGATCAGATGGTGAAGTCCTCTTCGAATCGTTTGTACGACCATTCCAGCCCATCCCTGCAGACGCGATCCGCCTGCATGGCATATCGAATGAAACGGTGCAAAAAGCGCTGGCCTGGCCTTCCGTCTGGCCGAACGTACGCGAGCATCTTCTCAACCGCCCGGTGGGAATTTACAACGCTGAATTTGACCTGCGGATGATGCGCCAGTCCATGGAACGTTACCGCCTGCCCTGGCGTGAGAACCTCAATGCCTTCGATATCCTCCAGCTCTATTCAGAATATCGCGGGGTCTGGGATCCTTATAAAAAATCGTACCGATTTTTCAAGCTGGAGGAGGCCGGGCGACAGCTCGGCATATCCATTCCTAACGCACACCGTGCTGTCGTGGACGCCCGGTTAGCGCGAGCAGTGCTGCACCGGCTGGCCGGATTGGAATACTAACCGCGGCTGCGTCCAAACCGATCATCCTTACCAGGAAGCTGGAAACTTGGAAGCGATCATCCCCTTTGAATATCAACTAGAGGTCAGCGCCGCGCCGCCAGACGCCTCGATTTTTCTCGAAGGACCCGCCGGCAGTGGAAAAACAACCGCCGGGGTGCTCCGCCTGCTTCATTTGGTCCAAAGCGGGATATCCGGAGCCTTCATTCTGATCCTGCTTCCGCAGCGGACCCTGGCCCGCCCATATTATCAGGTCACCCGCGATCCAAATTTCCCTCCCGGCGGCCTGCCCTCGGTGCTGACCATCGGCGGGCTGGCCCAGCGCGTCATCCGCCTGTTCTGGCCGGCAATCGCCCGGTCTGCCGGCTTCAAACGCCCCTTCGATCCGCCGGTTTTCCTCACCCTTGAAACAGCGCAATACTACATGTCCCGTATTGCCCAACCGCTGATCGAAAAAGGATATTTCGAGCAGTTGACCATCGACCGCAATCGGCTGTTCTCCCAAATCCTGGACAACCTGAATAAATCCGCGGTGGTCGGCTTCAGACACACCGAGATCGGCGAGCGGTTGAAATCCGCCTGGATCGGTCAACCCGCTCAAATGGCTGTTTATGACCAGGCCCAGGAGTGCGCTTCGCTGTTCCGCGCTTTCTGCCTGGAAAACAACCTGCTCGACTTCTCGCTGCAACTCGAAGTCTTTAGCCAGCATCTCTGGCCTTCTCATCTCGTCCGTAGTTATCTGAATAACCAGTTCCGCTACCTGATCTATGACAATCTCGAAGAAGATTTTCCAGTCGCCCATGATATCCTTTCTGACTGGCTGCCTGATTTCTCCGGCAGTCTCCTAATCTACGACCGAGGCGGCGGGTACCGGGCCTTCCTTGGCGCCGACCCGGATTACGGCTACCTGCTCCGCGAGCAGTGCGCCCAGACGATCAGCGCCGATCGGAATCTGGTTGCCTCGACTGAGCTGCAGCAGCTTGGCGAGACCCTCTCTGCCGCAATCCGCCGCGAACGAACGATCCCGGTTCCCATTTCGCTGCAAAAGGCGTTCAATCCAAATCACCAGCGCTTTTCCACCCAGATGGTGGATTGGGTTTGCCAGCGGGTTGCCGAGTTGATCCGCGATGAGGACGTCCCCGCCGGCGAGATCGTCATTCTCTCCCCTTATCTTTCCGATGCGCTTCGCTACGCGCTGCTCAACCGCCTGGAATATCTGGGCATTCCGGCTTACTCGCACCGTCCGTCGCGCAGCCTGCGCGACGAACCGGCTACCCAGGCATTGACAACCCTGGCGAAGCTGGCCCACCCGCAGTGGGATTTCGAAGTCAAACTGGACGGTATTCGCTCTGCACTGGCTCAGAGCATCTGGGGGTTGGACCTCGTCCGCGCCGACCTGTTATCCAGGAAGGCGTTCAAGCCGGGCAGCGAGGAAGGACCGCTGATGCCCTTCGACGCTCTCAGACCAGCTGACCGGGAACGGATCACTTATGCGATTGGCGAGCGGTACAACCGTCTGCGGGAATGGCTGCTGGCTTACCGTCAGTCCGAACCTGTCGAGTTGGATATTTTTCTCGGGCGTCTGTTCGGCGAATTGCTCTCTCAGCCGGGTTTCGGCTTTCACGCCAATTATGAGGCAGCCAGCGTGGCATCCCGGTTGATCGAATCCGTGCAGAAATTCCGCTCGGTAGCTTCAGCCGCCCCTGGCAATAACGGAGCGCTTGGCCGGGAATACTTGCGGATGGTTGAGCAGGGCATCCTCGCAGCCCAGTACTTGCAGGTCTGGGAAAATGAGCCGGTCAACGCTGTCTTCCTCGCTCCTGCTTACACCTATTTGATCTCCAACCGCCCGGCGCGGATCCAGTTCTGGCTTGACATTGGGGGATTAGGCTGGTGGGAGCGGCTGTACCAGCCGTTGACCCACCCCCGGGTGCTCAGCCGCGGTTGGCCGCCAGACCGACCCTGGACCGATCAGGACGAGGTTCAATACAACCAGGAAAACCTGGTCCGCCTGACTGCTGGCTTGATCCAGCGCTGCCGCGAACGAATCTACCTCTGCTCGCTGAAGATCAACGAGCGCGGCTCGGAGGAGCGCGGCTCATTATTACAGGCCGTTCAGGCCATCCTCCGCCGCATGCCAGCGCCTGAGCGGGAAGGCGGAGATGTTTAAACCGCGCCCCAGCCAGCAGCAGGTCCTCGCCTACCGCAGCGGAAAAATGGGCGTCTCGGCTGTGCCAGGCAGCGGCAAGACCCACACGCTATCCCGGCTGGCAGCCAACCTGCTGGCCGGCAGCCTGCTTGATGATGATCAGGAAATCCTGATCGTCACCCTGGTCAACTCGGCGGTAGACAATTTCTCCGCCCGAATTGCCGGCTTTGTCCGGGAATTGGGCTTGCTGCCGGATTTTGGCTACCGGGTGCGCACCCTGCACGGGCTGGCTCACGACATCGTCCGCGAGCGCCCTGATCTGGTCGGACTCTCCGATCAATTCGCCATACTGGATGAAGGAGAATCCCAGGAAATCCTCTCTTCCGCCGCCAGCGCCTGGCTCAGCGCCCATCCCGAATTTTACGATCTTTGGAGCTCGCCGAACTCGAATTCAGACGCAAAAACATACAAGAAATGGGAAGAGAGTGTTGCAAAAATGGCGGGGAGTTTCATCCGCCTGGCCAAGGATCAGCAGGCGTCACCGCAACAAATATCCGACGCTATGCGAAAACTCAATTATTCCCACCCGCTGCTCGAGATGGCTCTCGAAATCTACTCAGCCTACCAGCGGGCACTGAGCTACCGCAGCGCAGTCGACTTTGACGACCTGATCCGCCTGGCGCTGCTCGCGCTGGAGGTCGACTCGGAATATCTCGCTCGCCTGCGCCGCCGCTGGCCTTATATCCTCGAGGATGAAGCCCAGGACTCCTCGCGCCTCCAGGAGGAAATTCTCAAACTGCTGGCCGGCGAGGACGGCAACTGGGTGCGGGTCGGCGACCCAAACCAGGCGATTTATGAGACCTTTACCACCGCCAGCCCTGAGTACCTGCGCCGCTTCATGCGCACGCGGGGCGTGACTGCTTGCGACCTGCCGGATTCCGGCCGCTCGACGAAAAGCATCATCAGTCTGGCTAACGAGCTGATCCGCTGGACAATGGAAGAGCACCCGGTGCCTGAGCTGCGCGATGCCCTCTCACCGCCCCTCATCCGCCCGGCGCCGCCAGGCGATCCGCAGCCAAACCCGCCCGACAACCCGGCCGAAATCTTTCTCTCGCCGCACAAATACTCTCCGGAGAGAGAGATCGATATGGTGATTAAATCCTTGAAAACCTGGCTGCCACAGAACCAGGATCAAACCGTGGCGGTGCTGGTTCCGCGCAACGAACGCGGGGGCAAGGTCGTTCAGGTCCTCAAGGGAGCCGGGATCGAGGTCGTCGAGCTCCTCCAAACCTCAGCATCCACCCGTCAGACAGCGGATATCCTTGCCAGCGTGCTTCGCTGCCTGGATCACGCTTCTTTTTCTCCGCCGTTGGCCGCGGTGTTCAAGGAAGTATACAAAATTGAACTCCAAAATCCTGAGCAGAAGGAGATTTATCTCAGGGCTTCTCGGTTGATCCAGAAATGCGATCACGTCGAGGATTATCTCTGGCCTGCCTGGGAGCGCGACTGGCTGCGCGAGCTGGAGCAGTTTGGCGTACCGCCGGAGGTGATCGAACTGCTGGCCGGTTTCCGCGAGCGGATCCGCCGCTGGCAGCAGGCCGTGTTCCTGCCGATCGATCAGTTGATTCTGACCATCTCCCAGGATTTGTTCACCAATCCAGCCGACCTTGCCCTGGCGCATAAGCTGGCTCTCGTCCTCGAGCGCGCCGCCTCCACTCACCCCGGCTGGCAATTGGCGCAATTTATCGAAGAGCTGTCCGCGGTAGCCCATAATCAGCGCCGGCTGGCCGGTTTCTCGGAGGAAGATACAGGCTTCGACCCTGATCAGCACAAGGGCAAAGTGGTCGTGGCGACCATCCACAAAGCCAAGGGGCTGGAATGGGATCGGGTCTATCTGCTTTCGGTAAATAATTATGATTTCCCTGCTGCCCAGGAATACGATTCTTACTATGCCGAACCGTGGTATGTGCGCGACCATCTCAATCTGGAAGCCGAGCTGCTCGAGAAACTCCGCGCGCTGTTAGAGAACCGCGTCAGCGACCTGTTCCTTCCGGAGGGCCAGGCCACCCAGAAAGCCCGCCTGGATTACTCTTCCGAGCGGCTGCGCTTGCTGTACGTCGGCATCACCCGCGCGCGCAAAGCCTTGCTGGTGACATGGAATACAGGTAAATCTGACCTGACCGGGCGGGAAAACCAACCGGCGGTTGCTCTGGTCAATCTGCGCGCGTTTTGGGAAAGGAAAATTCATGAAACCGCCGATTGATTTCAGCTTCAGCCAGCAGAACCTGCAGGATTACCTCGACTGTCCGCGGCGCTTCGAGCTGCGCTACCTTCAGAGACTGGCATGGCCGGCCATTCGCAGCGAGCCGGTCCTCGAGCTGGAACGGCAGATGCGCCTGGGCGAGCGCTTCCACCAGATGGTCCAGCAGCACCAGCTCGGCCTGCCGGAAGAAACCGTTGCCAGCCAGGCAACCGAGCTCGAGCTGGAGGAATGGTGGCGCAGCTACCTCGCCCATCCGCCCGCGGAGCTTCCCTCCCGGCGCTACCCCGAAATGACCCTAGCGGCGCCCTTCCGGGGCTATCGTTTGGTGGCCAAGTATGATCTTGTGGCGGTCGATCCAGGACGGTCTGCCGTGATCGTCGACTGGAAGACAAACCGCAAACCCATCCCGCCGTCGATATTGAGATTGCGGGCTCAGACCAGACTCTACCCTTTCCTGCTGGCGCTGGCGGGCGCTCACTTAAACGGCGGCGGAGAGATCCGCGCGGAGCAAATCGAGATGATCTACTGGTTCACTGCCGATCCGATCCGACCGGCCAGTTTTCCATACAGCCAGGCTCAATTCGAGGCGGATCGGGAGTTCCTCGCCGGGATAATCGCCCAGATTGAAGCCCAGGAAACGCCCTTC
The DNA here is from genome assembly GCA_964564935.1 of uncultured Anaerolinea sp. Lineage (GTDB taxonomy): Bacteria > Chloroflexota > Anaerolineae > Anaerolineales > Anaerolineaceae > Bellilinea. The sequence goes on along the minus strand of CAZMCF010000007.1, from coordinate 67,098 downwards.
CCGCTTACCGACGACGAGCGCCGCTGCCTGTTCTGCAATTACCGCTCGCTTTGCCTGCGCGGAGTCTCGGCAGGCAGGGAAGAGGAAAGCGAAGCTGACGGCGAGAAGGGCGAGCTGCTGCCAGATTTCGACTTCGATCAGATCGCAGAAATCCAATTCTAAACGCCCGAGTTTCAACGAGGTCTGATGTGAAGATCCAGGTCGAGACGCAATGGCTGGAACCGGTTGACCAGGAAATTCCGGAAGAGCTGCAGCCATTTGCTCGCCGATCTCCGCTGCTGGCCCGCGGTCTGCTCCGCCAGGGCATCCGCAGCGTGGACGAGGCGAAAGCATTCCTCGATCCGCGCTGCTACCGGCCTTCCGACCCGTTCGATCTGCCGGACATGGACAGGGCAGTCGAGCGGCTGACTCGCGCGATTCGGAAAAAAGAGACCATCGGCGTATGGGGCGATTTCGACGTCGATGGGCAAACCTCCACCACCCTGCTGGTCTCCGGGCTGCGCTCGCTTGGCGGGCAGGTTCGCTATCACATCCCTGTTCGTACCAGGGAAGGCCACGGAGTCAATCTTAGCAGCCTGGAGCGATTTCTTGACGAGGGCGTCCAGGTTGTGCTGACCTGCGATACGGGTATTTCTGCCCACCAGGCGGTCGAGTTTACCCGTAAACGCGGCGTCGATTTCGTCATCACCGATCACCACGTTTTGCCCGAAGATCTGCCGCCAGCTTACGCAGCGGTCAATCCCCAGCGCCTGCCCGCGGGCCACCCCGCCCGGACGCTCTCGGGCGTCGGCGTGGCATTCAAACTGGTCGAAGCCTTGTGCGCCGAGCTCAATCGGAGCGAAATTCCCGAGCAGAACCTTGATCTGGTCGCTCTTGGCCTGGTGGCTGATGTGGCTGAACTGACGGGCGATGCCCGCTATCTGACCCAACTCGGGCTGGATCAGTTACGCAATCCTCAGCGCCCCGGACTGCAGAAGCTTTACGAGCTGGCCGAGCTCGATCCGGCCCGTCTGAGCGAACAGCACATCGGTTTCACCATTGCCCCGAGATTGAACGCCATCGGCCGGCTGGACGACGCCAATCCGGTTGTCGAATTTCTGACCAGCGATGACCCGCAGACCATTGCGGTCACCGCCGCCCGCCTGGAGGGGCTGAACGGTGAGCGGCGCTTCCTGACCGAGCAGGTCTTCATGGGCGCACTGGCCCAGATTGAGCGCAATCCCTCCCTCCTGGAATCGCCGGCGCTGCTGCTGACCAATCCCGACTGGCCGGGAGGGGTGGTCGGTATTGTGGCCAGCCGGCTGGCTGAGCTATTTCAGCGCCCGGTCATCCTTCTGGTCAGCCCTCCCGACGGGATACTGCACGGCTCAGCGCGCTCAGTCGAGGGCATCCACATCACCCAGGCGATCGCAGCCGGGAAGAAATACCTGCTGCGCTTCGGCGGTCACGCCATGGCCGCCGGCCTCTCACTGGACAGCCGTCACCTGCCCGCCTTTCAACAAAAACTGAACCAGGCAATCCGCGAGCAGACCGGCGGCCGGCCGCTGGTCAGGCAAATTCAAATCGACGCCTACCTGGAGCTCGACCAGATTCACCTGGAAATGATCGTCGAAATCGACCAACTGGGGCCGTTTGGGGCGGGAAACCCGCCCTATGTCTTCGCCACCCGCGCCCTGCGGGTAGTCGATTCTTCGCCCATCGGAAAAACCGGAGAACACCTCCAGGTGCTGGTTGAAGACCAGCGCGGGCAGACCCGCCGGTTGATCTGGTGGCAGGGCGACCGGGCGCTTCTGCCAGTTGGGCTGTTCGATCTGGCGTATACCCTGCGGGCCAGCAATTACCGCGGTCAGCTCGAAGTTCAGATGGAATGGCTGAATGCCCGCCTGGTCCCGGAAGGCGCCATCGAGGTCGCCGTAAGGGCCTGCGAAGAGGTCATCGACCTGCGGGCAGCTGCCGATCCGCTTGCGGCACTCCCGCAGTATCTGGACAGGGATGCAATCCTCTGGCAGGAGCAGGGCAATCCCATCCCTGGGGCGCGCAATCGCAAGCAGCTGGAACCCGCCAGCACCCTGATCATCTGGAATCCGCCGCCGGGTCGGACCGAGATTCTCCAGGCGGTTAAGGCAGTGCGCCCGAAAAAAGTCGTTCTTTTCGCCGCGCCGGTCGGCTGCGATGCGCCTGAGGATTTTCTCAAAAGCCTGAGCGGTATGGTCCGCTACGCCCTGCGGGCCAGGGAGGGTCAGATCGAGCTGAGCAGCCTGGCAGCGGCGCTCAATCAGCGTAGTTCGGCCGTAGAGGCCGGCTTGCGCTGGCTCGCCGCACGAGGATTCATCACCATCCAGACCGAAACGCTGGATCATTGGTCGCTGGTGGAGGGCGGAACATCAGATTCAGAAAAGGTGAAGCTCATGGAAAGCGCGCTGCGCGGCATCCTCCGGGAAACCGCCTCCTTCCGCGTCTTCTACACCCGGGCCGATCCGGAAGAAATCCTGAAACTGGAGTGAAAGCATTTTTTATTGTCTTTACCTTCCTCGAGTTCCGCGAGCGGTTTCCCCTGCCGGCATCCAGATAGCGTGAAGATATCCGCGCTCTTCAGGCCGCCTTTCCCCTGAATCCATACAGAACCTGTACGAACAGCCTGTTTTGTAGTAAACTAATCCCCGCAAAGTGAGTAGCGTTTACCGTTGCTGCTTTCCGCTCTCTGCCTGACCCACGGTTTGGTCAGAGGGCAATCCCGAGGAAAGGAGGATCCCATTAATGCGCACCTATGAGTTGGTGATCATCATCCAGCCTGAACTGGATGAAACCGCGGTTAAGGGTATCATCGAGAAAGTCCAGGGTTGGATTTCCGAAGCCGGCGGCTCGATAACCAAAATCGACAATTGGGGCAAGCGGCGCATGGCGTACGCGATCAACAAGCGCCGTGATGGACAGTACGTATTGTTCGAATTGCAGATGCCGCCTGCCTTCAGCGCCGAGCTCGAACGCAACCTGCGCTTCCTTGAACCGGTGATGCGGTTCTCGATCATCGTTCGCGATTGAGTCGAAACGATAAGCTTTCGTGATCAGTGCTGGCTACCAAGGAGTAATCACATGAGTCGGGGCCTGAATAAAATCATGATTATTGGGCATCTCGGGCGCGATCCTGAGATGCGTTACACCCCCTCCGGCAAGCCGGTGACCACTTTCACCGTCGCCACGAGCCGCACCTGGAACACCTCGGATGGGGAACGCCACACGGACACCGAATGGTTCAATGTGGTCTGCTGGGGTAATCTTGCCGAAATTTGCAAGCAATATCTGACCAAAGGACAGCAGGTCTACGTCGAGGGGCGGCTTCAAACCCGACGCTGGGAAGACACCGACGGCAACAAACACACCAGTGTGGAAATCGTTGCCAACGAGATGATGATGCTCGGTGACCGGCGCGAATCAAACCAGAATCAGGCTTCGGAAACCCTTGCGGAAGACGAAGTCGAAGACGAGTATCCATTTTAGGAGTAAGAACAAATGGCTGATATGAACCCAAGCGAGAGCGAGCAGACCGTTGGTCCGCGCCGATACATGGCGCGCCCAAAGATATGCCAGTTCTGCGCCGATAAAAACGTAAGCATTGACTATAAACAGGTGGACATGCTCCGCCGATTCGTCACCGAGGAGGGCAAGATCCGCCCGCGGCGCCAGACCGGCACCTGCGCGCGCCACCAGCGCGTCCTCGCCCGCGAGATCAAGCGCGCCCGCCATCTGGCCCTCCTCCCCTACGTGGGCGAAGAGTGGACCGAGAGCGTCCGCTAGAATTCATTGATTAAGGTATCAATAGGGCAAAGGGAGAAAAGCTCTCTGCCCTATTGATTTTCACTGGAGAGAAGAAGATGGCAAAAGCGCCACGTCCAAAACATATTTCCCGCAAGCAACAAAGCCGGGTTGCCCGCGAACAACTTCAGCGCCGGATGGTTCTGATCACCACCATCGTGATCGCCGTCCTGGTGGTTCTGGTCATCGGCTACGGCGTGCTGGATCAGCTGGTTCTACAACTGAAACAGCCTGTCGCCGTGGTCGAGAATTCAAAAATCACCCTTGAAGAATTCCAGACTCGCGCCCGCTACGACCGTTACCAGATCATCAAGAACACCGAGTTATTGGAATTCTACAAACAGAATTTCAGCTTCGATCAAAACACAACCAGCTACTACGATTCGTTAATCCAGCAAAATGTAGCTCTATTAACGGACCCGGAGAGTCTCGGCAATCAGGTGATCGACGAACTGATCAACGAACGCGTCCTGACCATGCAGGCGGAAAAAATGGGCATCACGGTAACAGATGAGGAAATCGACAAAGCCATTCAAGAAGCGTTCGGTTTCTATAAAGACGGGACACCCACCCCTGCTCCAACCATTCCGCCTGTACCCACCGCGACCTATTCGCCGCTGCAACTGACCCTCATCCCGCCGACAGGCACTCCGACCGCCACAGCGACTGCGACCAGCGGTCCAACCGCCACCCCGACCGCTACCTCGCCTGCTCCCACGGCGACCGAAGGCCCAACGCCTACCCCCTTCCCCACCGAGACACCGTACACCGAGGAAGGCTTCAAGACCAGCTACTCAGATTATGTCGCCACCCTCGAGGCTGAGTCCCAGGTCAATTCTGAACAGTTCCGCGCAATCTTCCGCGCCCGGCTGATCTACGAGAAGCTGCTTGAAGAGGTCACCAAGGATAGTCCAACCAGCGAGACCTACATCTGGGCTCGCCACATCCTCGTAGCCAGCGAGCAGGAAGCCGCCGCGCTCCGCGACCGTCTGGATAAAGGCGAAGACTTTGCTGCACTGGCGGCTGAATATTCGACCGACACCAGCAACAAGGACAATGGCGGCGACCTGGGCTGGTTCTCCAAAGGCCAGATGGTCGAGGAATTCGAGACTGCCGCCTTTGCCCTGACCGAGATCGGCGAGATCAGCCAACCGGTGCAGACAACCTTCGGCTGGCACATCATCCAGCTTTTAGGCCGCGAGGAGCGCCCGATGACTCCCGACCGCCTGGATCAGACCAAACAGGAAGCCTTCAACGCCTGGCTGGAGGAGATCAAAGCCGGGTTGAAAATCGAGACTTACGACAATTGGAAGACCCGCGTCCCGACCATCCCCACAACCCCGGCGCAGTATCAATCCTGACCTGATCAAAACCCCAGGCGCGCGCCTGGGGTTTTGACTTTCTTAAGAACGAACGAGTTCCTCGCCGACCTCATCCAGCCTGAGCGAGATCACCTGGCTGGCTGAATCCTTGCCCATGGTGACCCCGTAAATTACATCCGCCACCTGGACGGTGTTGCGGTTGTGAGTGATCACGATGAACTGGGTGTTCTGGCTGAGCTCGACCAGCAGCTCGCAGAAGCGCCCCACGTTAGCCTCGTCGAGCATGGCGTCAACTTCGTCGAGCACGCAGAAGGGCGTTGGCGATACTTTGAGGAGGGAGAAGATCAACGCCACCGCGGTCAGGCTGCGCTCGCCTCCCGAAAGGAGCGAGAGCCCCTGCTCGCGTCGGCCAGGCAGGCGCGCCTCGATGTCAATCCCGGTTTGGGCAGGGTCATCCTCGTCTTCCAAAATCAGGCGGGCATGACCGCCGCCAAACAGGCGGGTGAACATTTCTCGGAATTCTACCGCCACCGCCTCGAAGGTCTTGCGGAACTCGCGCTTCATCAACTCGTCCAGCTCGGCAATCACCCGGCGAAGGTCCTCGTCGGCTTTGTGCAGATCAGCAACCTGGGAAACGAGGAAATCTCGCCGCTCCTTGACCGAGCGGTACTCGCTCTGCGCCTCGGGATTGATCGCTCCCATCCGGCGCAATTGCCCGCGGGCGCGGTTGATGCTTTCTTCCAGCTCGGGTGGAATCTCGGTCACCGCCGGCAGTTGTTCGACCATGCCCTCCAACGGCAGCGGCGTGGGCCCGGCGATGTCGCTCTGGTATTCGAACTGAACCAGGCCAAAATCATCTTCGATCCGCCGGCGCAGCGACTCGAGCGTTTCTTTCCCGCGAGTCAACTCCAGCTGGGCCTGGGCGTGATTACGCTCCGCCGCGGTGACGCCCACTTGAGCCGCCGAGTAATCCATTTGGATCCGCTCATAATGCTTATCCAGGTCTGCCAGTTCCTGCTCGGTCGGATCGATCTTTACCCGCAGCTCAGAGATCGCCTGGTTGAGCGAAGCTTCGCTTTCGCGCAGGCTCGCTCGCTCGGTTTCCAATTCCGCCATCGCAGTTCTTATCTGGCTGATTCGCTTCTGGATGATTTGCTGCTGCTCGAGATTCGCATGAACGGATTGCTGAAATTCCTTTACCCGCCGCTCGGCATTTTCGGCGCTGCGGGCGGTGACCGCCGTCTGGGTATTCCAATGGACAACCTGTTGCTGCAGCTCAGCCACGGGTAATTCATCCAGCGTTCGCTGCAGCTCGCGAATTTGCAGCTCGAGCGCCCCGATTTGACCGGCGTTCTTGCTCAATTCGTCTGCGGTGGTCCCCTGTTCTTCCTCAGCCTGCTTGATTTGCTCGTGCAGCAGGTCGATCTGTCCTGACTGCCAGACGCGTTTCTGGCGGGCCTGTTCGAGCGCAAGGGATGCCTGCTGCGCCTCGCGGTTGAGCTGCGCCAGCCGCTGGTTGACCTCGCGCCGTTGCTCGCTTACCGCTTGCAGTTCGGCCTTTAACCGATCAATCTCTTGGCTATGCGCATTTATTTCCCCTTCTGCTTGCACCACCCTGCCGGTAATTTCGCCGACTTTTCCGCTCAACTCGCGAATCTGGCGCGGTCGGGCGATCAGCCCTACCCGGGGCTCTTTTCCGGCCTGCACCGCCCCGCTGCTATAAAACACCTCCCCTTTGAGGGTTGCCACTCGGATGTCATCCGTCTGTCCGCTCAGAATCCGCCGGGCTGCGGTCCTGTCGCGGACGATCAGTGCATTGCCCAGAGTAACTTCCAGGAAAGGTTTTAAGTCTTCAGGCGCGCGGATGAGATCAACCGCCCGCCCAAAGCAGTCGGCATCCTTCGGCGCCTTGACCGGCTTGCGCCCCCGCAGCCAATCAAAGGGATAGAGCAAGGCACGCCCGTGATCGCCGCTGCTCAACAGATCCAGAGCTGGCTCAGGGCTGGATTTAGGCGGGAGGAGAATTGCGTCCAGGTTCTCGCCGAGCAGCGCGGCGATGGCGGTTTCGTATTCCTCGGGCGCCTCGATCCGCGAGCTGAGCGCTTGGTAGACGCCGGGCAGCCTGCCCTGTTTTGCGGCCTGGAGGACCGCCTGAGAGCCCTGGTTTGCGCCGCTCAGCGCGTTTTCGGCCTCTTCCAATACAGCCAGTTGAGCTTTCAGCCGGGAGTGCTCGGCCGATAATTTGTTAAAGAGCTCCTGGGCCTGATTCCGCGAAGATTCGCGCTCGGCGAGCCGCTTTTCGAGCTGGCGGGCGTCATCTTCGAGGCTGCGCTGGCGCTGCTCAGCCTCCTCAAGGTCTCTGAGGGCAGCCTGGTGGCGAGTCTCAGCCTGCACGACTGCATCTTCGACCGATTGGCGCGTCGATTCGAATTGGTCCAGACTCTTATGTTGCCCGGCAACCCTCCCGGCCAGCTCGGTTTGGTGGGCTTTCAGCTCCACCTGGCGGGTCTCGCAGCGGAGCAGCTCACGGCGAACCTCGCTGAGCGCCTTTTCCACACGCGATCGTTCGGCTTCACGCTCCGCCAGGCTTTTCCGGGCTGCCGCCAGCATCGAGCGGGCTTCCTCTGCTTCGATCTCGAGCCGCTCGCGCTCGGCTTCCATCTCGCCCAGCCTGGCGCGCTGATCCTTCTCTTCTTCCTGCAAGCGAACCAGATCGCTGGTCAGCAATTTTTCCTGGTCGAGCAGGGACCGCTGGCGCTCATCCAAAACCGCCAGGCTGCGGTTGACCTGCTCGCGCTGCGAATGCAGCCCGGCCGACTGGGCATGCCAGTCATTAAGCTGGCTGCGCAGCCGTTGAATCGCCTCGCGCTGGCTGGTAATCCGCCCGTCAACTTCCTCCAGCTTTTTGCGCGCCTGGCTCAACTGGGTCTGGCGGGCGCGGAGCACTTCCCGCGCATGCGAGATTTCCTGCTGAGTACGGTGAAAGTGGTATCCGTACCACTCGCGCAGCAACGCCTGCAAATCGGCCTTGATCCGCTCGTACTCGACCACCCGCGCGGCCTGCTTCTCCAGACTTTTCAGGCGCGGCTCGAGCTCGGACAGGATGTCGTGCACTCGTTCCAGATTGCGCCGGGTGGCTTCCAGACGGTTGATGGCTTCCTCGCGCCGGGCGCGGTACAGGCCGATCCCGGCCGCCTCCTCGAAGAATCGCCGCCGCTCTTCCGGCTTTAGTGACAGCGCCGCGTCAACCAGACCCTGCCCGATGATCGTGTAGGTTCGCTCCGCCAGCCCCGATTGAGCCAGTAGTTCGGATGTTTCCTTCAGGCGCACCCGCTGACCGTTCAGGACGTACTCATTCGTCCCATCCCGGTAAGCCCGGCGGGCGATCGACACTTCGCTGAAATCGATCGGCAACCAGCCGTCTTCGTTATCGAAGGTGATTGCCGCGGAGGCCATGCTTGCCCGCGGGCGCTGCTCGGAACCGGAAAAGATCATGTCCTCAGTTTTTCGTCCGCGCAGCAGGCTGTAGGATTGCTCGCCGAGCACCCAGCGGATCGCATCCGCGATGTTCGATTTCCCCGATCCATTCGGACCGACAATTACCGTGATCCGCCCTGGAAATTCGAAAGAAAATTTGCTGGCGAAGGTTTTATATCCGTGCAGCTCGAGCGATTTCAAACGGGAAATCATTAACGATACTTTCCTTGGGTGCGGGTCAGGAACATGCGGTCAATCAATCGATCAATCCTAATTTGAGCAGCGCTTCGCGGGCGGCGGCTTTGGCTGCGGCCTGTTTCGAGGGTCCGCTGCCGCTACCGTAGACCTCTCCGCCGATCATCACGATCACATCGAAAATCTTCGAGTGATCAGGGCCGTATGCGCTGCGGGTGACGTATGCCGGCGCCTGATAACCCTGCGACTGCGCCCATTCCTGAAGAAGGCTCTTGGGGTCTTCGTTTTTTCGGTTGACCAGGATATCATCTGCCGCTTCTTCGAGGAAAGGCTGCATGAAATCGGTCACGCCGGTGATGCCGCTGTCGAGATAGATCGCCCCAATCAGCGCTTCGAAGGTGTCGCACAGCAAGGCAGAGCGTTCGCGTCCGCCGGCCTGAGTTTCACCGCGACCCAGGCGCATGGCCTCGCCGAGATGGATTTGACGGGCAAACTGAGCCAGCTGCTCGGTGTGAACCAGCGCTGAGCGCATGCGGGTTAAATCTCCCTCAGGCATCTCCGGAAAGCGGTTATACAGCCAGGCTCCCACGACGAAATCGAGCACGGCGTCGCCGAGGAATTCAAGGCGCTCATTGTCCTCAAGCGCTTCGGGGTGCTCGTTGAGATAGGAACGGTGCGTCAATGCGCGGCTGAGCAGGAGCACATCCGAAAAGTGCAAACCAAGCCTTTCTGCCAGCTCCTGCGGCGTTTCCTGCGCCTGAGCGGGGGCATGTTGATCCATGAACCCTCCTGCGAACTCAAGGTGCGCCAGCCACCTCAGCGGTGAGGTCCAGGTAGCTCGCGCTCCTCCAGTTCTATTCGTCATCAAGATGGCATATATTTTAACCCAAATCCGGTCAAAACAGCAATGATTGGAGCGCGAATGCCAGGCGGCAGATGATCAAGAGCGGCCCAGGCCAGCGCGGAGGTCGGCTCGGCGCTGATCCCGCGCCTGCCGAGATCCCGGTATGCCGGCTCAATTTCTCCTTCGGGGATGGCAATGAAAGTGCCGCGGTCTGGCGGGATTTCCTGGATTAACGCGCGGGCGCGCGCGGGTTTCGTAACCCGCACGCCTTCAGCCAGGGTTGCGCCCTCGCCAACTTCCGCCATCGCCGCCAGCCCCCGCTGCGCCGCGCGGACGACTGGGTCGCAGGCAGCCGCCTGCACGCCAAGGTAAAAGGGTTCATCAGTGATCAATCCGGCATTTTTTAAGGCCGCGAATCCCCTGCGGATGCCCAGGAGGAGCCCGCCGTGACCCACCGGCGCAATCACGCACCCAGGTTCCATTCGGCCTAACTGCTCCCAAATCTCGTAAGCGATGGTGGCGATTCCTGCCAGGCCAAACGGCAGGTAGGCATGGCTGGCATAAACAGCTCCCCGCTGAACCTCGGCGAGAACAGCCCTGGCAGCCTCAGAGCGCGGTCCGGGAACGCGGATCAGTTCTGCCCCGTACAGCTCGATCTGCTGGCGCTTCGGGCCGGAAGCCGATTCCGGGACAAAAATCCGGCTGCGGATTCCGCTCCACGCGGCATAGGCAGCAAAAGAAGCTCCAGCATTTCCCGAGGAATCCTCGACCGCCTCCTGCACGCCGCGTCCGAGAAGCTGGCTGACCAGCACAGCGCTGCCGCGGTCTTTATAAGAGCCGGTCGGGTTGAGCGATTCAAGTTTCAGCCCGATTTGACGCCCGCCCCGTTCCACCCAGACCAGGGGCGTGTTCCCCTCGCCGAGGGTGACCACTGGAGCACCGGAGGTCAGCGAAAATGCCGACCGGTAACGCCAGTAGCCGGGCAGTGATGGATCGATGCGCTCAAGAGAAAAATCCGGCGGTCCGTCGAAGTCGTAAATGCCGCCGCAAACCGGGCAGAGGTGCGGCGCGTCATGGTCAGGATAAGGCTGCCCGCAGTCAGTGCAGCGGATTACAGGCACGGTCAATCTCCTTTATGCGGGATATAATCACCTTCGATCCAGACTTCCCCGTCCGGTCCGATTTCTTTCTTCCAGATGGGTACAATTTCTTTCAGCCGGTCAATCCCGTAGCGCGCCGCCTCGAAGACGCCCGTATCGCGGTGAGCGGCCGTGCAGGCGATCAGCACGGTCGGTGTTCGCGGCTCCAGGCGGCCGATGCGCTGGACGATGGCTATTCCCTCTACTTCCGGCCAGCGCGCGCGGATTTCCTCGGCGACCTGTTTCATTTTCGTCTCAGCCATAGGAATGTAAGCCTCATATTCGAGAGCGGCTGTCCGGTGAGCATCGCCGCGGGTGGTGATCCCGCGGACCATGCCGGTAAACACGCAGGCTGCCCCGGTCGTATCATAGGTTATCCGGGCAAGCAAGGCGTCCAGATCCAGCGGCTCGCTGGAGATTTGAAAAATGGTCCGTTCCTCCGCACCGCCGCTGACCGGCGGGAACATGGCAATCTCAGCCTGGTCGGGGATTTCATCGTTGTCGAAAGCGAACTGCTGGTTGATCGTCACCAGAACATGATCGATGCGCGGTTCCAGATCGGGATACATGCTGGTGATGATTCGTTTCAAATCCGGGATTTTGACCGAATCGTCGATGACCAGCTCAATCCGGCTGTTGTTGGCAGCTTCCCGCAGATAGGCGAAAAAAAGAACCGAGACGCGCTTCATCTGTCCTCAGCCCCTGTTACTCGTAGACCAGATCGCCGCTCCGACCGCCATGTTTCTCGACCAGGCGGATATTTTGGATGCGGGCGGTTTTCTCGACCGCCTTGACCATATCATAGATTGTCAGCGCCGCAACGGACACGGCTGTTAACGCCTCCATCTCGATCCCGGTCTTGGCAGTGGTCTTCAACGTGGCGGTGATGATCACCCCGGGCAAGCTCTGATCGATCTGCAGATCAACGTCGATATGTTCAATCGGTATCGGGTGGCAGAGTGGGATCAACTCGGAAGTTTTTTTGGCGGCCTGTACTCCGGCAATCTGTGCAACGGTAAGCACATCGCCTTTTTTTACCGCACCCGCCGTGATCAAAGCCAGAGTTTCCGTCTTGAGGTGAACCTCGCCGCGCGCCACAGCGGTGCGGACGGAATCAGGCTTGGCGCTGACATCGACCATGCGCGCGCGCCCGCTCTCATCAATATGGCTGAGCCTTTTTTCTGGCATGGTTAAATTATACAGGCAGAAGCTCAATTTTTCCAAATAGAGCGGAGGATAGGGTAACTCTGCTATAATTGCGAGCGTGAGCATACAGGTTGCAGGTCGCCAGGCAGAAGGATATCAGGTCGCTACACCGGTCTACGAAGGCCCGCTCGACCTGCTGCTGGAATTGATCGAGCGCGCCGAGCTGGATATCACCCGCCTGGCGCTGGCCCAGGTTACCGACCAATATCTGGCCTACCTTGCTGAGATGCAGGAACATAATCCAGCGGAAGTGTCCGCCTTTCTGGTCATCGCCGCCCGGCTTTTACAGATCAAGTCGGCGGCTTTGCTGCCGCGCCCACCTGCCGAATCCGGCGCCGCCGAGGCCGAGGACGACGGCGAAGCGCTCGCCCGCCAGCTCATTCTCTACAAGCGGTTCAAAGAGCTGGCCGGGTATTTGCAAACGCGCGAAGAACGCGGCTGGCGAACCTACCTGCGGGTCGCCCCGCCGCCCAAGAATCTTACCCCGCCCAGGCTGGATTTGAGCGGCCTCAGCCTTCAAGACCTGGTCTCCGCTGCCCAGGACGTGTTTTTCGATAAAAATATGCTGGCAAACCTCGATACAGTCGTCTCGATGCCGCGCATCACCATCCGTGAAAAAATCCGCGCCATCATCGACACGTTACGCAGCGTAAAACTGGCTACTTTTCGCAGCATGCTCGCGCCGGGAACCACAAGAGTCGAAATTGTCGTGACTTTTCTCGCACTTCTCGAGCTGGTCAAACGCCATCTCGTTGCCGCCCAACAGATCAGTTTGTTTGGCGACATTGCCCTGGAAACGGTTGGGGAAATCGACGAAAACGAGCCGTTTACGATCGAATTCGAAAGCGACGGCTCGAACGGGGTCAACGGATCCGCTCGCAACGGGAACTGAATCAACCCGGGGTATTCTCGAAAATCGTTCTTCCAGTTACTCCGGGTCAGCAGGCGCAGATTCGACCAGCTCAACCGGCAGACGCCCCCACAGCCAGGCGATCATCAAATTGATGTCATATTCGTGCTCGCCGTCTTGCGGATAAGCCTTTTGATAAGCTTCGTTGAGCACATCGAAGGTCTCCGCCTGCGGCCAGCGGGTGAGAAAGCCCGGCAGCTTGGTCCGGTCGGCATCCAGCGGGAGCAATTGCCAGCCGCGGCCGGTCAGCAGGTCGTGAACCTTGCGGGCAAGTTCGGGTTTCAACTCCACCCAACCGGCAAGGATGTTGGCGGCGAACTCCGCCGAGCGCTCGAATGCTGAAATCGAAGCCCGGGCTTTGACCGAGGTTGGCGCCAGCGCGCTGTTGCGGAACCCGGGTACCTTCACCAGGCGTTTCACCAGCCGGTTGATGCTCACCCGGCGCTCCTCGGAGAGTTGGTCGGATTCAGACAGAACAGTCTGAATCAATTTGAGGCGGTAATCGCTCAGCAGAAACTCATTAACGGCGTTGAATGGAAGAAAGCGGGCTTTTTCATCGCTCATACCGGCGATTATATCTTAAAGCCCTTCCAAGAATTGGGTTTCTCAGACAAGTATTGTAATGATCCAAACACCAAAGCCAACACTTTGATGATTCAGGGAGACCAAATTCCTCTCTCTACTAACGCATAGACAGGCGATGTAAGGTCCCTCGCGCCCTTCGAGCCGATCCCTGAGCCTGTCGTGGAACCCGCTCGAGGGCAGCAAGGATACGAACAAGGCAGTTTCATTCGTTCGGAATCACAATCCACAGGATCAAGTAAGCCAGCAGCCCTGGCACTCCGCCGGGGAGCAGCATCAGCAGGAACGCCAGGCGGAACCAGCCGGCGCTGATTCCGAAAAATTGACCCAGCCCGCCGCAAACACCGGCGACGACTCGATTGGACCGTGATCGACGCAATACTCTGTCCATGGTAAATTTCCTTTCTATCTCATTTACGAATTCCCGCCCTTTGGGTTGCGCTCAGTGGGTTTTTTGGAATGATAACCTGCCTTCACCGCTATTTAACCTTGCACAAATCAGCCCGAAACAATAGAATGACAGCATGCCCGAAGACGTCACCCCGATCCGCCAGCAATACCTGGAAATCAAGAAACAATACCCAAATGCGATCGTCTTCTTCCGCCTGGGGGACTTCTACGAAACTTTCGACCAGGATGCTGAGGTCACCTCGCGCGAGTTGGACATCGTTCTCACCTCGCGCAATGTCGCCAAGGGGAAGCGCATCCCGATGGCCGGCATCCCCTACCACGCGGTCGAGAATTACCTCGCCCGGCTGATCGACAAAGGCTATCACGTCGCCATTTGCGAACAGGTCGGCGAGCAGCCCGCTCGCGGCCTGTTCCCGCGCGAAGTGGTGCGGGTGGTCACGCCGGGTACGGTGGTCGAACCGGGTTTATTGAAAGGCGACCGGAATAACTACCTGGCCAGCCTGGCGATCGGTGAAAACGAAGCTGGCGTGGCCTACGCGGACATCACCACGGGAGAATTCTTCACCACCGAGCTGCGCGGCGAGGATATCCATGGGCTGCTGCGAGCCGAGCTGATGCGCCTGCGCCCGGCAGAAATTCTGCTGGCGGATAAGATCGAACTGTCCGACGGTTTCCCGGGCCACCTCACCCGCTGGCCGGCCTGGCGTTTTGAACTCAACCGCTGCCAGGAGACCCTTCAGCGCCATTTTGAGGTCAGTTCGCTGGACGGCTTTGGCCTGCGCGGCAAACCCCTGGCGATCCGCGCCTGCGGAGCTCTTATTCAGTACCTTGGCGAGACGCAAAAATCTGCGCTGGCATTGCTGACCGAGCTTTCCACATACTCGCTCGATGAGTTCATGACCCTCGACGCAGCCACCCGGCGAAATCTCGAACTGACCGAGACGATCCGCACGGGCGATGTCCAGGGGTCGCTGCTCAGCGTGCTGGATACGACCGTCACCCCGATGGGACGCCGCCTGATCCGCCAGTGGGTCTCCAAACCGCTGCTGAACCTGGAACAGATCAGCCAGCGCCAGGAAGGGGTCGCCTGTCTGCTGGAGAACGGCCTGCTGCGGGCTGAACTGCGCGCGTCCATGCGCCCGTTGGGCGACCTGGAACGGCTGGCCAACCGGGTTGTTGGCGGCACAGCTCAGCCGCGAGACTTAGTGGCTATGCGAAGTCACCTGCGCGCCCTTCCTGCCATCCGGACCAAAATCAGCGTCAATTTACCTGCCCTCGAACGCATCCTGACCAGAATGCACGAATGCTCCCCCGAGCTCGAGCTGCTCGAAACCGCTATCGCCGACGACCCGCCCGCCACCCTGCAGAACACAGGCGTGATCCGCGCCGGCTACTCGAGCGAGCTCGACCAGGTGATCGAATCCTCTACCAACGCCCGCGAATGGATCGGCAGGCTGGAACAGGTCGAACGCGAGCGGACGGGAATCAAGACCCTCAAGGTCGGCTACAACAAGGTCTTCGGTTATTACATCGAGATTTCCCGCGGAGCCGCCAGCCAGGCGCCGCCTGAGTACATCCGCAAACAGACCCTGGTCAACGCCGAGCGCTTCATCACCCCCGAGATGAAAGAGTATGAGACGCTGGTACTCAACGCCGAGGAGCGCATCCGCGAGATCGAATCCAGGCTGTTCAAGGAAATCTGCCGCCAACTGGCATCCTCCAGCCGCAGGCTGATCGAAACCGCCCAAAGCCTGGCCGAGCTGGACACGCTCGCCTCGCTGGCCGAGGTTGCCGCTGCCGGGAATTACCAGCGCCCGCTGGTGATCGACGACCTGACCCTCGACATTCGCGACGGACGCCACCCGGTGGTCGAGCGCACCCTGCACGGCGAGCGTTTTGTGCCCAACGACGCCACCTTCGAAGAAGGCGAAATCATCCGGATCATAACCGGACCGAACATGTCCGGCAAGTCCACCTTCCTCCGCCAGGTGGCGTTGATCGTGTTGATGGCTCAGATCGGCAGTTTTGTCCCGGCTTCCTCGGCGCGGATTGGCCTGGTGGACAGGATCTTCACCCGCATCGGCGCTCAGGATGAGATCCACGCCGGGCAATCCACCTTCATGGTCGAGATGATCGAAGCGGCCAACATCCTCCACCACGCCAGCAACCGCAGCCTGCTGATTCTGGATGAGATCGGGCGCGGCACCAGCACCTACGACGGGCTGTCCATAGCCTGGTCGGTAGTCGAGTATATTCACAACCACCCGCGTCTGCGTTCGCGGACTTTGTTCGCCACCCACTACCATGAGCTGACCCAGCTCAGCGAACTGCTACCAGGCGTGCGCAATTACAACGTGGCAGTCGCCGAGGCGGAAGGTCAGGTCGTCTTCTTGCACAAAATCGTCCCCGGAGGGGCAGACCGCTCGTACGGCATCCATGTCGCCCAACTGGCCGGCCTGCCACGCCCCGTCATCGTCCGCGCCAGCGAGATCATGCGCCAGCTGGAAGCATCCTCAGGAAAAGCGATTCACCTCGACCCGTCCATGCCGCAACAGATGGCGTTGTTTCCCGAGACGAATCCCTTGCTAAATGAATTGAAGGAATTGGACATCAATGCCCTCAGCCCGATCGAGGCGTTGAACAAGCTCTACGAGTGGCAGCGAAAATTTTCGGGAAAATCGTAAGGTTGGCCTAATTCATCTCATCGTTCTGGACGAACGGGAAGCTTAACTGCTCGTAGCGTACGCGGTCGATCTGCCCGCTGAAGACGAGATCCGCGCTCAAGCCGGAGCGCCATGATTTCACCATCGCCAGCCACTGGCGCGCCTGGGGAATCAGATCCACCCCGGTAGCCAGGCGCGTCCACCACACCGCCTGAGCAGCGTAGATCACGTTCTTGCGCGGTTCGAGCCGGTCGAAATCCTCGAAGAACCAGCCGCACGAGGTGAACATGCGCTGCTTGTTCAACTGCGCACGGAGGATGTAATCCAACCGGCGCATCTCATTCTGATCCGCCTGAATTTCGAAGCCGTCGTTGATCAGCTCGCGCAGCGAGATCTTCCCGTGGAGCACATCAATGTAGCGGTAGAGGAGCTGCCAGGGATCATGGAGATGAGGGCCAACGACCCGGAGGTATTCCTCATCGATCGCCGCTGCGATGTTGTTCATTGCCTTGCGAAACTGCGTCTTCCAGTCGCCGTTGGGCGTGCATTCGCAGGGTTCTTTCCAGCGTGTGATGCCATGATGGCAGCTCCAGGACGTGTTCGGAATCAGATGAACCGTACCTTCGGGCGGATTCTGCCTCAGCCACAGACCGGGATAGGCGACCTCATAGCCGCGCTGGATGGTGCCGTTGCTGGTTAAGTAAGCCAGGAATTTATCGCGGAAGGGCTGGTGGTGCCCGTATAGCTCGCCATCCGAGGCCAGGATCAGGATCTGGTCGCCGTCTTTCGACCGACCGTTTGGTGAAAACGCAGGAAGGATGTGGCTGTGGACGAACTGGTCGGCATTCAAGGTCGAAACGGAATCAAAGCTGATCCGCATGCTCAAGTCCTGATCATAGATGAAGACCGCAAGCCGGTGACCTCCTGGAAGGTCGATCCAGTAGGGTTTGCCGGGCTCCAGATCCGTTTCGACCACCTGCCAGGGCGCCAGGATGGTGAATTCGATCCCGTTCTGGACCAGAAGAACCAGCGTCTCTTCGTCCACCGCGGTCTCGGGCAGCCACAGGCCGGCCGGTTCATGCCCGAAGCGGGTGATAAAGTCCTGGATGCCCCAGGTGATCTGGGTGATCTTGTCGTGACGGGCAGCCAACGGCAGGATGGAGTGATGGTAGGGAAGCGCCATCCCGTTGCCTACCCCGTAGCGGATGTAGTTGGCCCGCTCCTGCGAGATGATTTTTGCCAGGGTTGCCGGGTCGTAAGAGAGCATCCAGTTGATCAAAGTCGGACCGAGGTCGAAGCTGATCCGCTCGAAATTGCCGAGCTCGGCGTTCGGGCGGTAGCAGTCATCGTGAATCTTCTCGTTCCAGTTGCGGAAAGGTTGCGCCCCTTCCTCGAGGGCGATCTCGCCGGTGTTCGGATCCTCGCGGGACGGTTGATAAAAATGGCCGTGGATGCTGATTGCGCGCTTCGCCATCTACCCTTCGCTGCCTCTCTGTTTAAGAATCGGTTTTGCAGGTTTTGCCAGATAGCCCAACTGGTTATGGAAGCGCGCCGGCAGGATGCCGAACATACGCGGAAGACTGTCGAGCGCCGTGGTGCGGTTGGCGGAGAGATAATCCAGCCAGAAAATCGATACAGGAAAACGGTGAAACATCTCGGTAAACAAAGCGATGATGCGCATGGTTGCCGGTGAGACTGAAACGATTCGCCTGCGAGTGCTGGAGGCAGTCATAACCATTTCGACAACCTGACGGAAGGTCAGGGGTTCCAGCCCTCCGATGGATAGAGTCTGATGAGCAAACTGCTCATTCTCAAGCGCAGCCAGCAGGCACGAAACCACGTCATGGATCCAGATCGGCTGCAGCAGGCTG
This sequence comes from uncultured Anaerolinea sp., assembly GCA_964564935.1. GTDB lineage: Bacteria > Chloroflexota > Anaerolineae > Anaerolineales > Anaerolineaceae > Bellilinea. The sequence continues at coordinate 48,665 of CAZMCF010000007.1, read as the reverse complement.
CTGCCGTCGCCCGGGATCATAAAGACTCCTGGAGATAGGCGCAATAACCGTGCCAGACTGGTAGTAAACTGGTCGCCTGGGCCATAAATCACCGCGCTGCGCAGGATCGTGTATGGGACGCCGGAGGCGATGATAGCATTCTCTGCCATCGCCTTGGCTTTCAACACCGGATAGGCGGATGCGCGGTCAGCTCCCAGGTGGCTGAGAAACAGGATCCGCCGCACGCCGGCCTGAGCCGCAGCGGCTGCCAGTTTTTCTGTACCGTGGATGTCCACATTCTGCAACTCGGCGCGGCTGGAATGCCTTTCGGTGCCCGCCAGATGGATAATTTCATCCACCCCGCGCATCGCAGCCCTCAACCCCCGCTCGTCCTGCAGGCTGCACACCGCCGCCTCGACTGCCGTCCCTTTTGGTAAATTAGGTGATCTTTTAGAAGGCCGGAGTAATAACCGCACCTGTTTGCCGCTTGCAATCAATTGCTCCACTAAATTGCGGCCTACGAAACCCGTCCCACCGGTCAGCAGAATCATAAACAGGTGCAATTATAGCAGATTCGTCAGAATTGTTTACCTCAATATCTGTATCGCGGCTTTACCGTCAATTTCCAGCTTGTATGGCATAAACCTTGCAAAGTATTGGGCAATCCCACCCGGCGCGAATTGATGAGTAGAACCCCCATGACCGAATCCACAGATCCAACCACCCAGAACCCAATTCAGACTAAAAACCGCCTTGGCTTCCATTACTACCCGGATACACTCCATTATACCGAGCGCGACCTGCAAATCTGGCTGCCCCTCTTGAAAGACCTGCAGGTCGGCTGGGTCGTTCTGCAATCCGAAACCGGGCGGGCTATCCCCGAGGCTTTTCTCTGCGGTTTGATCCACGCGGACATTACCCCAATCATCCAATTCCCCGTGCCGATCACGCCTGCGCCGAAACTCAGCGATATTGCCCCGTTGATCGAGGCTTACAGCCGTTGGGGAGTCCAATTCATTCAAATCTTCGATCGCCCGAATCTGCGCTCGTCCTGGCCGAAAGGCAACTGGGCCCAGCAAGACCTTGTTGAACGCTTTCTCGACCGCTGGCTTCCCCTCGCCCTAGAAATCGTTAAAGCGGGTGCTGTCCCGGTCTTTCCGGCGCTCGAGCCGGGTGGGAACTTCTGGGATACAGCCTTTCTCCGCTCCTCGCTGCAATCCCTGGAACGGCGCAAGGAAACTTCTGTTCTCGAGCGTCTGACCCTGGCCGCTTACGCCTGGACTTTCAACCGGCCTTTGACCTGGGGCGCCGGCGGCCCGGAGCGCTGGCCTGAGGCGCGGGCATATTACACTCCGGCTGGATCCGAGGACCAGCTAGGCTTTTGTATTTTCGATTGGTATCAGGCCATTGCCCATGCGGTTTTGGAGCGCAGCCTGCCGGTGATTCTGCTCCAGGCCGGTCTCCCTGCCGCGCCAGAAACCCTACCGGCCGATGCTCTGACCTCAGCGGAGCATACCAATACAATGCGAGAAATCCTCTCCGCAGTGATGCCGGCGGTGCTGAGCAAAGAATTCTCCGAACCGGACGGCCGCCAGGCCCTCGACCTGCCCGGCGAAGTGATCGCCTGCAATTTCTGGCTTCTGGCCAGCGACGAAAAATCGCCGTATCGAGGACATGCCTGGTTCTCGAAAAGGCAGCCGATCCTCTCTCACGCCCGCGAAGTCGCCAGCAAGATCCATCCCTGCGATCCTGACCTGGCGTTTACCCCGCCGATCATGCAAGAGGATTTCTTCGTCAAGGTCGCCCATCCAATCAAGCACTACCTGCTCCTTCCGCCCGGCGACATGGCTTATCTGGGACGCTGGTTCACGCGCCTGCTGCCCTACATCCAAAAACACAATCCGACGGTCGGTTTTTCACTGGATGAAGCTGTCATGGCAGTGCGGGTAAGCATTGCAGGTAATCCGCACCATTACGCCGGAGAAGCCATCAAATACCTGAAAGAAAAAGGTTGTCTTGTCGAGCGAATCTCTGAGGATGGCACAAGTATTGCAATCTAGCTGCATAGTCGAGGTGAGCCATGAATCAGAATTTCCCTGCAAACATCCAAAAGAACCAACCCGGTCTCCCCGCGAAGCCGGTCTTGAAGGTCATCGGGCTTGGCGGCGGAGGGTCGAACGCAGTCAACCGGATGATCGAGCTGGGCTTGAGCGGTGTGGAGTTCATCGCCGCCAACACAGATGCTCAGGCGCTCAAGCACAGCCTGGCGCCGGTCAAGATTCAGCTCGGATCGAGCACGACCCGCGGGCTGGGAGCCGGGGGCGATCCCCGCGTCGGCGAAGCGGCCGCCGAGGAAAGCTACCGGGAGCTTAACGCAGCCTTGAGCGGCGCGGACATGGTTTTCCTGACTGCCGGAATGGGCGGCGGCACCGGCACCGGTTCTATCCCCATTGCTGCCCGCGTCGCCCGCTCGCTCGGCGCAGTGACTGTCGCGGTCGTCACCACCCCCTTTATGTTCGAAATCGGCCGCCGGCAGCAAAACGCCCGCGAAGGGTTGGCCAAATTACGGGCCTACACCGATACCCTGATCACCATCCCGAATGACCGCCTGCTCAAAGTTGCCCCCCGCGATCTGCCGCTTGAAATGGCTTTCCGTCTGGCAGACGACGTCCTGCGCCAGGGCATTCAGGGAATCTCGGAACTGATCACCGAAACCGGGCTGATCAACGTTGATTTTGCCCACATCAAGAACGTGATGCAGACTGGCGGCGGATCGCTGCTCTCGATTGGCGTCGGCCAGGGCGAACACAAAGCCCAGAAGGCTGTTCAGCACGCCCTTCACCACCCGCTGCTTGAGGAAATCAACCTGGATAACGCCAACGGGATCATCGTCAACTTTACCGCCGGCTCCTCGTTGACCTTCAGTGAGGTTGTCGATGCGTTGAATGAATTGCAGGAAAAGACTCACCACAGCGCCGAAATCATCCCAGGGGTGATCACCGACGAGCGGATGGGCGACCGGGTTCAGGTCATCATGATCCTGACCGGCGTTGGCGCAACCCCGGTCGAGGTACCGGCATTTATTCAAAAGTCAGCTCAGCCAAAACCTTATGAGATGCCGGCGCACGTCGGCGCCCCACAGCCAGTAGTCGAGACTCACTTGATCGACGCTGCATCTATCCAAAACGATCTGGATATCCCGGCCTTCCTGCGCCGGCGGATCCGCTAAATCAGGGTACTACCCATGGATCAAAAAACCATTACCTCAATCTGCAGGCAAGTCTATCAAAAATTTCCCGAAGTGCGCGGAAGCTCGCCCAAGCTGCGGCCGCTGACGAGTGAATCGACCTTGCTGATCTTTGAAGGCAAAGCCACTGCCGCCGATGGGCGGGAAATCCGCCGCACCGTCCGCGCGGTCGTCAACGCCGCGGGTAAAATCACCAAACTCACTACATCTCGGTAAAACCATAGAACTGGGAGGTTCTCATGTACGCAACCATTTTAGGCAAAGTCGAAATCGCTTTTTGGGAATTGTTCATCGACGTGATCAGCCGCTCCCGCTATGCCCGCACGATCCTGAAGGCAGCGCTGAGATTGAAACGCTCGCAGCAGTTAAAATCCTACCTCGGCAGGATCGCTCTGGCCGGTATGTTCGGACTGCTCCTGGGGTTTATCCTCCCGCAATTCATCTGATCTCCCCAGGTCTGGTTGATGAAGCGTATTCGATTCAGCGTCCTGATCCTCTTCCTCCTTATCAGCACAATCACTCCCCAGGTAGTCCAGGCCGCTGCAGGCGCGCCTGGATCAGCCGATTTCGGCTACGGCGCATGGCTGCATCTGGATGGAAGGTATTTCGAGGAAGGGCTTGACCTGTTAGGAGATCTGCGCCTGGACTGGGTCGCCATCGACCTGGATTGGGCCGCCTGGTCGCCAGAGCCCGATCAGGCGGCCGATTATTCCACGATCGACCAGGTGATGAAGGCAGCCTCAGCCAGCCAGAGCGCGGTGATGATCAGCCTGACCAACCCGCCAGCCTGGGCGCTGACCTCGCAGGGACCGTCCGCTGAGGCAACCGCCAGACTGCTCGCATCACTCGCCAGACGGTACCCGAATGCGCTCCAGGCAATTGAGCTCTTCCCTGCCGCCAATATTACGGCTGGCTGGAGGGCCGCCCCAGACCCGGCCGCATACGCCCGACTGTATGCTGACGTTAAAAACAGACTGAAAACAGAGGGGATCGCTCTCATCCTAGCGGCGGGTGGGCTGACCCCTCTCGATTCCGAGAATCAGGACGGGGTTTCAGATCTGGACTTTTTGAGAGGTATGTACGCAGCCGGCGCAGCCCAGTGGATGGATGTCCTCAGCCTGCACCTTCCCCGACTGAGCGGCAGCCCACTCGCTGCGCCCGGTGCGAAGCGCGGCCAGGTTCTTCGCCACTATGAAGAAATTCGTCAGATCATGATCGAAAATCACCACCAATCCGGATTGATTTGGATTACCCAGCTGGCCTCCCCTGATGGTACAATAGAAAGCGGAGACTGGATGGTTCGCAAACCACAGCGCCAGGCGGAATGGCTGCAGCAGGCGATCATCCAAATCCGCTCGCAGTTGTATATTGGCATCGTTTTTGGTTGCCAGCTCATTCCGCCTGAGCCATCAGCTCAGGATTTCAGCAAAGATTCGCTCCTTCTCAAGCCTAACTCTTACCACCCTTTTTATTCGGCGCTCAAAGCCCTCATCCAGCAGGCGCGCGTTTTAAGCGCACAGAAGGATTCAGGCAAGCCCAAAGACAGTTCATTGCTGAAGAGCAACTATAAGACCTGACATGCGCAAAACTGTCATTTTCCTGACGATTATCGCTTTTATAGCCTGTTTTCTGATCGGGCTCTACCTCGCGGAGATCGTTCCCGGAAAAGGCAGCCTCAAGGGTTCAGCAAGTAATAATCCGCTCGCAACGCCGGCTTCCCGGTTCCAGCATAATATTCTGATTGTCCGCGTTGATGATCTGCAGGCCAAGTCGCCTGCTTTGGTTTCAATCTGGGGGTTGATCATCTATTTTCCCGAACCGAAATTGATCTTCCAGCGGATTTATCCGCTGAGTATGCTCGAAAACGATCAAATCGTCTCCAGTTTCTCACTGTCTGCGGAGAAGGTGCCAAGCAACTCTTTCCTGCGGACATTGAATGAGAGCCTGAAGATAGTCTGGGATAATTATGTGATCCTCGACGCTCAGGCTGGAGACCAATTCTCGGCCTGGGCCGGCGGTCCACCGGTGAGTCAGGCTGATACTGGAGCAGATCTCTCGCAGAACCTCGATGTTGAAAGCCAGGTGCTCAGAATGGTTTGCGAGAAATACGCTGTCCAAACGCCTGGTCCGCGCGATCCGTTCGATTGGCAGCCGATCATTCCTGACCATCTGACGACCAACATCCCGCTGGATTTCGGACTACTGAGTAGCGATCGATTATCCGAAAGCGGTCTTCCGGTTTGCTGCGAGGTTTTTAACCAATAGGCAGACTGCCGCCTCTGTGATCAGATTTTCTGGACCGTCCCGCCATGAATTCGGAATGATTGGCGGGTTTTTCGATATTCTCATGTTATAATCTCGCAATTACCCGAAAGGTCACCAACCAATAGAATGGAGAGAAAGTGAACGAAATAGAAAAGCCCGAAATGGTCGCCAACGACGTAGTCGTCTCGATGGCCTTTACGTTGAAGATTAACGGCGAGGAAGTGGATTCTTCGGAAGAATCAGGTCCCCTGGAATTTCTCCAGGGCAGCCACAACATTATCACCGGATTGGAAAATCAAATCTACGGGATGAAAATCGGCGATACCCGCAGCATCGTCGTTTCACCTGAAGACGGGTACGGTGAAATTGACCCGCAGGCGATGATCGACATTCCGCGCTCCGAATTCCCGCCCGATATGCCCCTCGAAGTCGGGATCGAGCTGGATATCCGCGATGAGGATGGGGAAGTCTTTCCCGCCACGATCGTCGAGGTGACTTCCTCGACCGTCAAGCTTGATTTCAACCACCCATTGGCCGGGGAAACGCTCAATTTCGATGTAGAAATCGTCGATTTACGCGCGCCAACACCGGAAGAGTTAGAACACGGCCATGTCCACGGCGAGCACTTCCATGATGATGATCTCGAAGAGGAATTCATCGAGTATTTCGAAGACGAGGACGAGAATAAATAAGATCCGCTCCCGCTGGATTGAGTAACCCCCCATCATTTATCCAAAAGGCAGGCTCAGGCCTGCTTTTTGATTTAATAATCAAACCCAATGTAATGGCTATGCGCATTTTGTTTGCCTCTTCCCGCCTGCCGTATAATTAGAGAGACCACTGCATACACCCTTCTTTCTCTTCCCAAAGAGGTTTCATGCACCCTACTCAGGAATTTATTCAGCGAATCGTATCCAACGTCGAGAAGGTCATTGTCGGCAAACGCGAAGCAATTGAGCTCCTCATGGTCGCCTTACTCTGCGAAGGGCACGTCCTGATCGAGGACGTCCCTGGCGTTGGTAAGACCATGCTTGCCCGCGCCATCGCCATCAGCCTGGGCGGCGAGTTCAAGCGCCTGCAATGCACCCCCGACTTGCTGCCAAATGACATCACCGGCGTTTCGGTCTTCAATCAGCAATCCGCTGTCTTCGAATTCCGCCCCGGGCCGGTTTTTGTCAACATCCTCCTGGCCGATGAAGTCAACCGGGCTACGCCGCGCACCCAGTCCGCCCTGCTCGAAGCCATGCAGGAGCAGCAGGTGACGGTGGATGGGGTTACCCGGGCTTTACCGCGCCCGTTTCTCGTCCTGGCTACTCAAAATCCAATCGAATACGAAGGTACATTTCCCCTCCCCGAAGCGCAATTGGATCGCTTTCTGCTGCGTATCTCCCTTGGCTACCCTCAGCCTGCTGACGAACGACTGCTACTGACCAGGCTCCAGCACGACCATCCGATCAACTCCCTCACCCAGGTGGTCAACCCCGAAGAACTTCTCCAGCATCAGGCCGCCGTACGGGATGTTTACGTCGACGTCACCCTGCAGGAGTACATCCTAAACCTGGCAACTGCTACCCGCAGCCATCCCGATCTGATCCTGGGCGCAAGCCCGCGGGCCAGCCTGGCGCTCTTCAAAGCTGCCCAGGCTTACGCTGCCATCCGCGGCCGCGACCATGTCCTGCCAGAGGACATCAAGACCCTCATGAACCCGACCTTCGTTCACCGTTTGATCGTCCGTCCGGAAGCCGAGCTGCGAGGTAAAACAGCACCAGCCATCCTGGAAGAAATTGCTCATACCACAGCGCTTCCCATCGGAAGCAAAGACCATCCCGACTGATGGGGTGACATGCGTGATTATCTGCCCCTGGTCATAATCTTAATCCTGGTCGCCGGTCTGGCGAGAGCCGAAAAGGCGCTCATCATTCTTTACCTGCTGGTAATTCTGCTGCTGGTCACCCGCTGGCTGAGCCGGCAGGCAGTTCGCAATGTGTCCTTCGAGAGGACACTCACCGGGCGGGCGTTTCTTGAGCAGCCGGTCCCGGTCACCCTGACTATCGCCAACCGCAGCCGGTTCCCGCTTGTCTGGATGCAATTTCACGAAAGCCTGCCGGTCGAGATGGTGGTCCCTGGGCATTACAGTCAGGTGATCTCGCTCGGCGGTCGCCAGACAACCCAGCTGAGTTACTCCCTCCGTCCGCATAAGCGCGGATTCTACCAGATCGGACCGGCGCACCTCACCAGCAGCGATTTACTCGGCATGGACCGCGAGACCCACAAAGAAATCCCTGCATCTACATTGATCGTGTACCCGCGTATCGTCCGCCTGGAATCGCTGGGGCTGCCATCGCGATCGATGTTTGGCAGCATGCGCGAAAAGAATCCGATCTACGAAGATCCCACCCGACCATTTGGCAAACGCGGCTATCAGACCGGCGACTCTTTACGTAAAGTTGATTGGAAAACGACTGCGGCGGTGGGAACGCTGCAGGTCAAGCTGCTTGAAGCCACAAAAGCCCTCGAATTAGCCATTTGCCTGGATTTGAATCCCGCCAGCTATGATTTCATTCACCATTACGACCAAACCGAACTGGCGATCGTCACTGCGGCGTCGATCGCCAGTTGGGCGGTCAGGCAAAAACACGCCATCAGCCTGACGACGAATGGCATGGATCCTTTCTCAAAAGATGCCCCGCCTCCTCCGTCGCCGCTCAAGAAAGGCAACTCCCAATTGATGGCTGTGCTGGAAATCCTGGCGCGGATTCAGAGCACGGCGGGCGAGGATTTTCCATCGCTGGTGAACCGAACCAGCGCAGGACTGCCCTGGGGCGCAACCCTGTTGCTGATCACCGGGCGGTTGACCGAAAAGCTGCTGGATGAGCTGATCCGAGCCCACCGGCGAGGACTGACCCCGGCAGTGATCAACATCGGTCATTATCCCGGTTTGCTCGAAGCGCAACGTCGCGCCCGGCATTTTGGCTTTGCCGTATTTCAAATTCAGACCTCGCTCGACCTCGAAGTTCACGGAAAGTAAGATGACGACCAGTTCGTCAGATACCGAAACGTTCCATCCAAATGCCGCCCTTTACTTTGGGCTGGCGATCATGATCGCTATGATGGTATGTCTTGCCCATGTGCTGATCCAGGCGCTCGCCTGGGTTTTTCCACAATTCGATCTCTCCTATTTGCTGCCGTTTGGAATTTTCGTCGCGATCGAGGCGCTGATATCAACCTCGATCCTGTATTGGGAAGATGACTTCTCGCCCCGCCGGCTCTCTTCCCGCGCGGTCGAATGGATCGTCTTAATCGTTCTGGCAAAAGTGCTCTCCTACATCTCGACCGGATTCGACCAGCTTGCTGCTGACCTGCTCGTCTGGGATGACCAGTTTTCTTCCTTTTTCACCCCCGAGTTTATCGTTGGGTCCTGCTTCGCCGCCTTGATCTGGCTGATAACCAGCCACCTGACCACCCGCCTGATGCATCTTTTTGGCAGCCGGGAGATCCTCGATCTCGAGCTCGAAGGGATCAGCATCCTAGACCGGACCGGGCTGCGCCGCAGGCTGGGAGGGTTGATTTTTACCGCCGGCAGTCTTATGCTTGCGGTTGTTAGTGTGATCGAGGTCAGCCCAAATCTTTTCCCGGGCGCCTTCCCACAAGCCAGGGCTGATTTTGTCCCGGTAGTGATCTTCTTTGTTTGCGGATTGATCCTGCTCTCGCAGACGCATTTGTTCAATCTCTGGTCACGCTGGTATCTGAACCGCATCCAGGCCAGTCCGGGGATTTGGGGGCGGTGGATTATGCTGAGCCTGTTGTTGATTGCCGGCTCAGCATTGATCGCCAGTCTTCTGCCGACCGGCTACTCGATGGGGCTGATGCGCTCCTTGCAGATTGCCATTGGATACCTGCTCTACATACTGGCGTTTCTCCAGTTCATAATTTCTGCGCCGTTTTTCCTGTTGATCAACTTCCTGGCCAATTTATTCGGGCAACCCCCGCCAGTTACCCCCCCTGAGGCAACACCGCCTCCTGCGCCCATGGCGCCGCCTGGTGAGACATTCTCAAACCCACTCTGGGTCGAGCTGCTCCGCTCAATTTTCTTCTGGACGGTTTTTTTCACGGTGATTTTCTTCGCCTTCCGCTATTACTTCCGCCAGTCCGAAGAGGTCGTCGAAATCCTGCGCAAACAGCCATACCTGCATTGGCTGTTCAGGTTACTGTCCTGGCTGAAATCCATCTTCAGCCGGTCCAAAGAGCTCACTCGAGCTTGGTCTGCCCTCAGTCAGCGCAGGGCGAAGAAAGCACGTGATGAAATTGCTGTGCTCCTGCCGGCGGCGATCCCCGCCATTGAAAAACTGCCTCCGCGCCAGCGTATTCGTTTGATCTACCTCTTAATGGCCGAATGGCTTGTCGCCAGAGGGTATCCCCGCAAGAAATTCCAGACCCCGGCCGAATATGCCCGCCAGTTGACTGAGGCTTTCCCAGCAGCTGCCGAGGAGATTCGTCAATTGACCCATTTATTCATACTCTCGCGGTATTCCCAGTCGCCGTTGACCCTCGCCCAGGCAAAGACCGCCAGGAAATACTGGAACGCCCTCCAGAAAATTATTTCCAGCAGCCAGGGCGTGGATTAACCGCCCTTTTTATTGGTAGGAGTTCGTCAGGGTATCACGGTCTGATACCGTAGCGTTTCATCGCGGTGTGGAGGATCATCAGCACCAGCTCGGTATGATCGACCCCATCTGCGGCAGCTTCGATGACAATGTCGGAAATCCCTGGCGAAAGCCCGGGCAAGGGATTAACCTCGAGGATGTAGGGTTTCCAATTTTCGTTCTTATCCAGGCGAAAATCAACCCGGGCGACATCCTGGCAGCCGGTGACCCGAAAGACCGCTGCAGCCAGCCAGTTCAGCTCATCGACCATGTCCTTATCCAGCGGAGCCGGGCAGATGTAGTTCAATTCCTCGGCTAATTGCACTTTTAGGCGGTTGCTGTAGACTGCGTCGGTCTCGACATAAGGCTGGAGGTCGATTTCAAGCGGCGGAAAGAAACGCAGCCCCGCCTGAATTCGATGCTCATCCGGATCATCCGGCATGCGCCGTGCTACGGGACCAATCAGGTTGCCGACCATGCCCACGGTTACCTCGCGGCCGTCAATAAATCTCTCCACCAGGACGGTTTGCCTGTATTTTTCCAGCAGGTAGGCAACCTGTTCGCGCAGCTCCTCCTCGTTGTGGACAATCGATTTCAGGCTCACACCCATGCCCGTCCCCTCCCGACTTGGCTTGACAAACATGGGAAATTTCATCCCTGGATCGAGCGGTTCGTCAGCCCGCTCAAAGGTCTGGAAATCTGGCGTTGGCAGATCGTGATAGGCCAGTACGCGCTTGGTCATCGGCTTGTCCAGCGCCAGAGACAGAGTCAGGACCTTCGAGCCGGTATATGGAATGCCCATCATTTCCAGCAGCGCCGGAATTTGCGCTTCACGCGAATCGCCAAAGTGGCTTTCGCAGATGTTGAAACAGATATCCGTTTTAAATTTACCCAACTTATCGATAATCGACAGATCCCCTTCGAAGAACTCTGCGTCGTACCCGCCGGAACGGATCGCCTCGACCAGCGCTTGTACCGTTTTCTCGGAATCAAGGTCATCCCACTGATCGGCGGGCATGCCCTCCCATTTTGGCGCATTGATCTTCAAGTTTGCCAATACAGCGACCCGCAATTTGCTCTGCATCCTGTAGCTCCAGTTTTTGGAGAATGATTAAACTATCATTGATCCTGCTCTAAGAGACATAGTATACTAGCTTCTGGTTGAATTGCGCGAATGATCAGCTTTAATTGAGAAAAATTCATCCCGGGAGAAAATATTGTGACCGATTTAACGGGAATCCTGGATCAATTGCACGCTACCGGCAACCCTGTTATCAAATCGAACCGCGCCCAGATTTATTGGTTGGGAGATCATCCGCCCCTTGTCCGCGGGGACCACACCGGCTGGGAATCCGATCAGGGGGCGCAAATGGCTCAGGTCGCCGAGCGGCTCTGGGTTCACGAAGCGGTGCTCCCAGCAGACAGCTACATCGAATACGCCTTCTTTCGGAATGAGAAGCGCATCCGCGATCCGCTTAACCCGCGCCGCACGCCCAACGGACTAGGCAACATTAATCACTATTTTGCCATGCCGGACTATAAACCTTCAACCTGGCATCAACCGGTTGATGGGACGCCCAAGGGAACATTAACCGAACATCAACTTCCGACGGAACAGCTCCTGGCGGGCGCCTATCGGACAGTCTACTTATACCAGCCCCCAGTGGACGAGCCTACGCCGCTGCTGGTCGTCTACGATGGCCGCGAGTACCTCGAAAGAACGAACCTGCCCGTGATAGTCGATAACTTAATCGCCGCCGGGAAAATTCAGCCGCTTGCCCTGGCGCTGGTGTGTAATTCGAAGCGTTCCAGAGTCATGGAGTATGCATGCGCCGATTCAACGCTGTGGTTTTTGCTTCGGTCGGTTCTACCCTTAGCCCGCAAAAATTTGAACCTGGTGAATATTGAGGAGGAAACCGGCGCGTACGGCATCCTGGGCGCCTCATTTGGCGGTTTAATGGCGCTTTATACCCTGCTCCGCCTGCCGCACATCTTCGGTCGCGGGCTGTGCCAGTCCGGGGCTTACAAAGTCGAGAACTTCACATTCCCGGTCTGGGATTTACTGGAGAAGATCCGCGGCGCGGACGTTCGCATCTGGATGGACTGCGGACGTTTTGACTGGCTGATCGATGCCAATCGCCAGCTGGCGGCGGAAATCGCCGATCTGGTTGTCCCTTTCCACTATCACGAAACTAATGCCGGCCACAACTTCCCAACCTGGAGAGATTGCCTGCCGTATGGATTAGAATTCATCTATCCCGCGAAACCCGCTCCCGATGCAAACCGATAACCAGCCTTCACGCACAATCTTCATCTGTTCGAATGGAGACTGCGCAGATACCGAATCGGCTCGCGCGCTGTTAGAACGCCTTGAGCGGCTTATCCGTGAGCACGGATTGGATCAATTCGACGCGCCTGTTCGGGTAAAAGCCTCTCTTTGCGGATGCCTGGATGTCTGCGAGAACGGGCCGGTCATGCGGATATTCCCCGACCGGACGACCTATTTCCGTTTAAACGAGGCAGTTCTCGAGCGTATTTTCCGAGAGCATATCCTGGGGGGCGAGGTGGTGAGTGAGCTGGTCTACGAGGGCAGACATTGAGTCTCAAGGCAAATCCAATTTCGGCGCCGTTTTCTAAAGAAAATCTTCCTCGGATGGCAGAGGTTGTCTTCGTTTTTCTCCGCCTGGGATTGACCGCCTACGGCGGGCCGGCAGCCCATATCGCCATCATGCAAAATGAAGTTGTCCAGCGGCGGAAATGGCTGAATGACCAGCAATTCCTCGACCTGGTTGGCGCGACCCACCTCATTCCCGGGCCTAATTCAACCGAGATGGCAATCCACCTGGGTTTTCTGCGGGCTGGCTGGCCCGGCCTGATTCTCGGCGGGGCATCCTTTGTTTTGCCTGCCATGTTGATCGTCATGGGATTGGCCTGGGCTTATCAACGCTTCGGCACTACCCCACAAGTGGGCTGGCTGCTCTATGGGATTAAACCGGTCGTAATTGCAATCATTGCTCAGGCGCTTATTCTTTTGGGAAAAAACGGGGTTAAAAGCTGGCTTCTGGCCCTGTTCGGCGTTACCGTTTTAGCGTTGTACCTCTTAGGGATAAATGAACTCCTCCTGCTGTTCAGCGCCGGAATGAGCTACATGATCATCCGGAATTTCCGCAGCTTGATTAAAGACAAAGTTGTGCTAACATTCTTGCCCCCATTGTTTTTTGTGGGTGTACCTGCCCAGGCAGCCGGAGCGTTCAGTTTAGGCACGCTGTTCTTGATCTTTTTGAAGATCGGGGCGATTCTCTACGGCGGCGGGTATGTGCTGCTTGCATTTTTACATGCCGACTTCGTCGAAAGGCTGGGTTGGCTCACCGAACAGCAGCTGCTGGACGCTGTCGCGATCGGGCAGGTCACGCCTGGGCCGCTGTTCACGACTGCTACCTTCATCGGCTACCAGTTGGGAGGGGTTGCCGGGGCCCTGCTTTCCACTCTGGCATTCTTTCTGCCCGGATTCATTTTTGTCGCCCTGAGCAATCCTTACATCCCGCGCATGCGCGCATCCGCCTGGTTTGGGGCGCTGCTGGACGGCGTCAACGTCGCCGCGCTGAGCTTGATGGCAGGCGTGACGATCCAGATCGCCCGGGCGGTATTTATCGATCCGATCTCGGTCGGCATTGCTCTGATCGCCGCGCTGCTCGTTTTTCGCTGGAAGATCAACACCACCTGGCTGGTGTTTGGCGGCGGTCTCATCGGCCTCTTGGCCGGCTGGCTGCGGTAATCCCCCAGGTATCGATGTGAACCATCTGAATTCTTGAGACCTAGGGTTTAATCCTGTCTCCCAGGATCTGGATCATCCGCTCCTCATCAAATTCAATCAGGATTGCGCCATCGATATCGAAGGTCGGCGTGGTTTCGTTCCCATTGGCCCACTGACGGACCTGATCAGCCGCCGCGCGGTTCCTGGAAATGTCGATCTCCTTGTACGGCAGCCCGTGCGCCTCGAACCAGGCGCGAGCTCTGCGGCAGCCCGGACACCAGCTGTTGCAGTACATCACGATCCCGCCGCGCGGTAACACAATTTGCTCTTCCGCCTTTTCAATGGGTGCATTCGCAGCCGCCTCGGGATCGATCGACCTCAGGATCGCGAACAGCTCTTCATTGCGCGGCTGGTCGTCGATGTCATGCATGTCGATGTAGCGGATGATCCCCTGCCGGTCGATGACAAAGATCGCCCGCTCGGAATATCCATCTTTACGGAGCACGCCGTACTTTTGACAGACTTCCCCGTGCGGCCAGAAATCGCTGATCAGTGGGTAGCTGATCCCGCCAAGGCTTTCGGCCCAGGCCTCAAGACACGGAAGATGATCTATGCTGATACCCAGAACCTGGGTGTTTAATCCCTCAAACTTGGCCAGATCGACCTCATAAGCAGGGATCTGACCTGATCATATCGGCGTCCAGGCCTGAGGGAAAAAAGCCAGGACAACGTTTTTTCCGCGATAATCGCTCAGCGTGACTGTTCGATCCTTGGTTGCCGGAAGTGTAAAGTTGGGAGCAATCTGTCCAACCGCTAGTTTCATTACGATACCTTTCTACTACCACTATCTTGAAAAGCTAGTTTAGCACTAATGAGATCAAATTTCAATCCATTGGTGGAACCATGTTGATGTTCAGCGAATTAGATACCCCTGAGGTGTTCAGCGAAAATGTCACCTTCAATTGTGCTAAACTAAGGATTAATCATTGGAAAAATTCCATGTTCTTCGAGAATTGAGGGAAACGCAATGAGCCAGAACCTCAATCTATTCTCTTTTCAACGAGTCATTAAGGCGCCCGCAGAGCAAATCTACCGCTGCTTTACCTCTGCTCCCGGATTTCAAGAATGGCTGTGCCGTTCGGCCCATCTATCCGCAAAACCTGGCGGTTATTTAACCCTATCCTGGCAATCCGGTTATTATACCTTTGGCGAATACATCCGCCTGGAGCCGGATAAAGAGATCCTCTTCACCTGGCACGGACGCGGCGAGCCGCAACCGACCCAGGTCCAGGTGCTGCTGAGTGGTCAGGGCGACGGCACCCGGGTCGAGCTGATCCATTCCTGCATCGGCAGCGAAGAGATTTGGGCGGAGGCGAGGAAATCCATAGCGAGCGGCTGGGAAAAGAGCCTCGAGAATCTCGAATCCGTGCTTACAACCGGCGTCGATCAACGGGTCATCAACCGCCCGGCGATCGGGATATATCCCATCGAGCTCAACCCCGAGCTCGCCGCGATCAGCGGCCTGCCGGTAACCAGCGGTATCTATTTGAGCGACGTCATCCCTGGAAGAAGCGCGGATCAAGCCGGCCTGAGCAAAGGGGACGTGATCGTCGCAGTCGACGGAGAGGCCGTCAGCGACCTGAATTCATTTGTGCGCATTTTCCAATCCTGCCAGCCCGGAGATCAAATCAAGATCAGTTATTACCGCGGCAAACAAAAACAAGAGACTACCCTAGATATTTTAGCCCTTCCGGTCCCCGAAATCCCCTTAGACCCATTTAAACTGGCTGCGGCGGCACGAAAATCTTACGAGGAGATCAATCAGGCGCTATACTCCAGTTTCAGCGGTCTTGCTGACGAGTCCGCCGGCAGAAAAATCGATACTGGCTGGAACGCCAAAGAAGTACTTGTTCATCTGATCCATACAGAGAGAGATTTACAACTAGCCATTCAATCTGCGCTGGTGGATCAGGAGTTTAAGTGGATCGACAATACTGACGCGCGGATCAAAGCCAGCCTGGCTGTCTTTCCGACCTATACCGAATTGATCGAGGAGCTCAACCGGGCGCAGGCAGAAACGGTTGCTTTCATCGAAGCTCTACCGGCAGATTTCACCGCCCGAAAGAGCTCAATGTGGCGGCTCGGCTACACTGTGTTGACGATGAAATATCATACCCAGGAGCACCTCAGCCAGATCGAGCGAGCGATTCAGAGGATATAAACGAGATTTTCGGTTTCATTTTCCCAACTGGCTGACCTCAATCGTCCGCGGCATCCAGAGCAGCATCAAAAGGCAGGCGAGCAACGCCGTCCCGGCCCCGAACAGGAACGGAGCAGATGGGCCAAAGCCCTCCCAGGCGCCAATGCCCTGCCAAAGCACCCCCGCGATGACCGACGCCGGAAAATCCAATATGCCGAGCACCGCGTTATACGTGCCGTAAGCAGTACCTCTGACATTCTCCGGTACCAGATCCGCGATGAATGCCTTGGCAGTGCTGTAGGCCAGAGCGTAATAAAAACCATAGAGGATGTACAGCGCAACAATGTGCCAGGCCCGCGCGGCGAGTCCAAATCCCAGGTAAATCACTGCATAGACCAGCCAGCCGGCGGTGATCATCCGCCGCCTGCCTATCCGGTCTGACAGGCTTCCGGCTGGAGTGGAGAGCAGCGCATAGATCAAATTGAATGCCGTCAGCATGATGAGGATCCCAATGACGCTCAAGCCGCGTTCCTGGGCGCGCAGAATGAGAAAAGCATCGGAAGAATTTCCCAGGTCGAATACACTCATGATGACCATAAAGACAACGAACGGCCTTCCGAGCGACTTGAAAGCAATTTTCGGCGCCGTCTGCTCCCCTTTTACCGGCACGTCCCTTGCGCCGATAGCCAATGAGAGCACCGCCAGCGCTCCCGGAACCAGACTGATCAGCACCACTGTCCGGAAGGTTGCAGCGCCAAGAGCGACAGCGTTGCGCTGCGCAAGCCAGATGACAACAACCGCGACGATGATGCCAAGTACTGCCCCGGCTGTATCGGCCGCCCGCTGAAAACCAAAGGCCAGCCCGCGGGTTTCCGTGTCAACCGAGTCGGCGATCAGCGCGTCGCGCGGCGCGGTGCGGATGCCTTTACCTACCCGGTCGATCCAGCGCACCCCGGCAATCAGCCCCCATGTGTTCGCAAAGTAGAACAGCGGCTTGACGATCGCCGATAGCCCGTAGCCAGCGACGGCGATCCACTTCCGCCCGCCTAATTTATCCGAAAGCCAGCCTGAAAAAACCTTTAGCAGGCTGGCGGTCGCTTCCGCTACCCCCTCGATGACGCCAATGATGTTCGTCTTTACCCCCAGGACATTCGAGAGAAAAAGCGGGAGGATGTTCATCACCATCTCGGTCGAAACATCCATGAAAAAACTGGTCAGGCTGACCGCCCAGATGTTGCGCGGCAGCCTGGCGATTCTTGATTGAGTTCTAACGGGTGGATTGACAGCGGTCATGATGGGTTACCCGGGTTGATAAGAATGGATAAGGTCGATTTTACGCCGCTTCACCAGTTTAGCAACCCGTTTTATAGTATGCTTTGGGGTTACGGAACATATAGATGAATTCGTGGGGATATTTCGTTTAACCATCGTTACAAAGCTAAGATAACTTAAAATTTCCTCGGAGATTGTCTATACAATCTAAAAATCACTTGACTCGCGCCTCAAGGTTTCCTATAATGAATTTGCAGGGAGCTCCGAGGAATTGGAAGCCTCTCCCCGATGAAACAGGAGATTTTGGTAACCTGATCGATAAGGGTAAGTTACCTTAAAAACCCGGTTAACCGAAAGTGACTGCATGCAGTCCTCCTGGCAGGTTTGATCACCGGATGGTGAGTGGCGAACACTCCTTCCCAGAGAAAAGGGAAGAAAAAACCAAGTGGGATCACCTCAGAAGCGGAGAGTTGTGCAGGTAGGTTACTTGGAGCCCCTGCTCTTTCCACCCCTGGAACGCATGTTGTTTCCAGGGGTGTTTTTACGGGCATTCCGTCAGGTGATCCGGATTTTTTACCGCTTCAGGGCTGAGCAGACCGATGAACGGAAGGTTCCGGTAACGCTCGCGCAGGTCCAGACCGTAGCCGACCACGAAGCGGTCCGGCAGGTCAAAGCCCTTGTAGCGCAAAGGGATCTCGAGCAGGCGGTGAGCGGGTTTATTGAACAACACGCACACCTCCAGGCTGGCAGGCTGACGGTCACGCAGACTGTTCAACAGGTAGTTCAGGGTCAAACCCGTGTCGATGACATCCTCGACGAACAGGACGTGCCGCCCATAGATCGGAATCTCCAGATCTTTAACCAGGCGGACCATCCCTTTGTTCCGCGCTTCAGCGGAATAGCTCGCAACTGCCAGGAAATCGACCTCGACCGGAATATCGATCACCCGCAGCAGATCCGCCATCAGGAAAAGAACGCCCTTCAATACGCCGACGAGCACCGGGCACTTACCGGCGTAGTCGCTTGAGATTTGTTTTCCGAGTTCGGCCACCCGCCGGCGGATATCCTCCTCGCTGATCACCACCTCGCGGATGTCTTTCGCCAGGGGACCATACCGTTCGACAATATTCACATTCATGATTCCGCCTTCTGCGCCTCCGTCCCCTGAATTTGCTCCGCATCATCATATAGGCCATATTTGACCATCAAATCGCGCATCTCGCGCCGCTTCATCAGCTTGATGTTGATCTGCGGGTAAAGCTCTTGCATCAGACGCAATTTCTTATTTTTGCGGGTGCTCAACTGGGGACGCAAGGTGGTCAATTCCACGTACAAATCCTGATCCGGAAGATAAAAATCGGGCGTGAACGCCAGAGTGACCTTACCGCTCTCATCCCACTCCAAATCGAAGGTGCGCGGCTCGTAGACCCAACGCACCCCGTAATAATCCAGAATGCGGGCAAACATTTCCTCGGCGGGGTGGGCGAATTTCTGCTTCTCCGGTTCTGGCGTACTCAATCGATCAAGTCCTCGATGAAATTCAAATTTTGCTTTCCAGGCGTGGAAGGGATAGTGCCTGACGGATCATCTCAACCGCCGCATCCGGTGGAATGCGCCCGGTGTTGAGGATCAGGTCATATAAGGTGGGCTCGTCCCAATCTGCCTGGTAGAATTTTTGAAAATACAACCGCCGAGTGCGGTCCGACGCTTTGATTTGCGCCAGTGCAGCTTTTGGCGATACGGACTTGCTTGCCGCCACCCGGTCCACCCGAACCTCAAGCGGTGCGACGATCCGCACATGAAGTACCTGTGGATGTCCGCGCAGCACCAGCTGTCCACCACGGCCAACGATCACCACCTCCCCTTGATCTGCCAGCTCGTGCAACACTTTTTCGACCGCTTCGAAGTATGCCTGACATTTTTCAGGGGATGGGCAAATCCCGAGCAGGTTCAGCTCATCGATCATCGCCAGGGCGACCTCTGGCGCTCCTGCGCGGATGGCTGCCTGGTTGATCAGCTCGCGCCATACCAGCCTGTAGCCCAACTGTTCCGCCAGCGATTGGGCAATCTCAAAGCCAAGGCTACCAAGTTGTCTGGATATGGTCACCACGTTCATGCCGTGTCCCTCAGACAAACACTGTCTGTCTATCGATCCTGCCACATTATAGCATGCCAGGTCAGGTAACATCCGCGCCGCTTATTCCTAATCTCATCCGCTGCGCAAGGTTGTAAATCAATCCGGGCGTGGTATGATTCTCCTTGGATATTCCCCGAACATAACATTAGATAACCGCCCATTAAAAAGGTCATCCCAATGAATCCAAACCTGAGTTTTCCCTATGCATTTATCGGTGAAGTGTTGATCACCCAGGAGCAGATCAAAAAACGGGTGAGAGAGCTCGGCGAGCAGATCACCCACGATTACCAGGATTCAGATAAGCTGCTCCTGCTCGGCTTACTGCGCGGCAGCGTGATGTTCATGACCGATCTGATGCGCCACATCCAGCGCCCGATGACGATGGATTTCATGCTGGTCTCTTCTTACGCCGGCGCCGAATCCAGCGGTTTTGTGCGGATCGATTCGGACCATAAGTCGAATATTTTTGGCTGGGACGTTATTTTAATCGACGATATCATCGATACCGGTTACACGGTTTCAACTGTCCGTAAACTGCTGCTCGAGCGAAAGCCGCGCAGCCTGAAGATTTGCGCTCTGCTGGATAAAAAAGCCCGCCACAAAGTGGATCTGACCATCGATTATTGCGGTTTTGAAATTCCTGATTATTTTGTCGTCGGCTACGGGTTGGACATCGATGAGAAGGGGCGCAATCTGCCTTACATCGCTTCGGTCGATCTGGACAAGTACAAAGCATTGTATCCATGATCAACACTTGCAGTTTGGAGTAGAAGGAACAGCGGCATGATCCAAAAGATAGGCTTACTGACCACCGGCGGCGACAGTCCGGGGACGAATGCGGCGATTCGCGCGATTGGTAAAACTGCCCAAAGCCGCGCAATCCAGGTGATTGGCTTTATGGACGGCTTCAGCGGCATGGCGGAAAATCAGCACCTCGTTCTGGAAGGCGATGTCTTCTCCGGCATCTTGACCAGGGGCGGAACCCTGCTCGGCACCAACCGCGACTTGCCGTATCGAGTGATCGTTAATGGCAAAGCCGTTGACCGCACCGCCGAGATCGTTCAGGTCTATCGCAGCCACCAGCTCGATTGTCTGGTCTGTCTGGGCGGCGGCGGAGCGCAGGAAAGCGCCCGGGCGTTGATTCAGGCCGGGTTGAACATCATCACCATTCCGGTCACAATCGATAACGACATCCCCCTGACAGACACCAGCATCGGCTACAACACCGCCGTGGAAACTGCCGTGGAGGCCATCGACAGGCTCCATTCGACCGCGATCAGCCACCACCGCATCATCATCGTCGAGATTATGGGACGCGAGGCTGGCTGGCTGACACTGGCGGCGGGCGTCGCTGGCGGCGCAGACGTGATTCTGATCCCCGAAATTCCCTACGAATTCCCGGTTATTGCTGAGGCTGTTCTCCAGCGCAACCGGCGCGGCAAGCGCTTCAGCCTTATCGCCGTTTCAGAAGGCGCAATCTCGCAGGACAGCGCCCGCTTTTTCGAATCAGCCCGCAAGACCAGCGAGCGGCTTCACTCCGGACCCGGCGAAGAGGAGATCGTCAAGAAATTGGACCTGATCGAAAAAAAGGCGGCCGGCGACACCCTGCACCTTGCCCGCCAGTTGGAAAAACTGACCGGACTGGTTACCAGGGTCTCAATCCTCGGCTACGTACAACGCGGCGGGACTCCCTCGGCGCGAGACCGGATGCTGGCGACCCAATTGGGTACCACCTGCGTGGAGTTCATTGTTCAGGGCAAAACCGGCATGATGACCGCTATCCAAAACGGGGAGGCCGTCCCGGTGCCGATCAGCGAGGTTGCGGGGAAGGTCAAAACCGTCCCGCGCGATCATCCCTGGCTGACAGTCGCGCGCCAGGTAGGCACCTGCCTGGGAGATTGAGCCGCGCCCGTGTTTTTGCCAACCACTGCCGAGGAACTAACCAGGCTTGGCTGGGATCAACTCGACGTGATCCTGGTCACCGGCGACAGCTACATCGACAGCCCGTTCATCGGCGCGGTGGTGATCGGCAAGGTTCTGCTCAAAGCCGGTTATACGGTCGGCGTCATCGCCCAGCCGGATGTGCAGTCGCCAGCAGACATCACCAGGCTGGGAGAACCGCGCCTGTTCTGGGGCGTCACCGCCGGCAGCGTCGATTCGCTGGTGGCCAATTACACAGCCACGCGGAAAAAGCGCCGCAGCGACGACTACACCCCCGGCGGAGTCAACACCCGCCGGCCTGACCGGGCAAGCATCGTTTATACCAACCTCATCCGCCGCTATTTCAAGATTACTCGCCCGATCGTCCTGGGAGGGATCGAGGCCAGCCTGCGTCGGGTGGCCCATTACGACTACTGGTCCGACCGGGTGCGCGGATCGATCCTGCTTGACGCTAAAGGGGATTACCTGCTCTACGGCATGGCGGAAAAATCGGTCGTCGAGCTGGCAGATTGCCTCGCCTCCGGCGGAGATCCCGCCAGTATACGCGGTCTGTGTTATCTCGCCAATGCGCCAAGACCCGGTTACCTCGAGCTGCCAGACTATCAAACCGCTGCTTCAGACAAAGCGGCATTCACCGCCATGTTTCACCTTTTCTATAAGAATAATGATCCGCTCACTGCCAGGGGATTGCAGCAGCGACACGGCGAACGCTGGCTGATTCAAAACCCGCCGCCCATGCCGCCAGGCACCGCCGAACTGGATGAAATCTACGCCCTGGATTTCGAGCGCGCCCAGCATCCCTATTATGAAAAGCAGGGCAAGGTGAAAGCCCTGGAAACGATCCAATTCTCGATTGCCACCCACCGCGGCTGCTACGGCGAATGCAATTTCTGCGCGATCGCCGTCCACGAGGGGCGCACTGTAAGCTGGCGCAGCCGAGAGTCGATCGTTGCCGAGGCTGAACGGCTGACCCGCCACCCGCAGTTCAAGGGTTACATCCAGGACGTCGGCGGACCGACAGCGAACATGTTCGGGTTCGAGTGCGCCAAGAAGCTGAAGAGCGGCGCGTGCAGCCATAAACGCTGCCTTTACCCAGAAATCTGCAGCCAGCTAAAAATCGATCATTCCAGGCAAATCGAACTGCTGGCTGCCCTGCGCAGACTTCCAGGCGTTAAAAAGGTCTTTGTCTCCTCCGGCATCCGCTACGATATCGTCCTGGCGGACGAGAAGAGCGGACCGCTTTACCTGCGGGAGCTGGTTCGCCATCATGTTTCCGGGCAGATGAAAGTCGCCCCGGAGCACATCGAAGAAACCGTCCTGCGCCGAATGGGCAAACCTGGCGTCCGTTCGCTGCTCGAGTTCAAGCATCTTTTCGATGAGCTGAACCGCGAGGAGGGGAAAAACCAGTATCTGACCTATTACCTGATTGCCGCGCATCCCGGCTGCTCGGAAGCGGAGATGGAGCAGGTCAGATGGTTTGCCAGCCGTAAACTCAAAATTCACCCCGAGCAGGTTCAGATCTTTACCCCCACCCCTTCGACCTACTCCAGCCTGATGTATTACACCGAAACCGACCCCTTCACCGGCGAGAAACTGTTTGTCGAGAAGGATCTGGCCCGCAAGGAACGTCAAAAACGGATCGTCACCGACAAAGAGACCGACACCAGGCAAAGGCGCAGGTAAAGAAGATCCGCGCAACCAACCCGCCGAAAACGGGTTTTATCATGCATAAGCCGGGAGGAATCCATCCGGCTTCTCTTACGCTGATAAACCTTGACCGAAGGGATAAGAATGACCGAAACCATTCGCGATCACACCCGCCCGCTGCTCACGGCTGCCCGTTCGGCCCTGCCCATCCGGTTGGCCTGGAGCGGCCCGCTCGATACACTCGCCTTTGACGGCCAGGGGATTTCCTCGCGCTTATTAGCTCTTGATGACCTGGTCTGGGTCGTCAGACTGGATGAGAACATCGGTCTGACCAACTCAGGCAGCGCCGCGCCGGCGGCAGATAAAAGCACCATCCCAGCCGAAGCGCTGGCCTATCTGCCCCCCGCTCCGCTCGAATCCCTAGGCGACCCGGCATTTCGCGCTTATTACGGCGTTCGTTATGCCTACTACACCGGCGCAATGGCTAACGGGATTGCTTCGACCCGGCTGGTGATTTCCCTGGGCAAGGCTGGCATCCTGAGCTCCTTCGGCGCCGCCGGGATGGTTCCGCCCAGGCTGGAGGCGGCCATCCACGAGATCAAAGCCGCCCTTCCAGACGGTCCCTACGCCTTCAACCTGATCAACAGCCCGAACGAGCCAGCGATGGAACGCGCGGCAGCCGAACTCTACCTCCAACATGGCATCCGCACAGTCGAGGCCTCGGCATACGTGGATTTGACCATTAATCTGGTACGCTACCGGCTGGCCGGTCTGCGTCTGGATCCCTCCGGGAAGATCATCGTGGAAAACAAGGTCATTGCCAAGCTCTCACGCAAGGAAGTCGCCCGGCGCTTCATGCAGCCTGCCCCAGATGACCTGATCAACCAGCTATTTCAGGAGGGGAAAATCAGCGAAGAACAGGCCCGTCTGGCCCGCGAGGTGCCGGTTGCCGACGACGTCACCGTTGAGGCTGACTCGGGTGGTCACACGGATAACCGCCCGCTGGTCTGCCTGATGCCGGCCATGCTGGCCCTACGCGACGAAATTCAGACCAAATACCGTTACCCGACCCCGATCCGGGTTGGCGCTGCCGGCGGGATCGGTACCCCGGCCGCGGCGGCAGCCGCTCTCGCCATGGGCGCAGCTTACGTCGTCACCGGCTCGGTCAACCAGGCCTGCGTGGAAGCCGGAGCCTCGGAGCACACCAAACGCCTTCTCGCCCAGGCTGACATGGCGGATGTGATCATGGCCCCTGCCGCGGACATGTTCGAAATGGGCGTCAAAGTTCAGGTGCTCAAGCGCGGGACGATGTTCGGGCTGCGCGCTTCGAAGCTCTATGAGCTCTACTCGCGTTACGCCGCTCTCGAAGATCTGCCGATCGAGGAACGCGAAAAGCTGGAAAAGACGGTCTTTCGCCGCCCGTTGGAAGAGATCTGGAATGAAACGGTAAAGTTCTTCCAAGAGCGCGATCCGCGCCAGATCGAGCGGGCTAACGCCGACCCACGTCAGAAGATGGCGCTGGTCTTCCGCTGGTACCTTGGGCTGTCGTCGCGCTGGTCGAACAACGGCGAGCCCGGGCGAGAGATGGACTATCAAATCTGGTGCGGCCCGTCAATGGGCAGTTTTAACGATTGGACCCGCGGCACCTACCTGGAAAAGCCCGAAAACCGACAGGCGGTAGACGTTGCCCTGCATCTGCTGACCGGCGCAGCCTACCTGCTGCGCCTGCGCGCCCTCAATTCGCTTGGGGTGGCTTCTGATCCTGGCCTTGAGGCGTACAGGCCAGAGCAGCCGTTCAATCTATCCATGCGTTCGAGCAGAAACCAGCCCGATCGATAAGACTTTTTAGACGGAAACTATTTTCCCTTTTTCCTCCGGGATGGCGTTCTCGACTGCCATCCGCGGACCAAGCAGCGCGAGAGTCAACACGTACTCCCCCCATACCTGCCACCAGCCGCGCCAGACGCCTGCCGTAGTCTGGTCGCTGCGCACCATAAAACCTCCCCAGCCTGAGTTAACGCTGGAAATCCTGGAAATTTCTACGCTGCGCGTATCCAGGCGCAGCCCTTTAAGCAGCGCTTTGAGCGCCGCCTCTTTCGCCGACCAGATCAGGGTCACCAACCGGTCTCGCTCAGCGCCTGCGCTACCATCCAGCTGGTTTTGTTCCACCCTCGTAAAGTAATCCTCGGCGAAGACCTCATTGCGGGACTCGATCTTTTCGATATCCGCGCCTAGCGAACAATCCTGGCCCTCGCAGAACGCGCATAAAGCCAGTCGGCCGCGGTGGCTGATCGACAGGCTGAGATCCAGCCTTTCCCCGCCCTGAAAAGCGCAGGGAGCGCCCTCAGGCTCGTTTTCGATCGACAACGATCCCGGATCTATCCCCCTCAGACTTGCCAGACTGCTCAAAAGCAACATTTTGGCAGTTCGCCGCCCAAGCAGCCACTCAGCGCGCCGCTTTGGAAAACGCAGCAATTCCAGCCGGCGTTTTTCCTGGACGGAGAGCCAGTCAAGGCTGGCCGGGTCGTCCCATCCCGGGGCGGCCTCGGCCAGCGTCCAATGCACCTTCAAACGGCCTTCAATACCCAAACGTCACCTGGCTTTAACCAGTTCTTTCAACGGCTCGAGCAGCTTTTCTTCGACCGTGTATGGCAGCGGCGAGGTGCGGTAATCGCGCATTTCCAGGTAAACCTGCCCTTTTGCATCGACCACCCGCGCATCGAAGCAGATCCTGCCATCATCGTCCGTGCCGGGGGTGACCTCAGCGAAGATCGGCGCGCCGTTTGGCCTGGCCTTGTAGAGGGTCAGCTCGCCGATCGAGCGCGGCAGAGCCAGAATTCCAGTAGAACCTGCCTCCCACACGCCGGCGGTCTGCATACAGAGCTCGACCAGCACCGGCGTGGTCGGGTCCTCTTTGCCATTTCTGGTAATCGACGGCAGGCTGCTGCTCAGTTTACCTAAGACCACATTGCCCGAGCGCTGGACCCCTTCCAGGACCTGAAAAGATGGGCCGTGGAAGTAAAGCCGGTAGATATCCGCTGCTTCGACTGTATAGGCGCCGTTCCATTCCGGCGGCTTGATCTTGACTTCTTGAAGCGGCACATCCAGCGGTTTCAGGTGAACCTTACCGGCGAAATGCTGGACGATTTCGTCTTTACGGGTTCTGGCTGCCAGCCTGGATTCGAGGGTTACATAAGCGACCAGTCCACTTTTCTCGTAGACCACCTGTGCTTTCCAGGTGATCCGCCTCTTTTCATTGCGGTAAAACTTGAACGGAGTGAGGAATTGGATATCCTCCAGTTGGGTCACATCGAACCCTCGCTTGCTTGCCCCAATCGACGAGGCGATATGTTTGGCAGCTATGGTAAAACCCTCGATGCCCATTACCCCCGGCAGGAGCGGCACCCCGTTCAGGGTATGATCCCGCAGGAAAGGTTCGCTGCTCGGATCCAGCTCAGCCTCCAGCAGGATACCCTCGTGCAGGCGCAGCCCGGTCAGGCGGCTGAGCATGATATGGATGGGCTCGCCCTCGGTTAACGCGCGGTTGGCGGCGTCGATGTTCAACCCGCCGTCCTCGCGTCCCATCGTCTCCAGACGGCCAAGCGAGCCGGCGAGGATCACCTCGCTGCCCGAATGACCGCGGATCAATTCTCTGTATACCCACGGGGCGGCTTCGCTTGGCGCGATCAAATCGATCCCGGCTCGCTTCATCAGCTCGGGGATATATCCGCGGGCCGACATGCCCACTTCCGCCCAGGCTCCCCAATCGATGGCGACCGCCTTCGTTCCCGATGATGGTGAGTTCAGCGCCGCACTGAGCTTGCAAAGCCAGTCGTTAGCAGCGCTGTAATCGGTTTGCCCGGCATTGCCGAAGCGCCCCGCGACCGAGGTGAACATCACCCATGCTTTGGGCTGGAGTTTATGCCTGCGAAGCGCCTGATAAACGTTGAAAAATCCATTCACCTTGACCGTGATTGTCCCTTCGAACTCCTCCAGCGGTTTGCTTTCCAGCCTGCGGGAGTGCTCGAAACCCGCCACATGCAGGATGACAGCTAAGCTGCCTTCGTCGTCTGCAACAGCCTTCACTGCCTTATCAACCTGATCCGGATCGGTGACGTCGCAGACGAGGTATCTGGCTGTTCCACCAGCCTGCTCCACTACCCGAATGGCATCCAGGGTGGCGGCAGTCCGCTCCAGCGCGCTCAGGCGCCTCTCGATCTGAGCCGGAGTGGGCTTGTTTCCATTTTGTGCCATCTGGAGCATCCATTCCCTTTTTAGCCCATCGCGATCCGTGCGCAGCCGGGTCAGATCAGGGTTATCCGCCGCCGGCAGCGGCGTCCGGCTGAGAAGGTAAAACCTCCCTTGTGTCCGTTGAGCCAGGTCGATCACCACTGGCGCGCTGATCCCCGCCGACCCGCCGGTGACCAGGAAGACCGGTTTTTCACCAAGAACGAAGGGTTCATCCGCTGTTTCGCGCTCGATCATGGCAACGGTGAAACGCTGCTCGCCCTTCCAGCCGATCTCAACCGCGCCGGGATCAGATAGGGTTTCGTCGATCAGCCGGATCGCCACCTGAGCGGGGGTTTCATCTTCACTGAAATCGACCACCTTTACGAAGGTTTCGGCCCGCTCCATCTGAAGGGCTTTGGCAAAGCCGGACACCGCGCCGCCGGACGGCGCAGGCGGTTTTTGGCCATCGTAGCCGTGTAGCCCGCCCAAACGCGTCGCGCAGACCAGGAAAGGCTCCGGGCGGATTTCGCGCATCAGGTGGTAAAGGGGAGTCACACGCTCAGCCAGCAATTGCTGCCAGGATTCAGGGGTGTGCGTATCCAGGTCCGGCTCCGGGTCGAGCGCAGGCAGGTAGAAGATGCCGTGGATCGGGCCAGGCTCCTGCCAGATTTTCAGGTTTTCAATCAGATTCTCAATCGGCTGAGGCGGCGTTAGAAGAACCTGGACATTCCGTCCGCGCAGCCGGCGGGCGAGTGAATCAGCCACCTTACCTTTATCGGCGACCACCAATACCTTGACGCCCTCTTCCAGCTTTACGCCAGTCGGGACGCACAGGTCCAGGCGCGGGCGAAGCACCGGCGCCGGCACTCTCCGGCGGATTGCTGCGGGAGCTTCCTTGCCGCGCTCTGCTGCTACAGCCTGACCTTCATCTGTTTCAGCCGCCGGCGCGGCGGTTGATTGGGCAATTCCGGATTCTATAGAAACACTCGGCGGTGCGGCAGCCGCCTGATTCTTGAGCGAATCCTGGACAAAGCCAACCACCTTTGAAAGGGTGTTGTAATCCACCAGGCGCAGATCCTCGCGGCGAGGGATGCCGTAATGAGTCCGCACTGCAGCGAACAGCTCGGCCTGTTTGACCGTGTCGATGCCAAGATCGGCTTCGAGATCGAGGTCCATGTCGAGCATTTCAGCCGGATAGCCGGTCTTCTGACTGACCAAATCGGTGACAAAGGCAGCAATCTCATTGGAATTCTGGCCGGCCATCGCCCCGTATGGTAATCCCTCCATGTCTGGCACAGGTGTGCGGGTCGAGTCAATCGAGGCTTTTACAGGCATCGGGGTAGAGAGGGCTTCCGCCGCTACAGGCGCAGGCGAGGGCGCGATCTCAGTCGCGTTCGGCGCGGTCTGGGAGGATGAATCTAGAATGAACTGGACGACTTTGGACAGCGTGTTGTAATCCACCAGGCGCAGGTCTTCGCGGCGAGGGATGCCGTAATGAGTCCGCACCGTGGCGAACAGCTCAGCCTGTTTGACGGTGTCGATACCCAGGTCGGCTTCCAGATCGAGGTCCATATCCAGCATTTCAGCCGGGTAGCCGGTCTTCTCGCTGACCACGGATAGGACGTACTGCCTGACCGACTCGCGTTCCAGGTCGTTCATTGCAACTGCAGCTGGCGCCGGTTCAGCCTGCCCGGGTTGAGCAGCAGCCGGCTCCGCTTGCTGAGCTTCAGCAGGCGAGGCCGATCCCACCGAAAGCGCCTCATGCATGAATTGAATCACTTTGGCCAGGGTGTTGTAATCGACCAGGCGCAGGTCTTCGCGGCGGGGTATCTGATAATGCTCGCGGATCGCGGCAAATAACTCCGCCTGCTTGACCGTGTCGATGCCCAGATCAGCCTCGAGATCGAGGTCCAGGTCGAGCATTTCGGCGGGGTAGCCGGTCTTTTCCGCCACCTGCTGGAGAACGAAGGCTTTGATCTCCTCGAGCGCTGCCGGGGGTTGCGCCGTAATTGGGTGATGATTTGGCGCAGGGTTCTGCGCTTCCCCCGGTGTGAAATCGGGGGCTGGTTGCTCGACAGACCGCCGGACGGCTTCATCTTGACGGTCGGCCCATAAGGTCGGGCCTTGCCCGAATTGCCAGGTCGATTTTACCGGCTCTTTTACCGGCGGTCCGGCATGACGGATGCGCAGCGTCCGCTGGACAACCTCGAGCTCGGCCTGTTCATAGCCTGCAGCCCGCGCCAGCCACTCCTTATACCGGTCCTGCAACACACGCTCCTTGACGCCCGGGATTACCCGGAAGAGGGCCATGGCAATCTGCGAACCAAATCCGGCTCCCAGGCGGAGAGCGTAGCGGATGGGATATTCGCCGCCGCGAGAGAGATTCAAATCGCCCAGCTCAGGGTCAGGCTCGAACTTCTCGTCGTAATTGGCGATCGGCGGGACGATCCCATTCTCCAGCGCCTTGACCGAAACCACATCCTCGACGCCTACCCCCATGGTGTGACCGGTGTACCCCTTGGTGTTGGCAATGATCACCTGGCTGGCGGCGTCTCCAAATGTGTGGCGCAGAGCATGGATCTCGGCCGAGGCTGAGCCGCCGCGGGCGGGGGTATAGGTTTCATGAGACATAAACATGGTCTGGCTGGCGATTTCGCCCCTGCGGATGCCGAATCGCTGCTCTGCCCTGGTAACCAGGCGATCCATCACCTCGCGGACGTGAGGGACATCCAGGCGCGTGCCGTGGAAGGCGCTGTTGGCAATCTCGGTCGCCAGGATTTCACAGATGCCTTTCATCCCTCGCTCGCGAACCGCATCTTCGGACTCGACCACCAGCGCAGCCGCGCCCATGCCCATGATCATCCCGTTACGCCGCCGGTCGAAGGGCAGCGCCGCCAGGCGAAGGTCCTGTTCAATGGTAGTGGCCCCGGATGCAAGCAGCCCGGTGCCGATCCAGGCGGCCGTGGTGGGGTTGGTGACGTCATCGCCGGCAATGATCACCACCCGGCGGCAGCGTCCGGCCCGAATCCAATCCTCAGCGATAGCAATGGCGTGGGTGGTGGTGGCGCAGGCGGCATTGACGTGAGTGTTCGGCCCGCGCGCGCCGATATACTCGGCAAATTGCGAATGACCCATGGCAAGAATGCGGAAGATAAAACGGCGGTCGAAATGGTAATCCATTTGGTTCAGCCGGGCTTGCAGTTCATCCATCCGTGCGGCAAGAGCTTTGCGCAGGTCAGCCTGGTCTTCAAACACAAGCGCGGAGATTTGGCGGATTTCCTCAAGCTGCGACTGAAGCTGCCGGTGCTGGTAGAAACGGTCGGCCTCCTCGGCCATACGGTTGACGCCCGGGAAGGCCGAGGCGAAGATCACCCCGGTTTCGTCCCGCAGAGCTTCCGGCAGGCGCCAGCGGTCGGGCAGGTAGGTGCCTTTGCTCGTCTGTCGGTAAGCCATCACCAGCGGGATGCCTGCATCGCGCAAAGCCTCGATGCCGGAGGCGATGGCCAGCTGAGTGGAAACATCGCAGGCGTCGGCGCGCTCTTCCGGCACGCCGAAATCCTGGATCAAATCGAACGAGCCGCGCTGGCCGGCCAGCTTGATCGTAAGGTCGAGGTTGTCGATGTTGACCATCTGCGCCCCAGCGTCGCTCTTCTCCAGGCGGGTGACCCGCTTTTCGACCATTGCCAGGCGGGAATCCTCCGGCAGCGGCTCGATACGGATTTCACCTTTGAGGATGCTTTCCACGTTATGATCGGCGAAGACCGCGCCGGTTCGCCCGGGAAGCCCCAAGCCCGCCCCGCTGATCACCACCGAGCCGGTCAACGGCAGCCTGCCGTCGCCTGCCGGCGCGGCGGCCTGAGGTTGTCCGGTCGGAGCTGGATGATTGGCTGGCTCACTGATAACCGTTTGTTTGAGTTCCGCACTCCGCGCCTGGGCTGTCTGTCCGGCGGACTGCCCTGCATGGGTCGAGTACAGCACCCCGGCGGCGAACAGTCCGCACAGGGCTTCGTTAAAGCTGACCACCGCCCCCTTGCGCGGATGGTTGGTCGCCAGGAGAATGACGTCGTTTTTATCCTTGAAATTGTCCGTCGCCAGGGCGTTGAGCACCCGCTTCGGTCCGACTTCAACGAACACCCGCGCGCCCTGGCTGTACAGAGTCTGAATCCCTTTGATGAACTGCACAGGAGAGGCCACCTGCCGGGCGAGGATTTCGAGGATCTCCTCCCGGCTGGACGGGTACAACTCGCCGGTTACATTGGCAACCACCGGGATCTTCGGGGGCTGCAGGCTCATCCTGTCGATGACACTCTTGAGCGGTTCGCTGGCCGGGGCGACAATGCGGGTATGGAAGGCGTGCGAGACCGGGATTTTGGTCGCCTGAAAGCCGGCTTGATCGAACGCCCGCAAGGCAGCTTCGACGGCCTGGGTATTGCCGCCAACCACCGATTGCAGCGGACTGTTAATGTTCGCCAGGACGACATACCCGTCCACCTGGCTGAGGATCTTTTCGACCTGCTCGATCGGCGCGGAAACGGCTGCCATGCAGCCGTTGTCTTCCATGGACACTTTCTTCATCTCGCGCCCGCGCGCGCTGACCACCTCGAGCGCCTCCGCAAAAGTTAGCACGCCTGAAGCAACCAGCGCTGCGTACTCGCCCAGGCTGTGACCGATCACCAGGTCTGGGGTATAACCAAATTGATTCATCAACCGCAGCAAAGCGACGTTTGCGGTCAGCATCGCCGGCTGAGTGATGGCAGTATCGCGCAGAGCTGCCTCTGCCTTCTTGAGCGACTCCTCATCCCCCTCAACGTAAATGTAGCTGGTCAACGGGCGGCCTAGGATCGGCGTCATGACCTGATCGGCTTCTTTGAAGGTATCCGCGACCACGGCCTCGACTTCGCAGAGGTCTTTGAGCATGTTGACGTACTGCGAACCCTGTCCGGGGAAGAGAAAAGCCAGCTTTCCTGGTTCACCGCTCCCACGGTAGATCCCCTGGGCGGTCAAAGCCTGCCAGGTATTGGGGAATTCGTCCTCGAAGGCAGAAAGAGCTTTTTCTGCCCGCTTGACCAATTCGGCAGCGTCGCCGAAATCGATCGCAATCCGCTCCGGCTGGCGGAGATCAGCCGGATCTGGCGCGACCTGCGGAGGTGTTTTACCGCTGCGCGCATCCTCGAGGGCTGCCGCCAACCTGGATTTGAGCTCATTTTTCGACGGCGCGGCGAGGAACATCACCCCACGGTAGGTCGCCATCCGCTCCGCGGTTTCAACGGTCAATGTTCTTTCAGGCTCCGCCTCGGGCTGGGCGGCGGCTTTGATCTCAAAGCCGGGGAAGATTTTCTGCTCGGATGTGAGCAAACCGGGTACCCACTCTTCCATCACGACATGAAAATTCGTCCCGCCGAAGCCGAATGAGCTGACTCCCGCCCGGCGGATTTCGCCCGGCAGATTTTCCCACGGGCGGGCCTCAGTATTGACGTAGAAGGGAATATGACCGAAATCAATGTCGGGATTGGGTTTATGGAAGTTGGCTGAGGGCGGCAGCGTTTTGGTGTGAAGGGCAAGCGTGGCCTTGAGCATGCCCGCCGCGCCGGCGGCGCTTTTCAAATGGCCGATGTTGGATTTGACCGACCCCAGGGCGATTTGACGCGGCGGAAGGCTGAACTGGCCAAAGATTGCGTTCAGGCTGTTGACCTCGACCACGTCGCCGACTTTGGTCGAGGTGCCGTGCGCCTCGATCAGGCCGACGCTGGCGGGGTTAACCCCTGCGTTCTTCCAGGCTCGCTCGAGCGCCCGCTGCTGACCGAGCGGATTCGGCGCGGTGATGCCCTTCCCCTTGCCGTCGCTGCTGCTGCCGATGCCGCGGATGACGGCGTAGATCTTATCCCCGTCCCGTTCGGCGTCCGCCAGGCGTTTGAGCAGGAATAACGCCGCGCCCTCGCCCATCACAAAGCCGTTAGCCCCTTCGGCGAACGGGCGCGAGCCGTCCGGGCTGAGCGCGCCGATCTTGGAGAATTTAACAAAGCCCTCGATACCCATGTTGCGGTCCACCCCGCCGGTCAACACGGCGTCAAACTGGTGCGAAACCAGCCCATCCACTGCCGCCTGCAGTGCGGCTAAAGAAGAAGCGCAGGCGGCGTCGGTGACGAAGTTCGGCCCGGCGAAATTGAACACGTTGGCGATTCGCCCGGCGATGATATTGCCAAGCTCGCCGGGCATGGTATCCTCAGTGATATTGGCGATCCGCGCCCGGAAGTCCTGTTGGACGCCCTCCACCAGCGCCGCCTGAACCTCATGCGGCAGCTGGCGGAAAGCGTCAACGCTCGCCAGCGAAGTGAGAAAATCGGGCAGGTGGATGCGCAGGCTGGTGATGTAATGGTTCTCGCCCGCCAGGGCATTGCCGAGAATCACCGCCACCCGGGTTTGATCGAGCGGTTTTTGCGGATAACCGTAATCCAGCAGCGCCTGTCGGGCGGTGGCGATGCCCCACTTCTGCCCGTCGTCCATCACTGCCAGCACGCTGGGCGGAATGGGAATCCCCCATTTTAACGGCTCGAAAGTGAACGAATGCACCCAGCCGCCAATCTTGCTGTAGGTTTTATCAACGGCTGCAGGGTCAGGGTCGTAATACAGGTCGACATTCCAGCGGTCAGCAGGTACGTCCGAAATAGAATAATGGTTTCCAAGAACATTTTTCCAGAAACTGTCCGCGTTTTCCGCGTCCGGCATGATCGCTCCCAGGCCTACAATCGCAACTGCTTTTGGGTCAAACATGGGAAATGCTCCTTGCTCGAACTTGAATTTTTCGTTATGGGTACGGTGATTACAACACCCGTTCTCCAGAGCGGTTGCGCGGCCTCGTAAACACTAAACGAATATTAATCTTCTTCCCATGCATTGGAGAAATCCATCAAAATGATAGGACTCTACATTCAGGCCAACTTCTTCAGGCGTGTTATACTAGCGACTTGAGAATCACAGTGCGATTCCGTTCATCATGCGGAGGCAATCATGAGTTTCATCGATCAATTGAGCGGAGCAGATGAAGACCTGATCCGAACCTTCAAACTTCCCATTGACATCCAGAACTTCCTCGATTCGATCCCGTACGTCGGCGAAAACCGGAACCGGACGCCGCTGGAAGTGGTGCGCGATAGGCAATGTCACTGCCTGGACGGCGGGCTGTTTGCCGCAGCCGCCCTCCGCCTGCTGGGCTACCCGCCGATGATCATGGATCTCGTACCCGAACCCGGGACGGACGATGACCACGTTTTGGCAGTATTCAAATACAACCAGCGCTACGGCGCAGTGGCCAAGTCGAATTTTGTCGGGCTGCGGTTCCGCGAGCCGGTCTACACCTCGCTTCGTGAGCTGGCTATGTCCTATTTCGAGATGTTCTACAACATCGAAGGTTTTAAAACCCTACGCGGTTATACCCGCCCGCTGAACCTTACCCGTTACGACCGCTACGAATGGGAAACCAGCTCCTCTGGCGTAAATGCGGTCGTCGAGCGATTTTATGCGATGAAAAGCACTCCTCTGCTGGATGAAGCCGGCATTCGCTTCCTTTCAAAGGTTGACCGGCGCTCGTATGAAGCCGGAATGCTTGGCGTAAATTTTGAAGGACTGTATAAACCAGCCGTCGGGCTGGAATAATGGCGGTGAAAATTTCTAAGATATTGGATGGCCAGGCGGCGGATAAGCCGTTGCGTCCCATTCGCACAGCGCTACGACTCGATGGGCGCAGCGAAACGTCATTTTTCGTAATAGGTTATTTCCGTTAACGGTCGCCTGGCGAAGACCTTGTTCAATCAATTATTGAATGAATCTGTCTCCTGAGCTGCCCCCTCGCTTTCGTTCCTCTTTCTGGAAGGTTACGATCGTCCCCTACCTCGTTTTTATACTGGTACCGATACTTGCCCTTTTAGTCCGTGCTTCTCCCGTTGAAATTCTTGAAAACCTGAAAAACGAGCAAATCCACCAGGCGATTCGCTTAAGCCTGACCACATCCACAGTTACCGTGCTGTTGACCCTCCTGCTCGGCACCCCGGTTGCTTACTACTTGAGCCACCCTCACCTCCGCCTGCATGGACTGGTCGATACGCTGGTCGATCTTCCGACCGTCCTCCCGCCGGCGGTGGCAGGCGTCGCCCTGTTGATGGCTTTTGGCCGGCGGGGGCTGATCGGCTCATGGCTCCTCCCCCTGGGAATCGAAATACCCTTTACGCCTGTTGCAGTTGTTCTTGCTCAGTTGTTCATCGCCGCCCCGCTCTACATTAAAACCGCTGCGGTCGGCTTCAGCAATATCGACTGGGAGCTCAAAAAAGCCGCCGCTTTGGATGGCGCCAACCGCTGGCAGACTTTCCGCTTTGTGGTCGCTCCGAACGGATTAAATGCGCTCCTGAGCGGATCCGCTCTTACCTGGGCACGCGCGCTGGGAGAGTTCGGCGCGACCATCATTTTTGCCGGTAATTTTCCCGGACGCACCCAAACCATGCCGCTGGCAATCTACATCGGTTTCGAAATCGATTTGAATGTGGCTCTGACCCTGGCCGTCATCCTGATCGGGATCTCGTTTGCGGTTTTATTATTCCTGAAGATTATCCTTAGCCAGCGCCGCCGCACGGCTGTCAGTGAGGTAGATTGGTGAAATGCGCGCGACCTGGCTTTCCCGCCTGATCATAAAGAAGCTGCCATGCTGGTCAACCTGCGCTTTAATCGGGCTGTCGATTCTGGCAGGCTGCAGGCCAAGGACCAGCCCAGCTGTCTCCCCTGTCGAAACGCGCGTTCTCACGGTAATGGCCGCCTCTTCCTTGACAGAGGCGTTCAACGAGCTCGCCCAGGCATTTGAAGCTGCCAATCCCAGGGTTCAAATCGAGTTAAATTTTGCCTCTTCCCAGCAGCTTGCTCAGCAGCTCTCCAACGGCGCCAGGGCGGACATCTTCGCCAGCGCGAATCGCCAACAAATGGACATCGCCGTCGAAAACGGGCGGATCGACCGCCGGGATGTGACAGCCTTTACCAGAAATAAGCTGATTATGGTCTATCCGCTTGACGACCCGGGAAAGATATCCTCGCTCAGCGACCTCGCCAAGCCAGGTGTCAAAGTCCTGCTGGCAGCCCCCGATGTACCCGTTGGCGCCTACACGCTGGAATTCCTTGAGAAAGCCGCCCAGCCCGGCGTCTATGGCGCAGATTTCAAAGATCGGGTGCTGGCAAATACCGTATCTTATGAAGCCTCTCCTAAGGCTGTGGTGGTCAAAGTCGGCTTAGGAGAAGCAGACGCTGGCATCGTTTACGCCACTGACCTGACTCCTGAAAAACAGGCTAGTTTGGGCAGCATCGACATCCCAGACGAGCTCAACGTGGTCGCCGAGTATTTCATTGCCCCGGTTACAGATGGGGATCGAGAACTGGCGAGGCTTTGGATTGAATTCATCCGATCCAAGTCTGCAGAAGAACTTCTCCAAATATTTGGGTTTCAACCTCTCCAGAACCCTTAATCGGTATTCTGCAGCGTTGATCTTTGCTTAATCGAAATATACCGGATTAGAGAGCAACGCCAGCAGCCTAAATAAGCCGGGGATGGAACCTCACAAGATTTCAATTCGGGCAAGGCCCGGCGATTACAAGAGAACTGCCGGGCCTACCTCAACATCTATCTCTGCAATGAGTTTGACAGCGTTGCTTGATACAGTGACCACCCACAACAACGAAATGAGCCCTCATTGGGTCGTATCGAGGATGTAACCTACAGCGCCTACAACGCCTTCCGGTTCGCCGATCCCCTCGCAATATGCGGCCAGTAGCTCTGGATCGTAATCCCAGATATCAAATAATTCGAGAAAGAGTGTCTTTCCTTCCAGTTCGCCTGTTCCTTGCGCCACACTGCGTCCACTGATGACCACTTTGTTCTCGGTCCAGGTCCACGTCCCTTCCCAAGTCCCGTCAATCTCATACGGTTCGAAATGGAATGTACCGCGAATGGCATAGCCGTTAGGGGTGAAATCCCCACTCGCGACGGTCGTAGCAACACCATTCAATTCCGGGCTGGCTGAGACATCGAAGTTCGTGTGGGTGACGCCGCGAACGTGCAGAGTTTGACCGTCGAAGCCCCAGATGTTTTCGATCCCGGTGAAACAATCATACTCGACCGATGAGATCGCAATTCTGTTCACCCCGGCGTCGGCTGGGAAGGTCAGCAGCGCTAACATCGCAATGGCCGCGCACCCAGCAATTATGGAGAGAATGTTTTTTTTCATTTCAATTGTCCTTTCTTTTTTCCTAAATCTACTTGTGTCGATCCAATGTATTGTTCCTGAAACACCACCATCGAAGAAACGCTGGTTTCTCAATCGAGAGCAGTAAAGCGGCAGTCATTTTCCTTGAGATAAGTCGGCAGTATAAGGACTAAAAGATTTTCCACCCAGCGTTTTCTGCCGGTCGGTAAAAGGATCGTCGATGGTAATAAACCTTAGTTCCGCCGGTTTTCCGTCCGCCATGGACACGAACACTTGATAGACGCCGGTGCAGGTGAAGAAGACATCTGTTGGACCAAATTTCAAGCACGCGTCACTTTCCAACAGCAATTGACCCTCTTGAAAGTGGTAAGTACCGTAACCGACGGACATGCCCTCGTGGTCCCCCTCAACACCAACCATGTTAAAAGTGCCGTCTTCGGCCAGAGTAAAGACTGCATCCTCGCCTCCCCCGCCGCCCATTAACCGGATTACCCATTTTCCAGATACTTGTTCAATTGACGTCGCTAATTCTTCAGGTGCAAGGGTCGGGGGAGGAACCTCAGACGGCGCAGGAGCGGCGGTTGGAGTCCGAGTCGGCGATGGTACAGCGGGTGGGGGAACCGGCGTCTGTGTAGGGGAGATACCGGGCGGAGACGGCGTCACAAATGATGAACAATTGGGCAGGATTCCCAGGCTGATCATCCCAAAGATATCCATATTTTCTTGATCATTTATGCATCTCCTTTACGAAGGTATTCGCTTTCTTCACATTTACAGAATAATATAATGTGGGGCGCAATTCTTGACATTTCTTACCAATTTCTCCTAATCTGTATAAATATCACTATACTAAGAAAATACGCTGCATTTACTGATCAGGAGGGGAGATGATCGAATCGAATACATCCATCATCCTGGACCGTTTTACGACCTTTGGCGACCTGCTCAAATACCTTCGCCGCCGGGCAGGATTGACTCAGCTCGAGCTTTCCATTGCGGTTGGATACAGCGACGCACAGATTTGCCGCCTGGAGCAGAACGAACGTTTGCCAGATCTTGCAACACTGACAGCCCGATTTCTACCCGTCCTCCAGATTGAAGGCCAGCCCGAGGTGACCGCGAGATTGCTCGACCTTGCCGCAGCCATGCGCAGGGAAGATGCTCCCGCTGCAGGTCTTTCACCTTACAAAGGCTTATATTTCTTTGATGAGGGCGACGCCGAGATATTTTTCGGCCGGGAGGAGCTGACCCACACTCTTGTCGAGCGCTTGAAAAGACAGATCGAGGATAGGAACCGGTTTTTAGCGGTGATCGGCGCCTCCGGCAGCGGCAAGTCTTCAATTGTCCGTGCGGGTTTGATCCCCGCTCTACGTTGGCAGTTCCCATCCGCGGGATGGCCTATTCTGGTGATGACGCCGTCCGCCCATCCGCTGGAAGCGCTGGCAGAATGTTTCACCAGGTACGGCAAATCTAGAATGCCGATTGAAAATGCTGTCAGCGAGATCCGAAATGATCCCCATTTTTCGGCTGGCGTATTACGTAACCTAGCAAATATTGCCGGAGCGTCCCAATCGCTGCTGGTTGTGGATCAGTTCGAGGAAGTATTCAGTCAATGCCACAGTCCCAAAGCTCAAGAACTATTCATCGATAACTTGATGAATGCCGCCTTTTTACCTAATGAATTTGGCGTTGTAATTATCGTAATGAGAGCTGATTTTTACGCGAACTGCTCCCGCTTCGACCGGCTTCGTCAGGCGCTAGCCCATCACCAGGAATATATAGGCCCCATGGGTGCCAACGGTCTGCGTATGGCTATCGAAGAGCCAGCGAAGCGCGGACGATGGGAAATCGAGCAGGGATTGGTCGACATTTTCCTGCACGATGTAGGCGCGGATGCTGGCCGAAACCCAGAGCCGGGCGCGTTGCCACTGCTCTCGCATGCGTTATTAGAAACCTGGCGCCGCCGGAGAGGGCGCACTCTCACGCTTAGCGGATACACTGCCGCGGGTGGGGTTCGCGGAGCGATCGCCGAAACTGCCGAAGCTGTTTTCCACGATCAACTAGCCCCTCAACAGCGGATTATCGCTCGCCAGATCTTCCTGCGGTTGACTGAGCTGGGCGGCGATGAAACAGCAGCCGGAACGCGGAGAAGGGTGAGCCTGGAAGAAATTATCACAGATGGCGCTGACAGTGAGGAGGTTCAGGAGGTCTTGACAAAGCTGGCAGATGCGAGATTAATAACTACTTCGCAGCATACCGCAGAGGTAGCTCATGAAGCCTTGATCCGTGAGTGGCCGACCCTGCGCAACTGGCTCGACGAGGACCGGGAGGGATTACGCACCCACCGACATTTAACTGTGGCGTCTCAGGAATGGAATCGGATCGGACGCGATTCATCAGGACTCTATCGCGGAGCCCGGCTAGCCCAGGCAGTAGAGTGGGCTGGCGCTCATCCCTCCTCGTTGAATTTCCAGGAAAGGACGTTCCTGGAAGAATCGAGATTATTCGCCGAACAGGAGGTGATTGAGCGCGAAGCCCAGCGCCAGCGCGAACTACAAGCATCCCGCCAATTGGCTTACTCCGAACGCGTGCGCGCCGAGCAACAAGCATCTGCGAACCGGAGGCTGCGCCAGCGGTCGCTATTTCTGCTGATCGCATTTCTCCTTGCTGGGTTGCTCGCCGCCTCCGCAGGATTCTTCTGGTCGCAATCAGCGCAAGCCAACCGGCTGGCAACCTCACGCGAGCTTGCAGCGGCGGCAGTCAACAACATCGCGATTGATCCAGAAAGGAGCGTACTGCTCGCGCTGGAAGCGCTCGGAAAGGCCAACACCCTGGAAGCAAGGAATGCCCTACGCCAAACCCTGCCTGAACTACACCTTCTACGGACTATCGAAGCCAAACACGAAGGCGGCT
Organism: uncultured Anaerolinea sp.; assembly: GCA_964564935.1. Lineage (GTDB taxonomy): Bacteria > Chloroflexota > Anaerolineae > Anaerolineales > Anaerolineaceae > Bellilinea. The sequence goes on along the minus strand of CAZMCF010000007.1, from coordinate 8,199 downwards.
CTCCCGGGACTGCATACAGCCCAGACGGTTCTCGACTGGCCAGTATCGGCGCCTTTGGTGATGTAAAACTGTGGGATTCAGAAACAGGAGAACTCATATGGGAATTACCAGCCGGAAATAACGAATTGGGCTACTCCCTGGCGTTCAGCCCGGATGGCAATTACCTGGCCGTTGCTTTTCGCAAAGGAATAGCTCTGCTTGATCCGGATAACGGGGAAGAAATCTATAGAATTGTAGGATTGGTCGAGGGAGCTCCCAACAATGAAGTCGTCCACATCAGTATCAGCCCGGATAGCCGTTTTCTCGCCACGGCGAATCTGGATGGGATTCCTACAATCATCGATTTGACCTTGAGGAAACCGGTGGCATCTCTGACCGGTCACTCCAATCCTTGCGACGGGGTTGCTTTTAATCTTGATGGAACACTGATCGCCACTAGCGATGATTCGGGCGTCGTTGTTATATGGGACGCCGGTACTTACCAGGAAATAGACAGGTTCCAGCATAGCGGTAACGTTCATAACATCGCATTTTCGCCGCAAGGAGATAAATTAGCTTCTGCCAGCGAAGACGGCACGCTTCTGGTCTGGGATATCTCCAACGGCGATATGCTCCAGCGGGTGAGTGGAACCTCGGGCTTTTACGATGTCGTTTTCATCCCCGGATCAAACCGTCTTGCTGCCGCAGGGCAGGATGGAACAACCAAAATATGGGATTCTGATACCGGCCAATTATTGTTAACCCTGGCCGGAAATACCTCCACAGTCATCTCTCTTTCCGCCAACGAGGATGGCATCCGCCTGGTAACCTCCGGTTATGACGGATCGTTGAAAATATGGGATACCACTCCAGGCAGGGAGATCAACACCACCCAAGGACACTCATCCGCAGTTTGGGATATCTCCTATAGTCCGGATGGCAATTGGCTGGCGTCGGTGGGAGATGACGGCTGGGTGAAGATCTGGAATCCCTCAGGAAACACTCTGGTTCACAGTGTTCAGTTAGCCGACCATCTGAGCGCCCTGACCTTTTCCCAGGACGGTCATACAATCGCGGTTGGCAGCCAGTCCGGGACAATCTATATTCTGGACGCCCTGACCGGAAAAACAATTACAACTCTTCAAGGACATAGTTATCTGGTTTTCGATCTGGCGTTTAGCCCTGACAACAGGCTGCTGATCAGCAGTAGCTGGGACGGGACAGCCAGGTTGTGGGACCTCGCCTTGGGGAAGGAAAGATATACATTTCAGGGTCAATGGTCTGGCGTCGCCTTCAGCAGGGATGGCGCCAGCGTATTTACAGGTGGTTTGGATCGATTCGTTCATCGCTGGGATACCGCGTCTGGCAGTGAAATCCAGAGGTACGGGGATGGAATCTTCGACCCGTATGCCATGCAAACGAATCCCACCGGAGAATGGATCGCAGTTGGATACCAGGATGGTTCAATCATCTTCTATGAGATATCGTCCAGTTATCCGGTGCGCGCGCTCGCCGGTCATGCGGGATTGATCAACGGGTTAACGTTCAGCCGGGATGGCGGCTGGCTGGCATCCGCCAGTTTCGACCGGCTGGCAAAAGTTTGGTCGGTTGATACCGGCGCAGAACAATTCAGCCTTTACGGGAACACCAGCAACGTTTTCGCGGTGAGCTTTTCCGAAGACGGCCGACTTATAGCCACCTCGGGTGCAGATGGGACTGTGCGAACCTATACGACTCAACTGGATGAGTTGGTATCGATCGCGAAAGCACGCGTTACCCGCAGCTTAACCGAGGCGGAGTGTCACAAATACCTTCACCAAGGATGCAAGTAACCACCCCGTTGGATCGTACCAGATTACTTATTCGAAATAGACCGGATTAGAAATCAATGCCGGCAGCGGCGGCAGGCCGGGGATGAAGCTGCGCAATATTTCGATCCGGGCGAATCCCGGCGCAGCCATAGGATAAACCAGGCTGACCTCTCCATCCGTCGCGGCTTTGAAGATCACATCGCTGCTGGCACCCGTCACAACCTGCAGCAGGTCGCCGGCAAGCAAACCTGCTGCGTGAATACGCAGTTCCTTATCCTCGTTCCAGATGACGCTGTCGCCCATCCGTCCCTTGCCGGCGTTCAATTCTGCGGTAGGCCCATTGGGCGCAAAGGTGATAAAGGCGTGCCCCTGGCGGATCGCCGCGAGGATGTCGCTCACCCCGGCAGACAGGGCATAAACGCCCATAGTCGGCCCGCCGAGAAAAATGAAAGGCGCGTCGCGGTGATAGTCGCTCCCGCCAGTACAAGGTATTTTTCTGCCATTCGCCAGCATCTGCTGCCACAACCCCAGCGCACGCAGGTTCGCCTCGCGCATTGGTCCGTTCCAAACCTCAAGACAATCGAACGGCAACTGGTTGAAATCGAATTGAAATGGGCAGATCTCCTCGAAAGGGTGATTGATGGTGATCAGCGCGCCGCGTTTGCGGGCTGATTCGAATTGCGCACGGGTATCCTCAAATGTGTTGGTGTAAAACGGCTCGTCGTAGGGCTGATCCATGCCAAGAAAATTGGCATGCCCCTGAAAGTGAGTCCATTCCACCCCGGGGATCATGGTCACGCCGAGGATGCGCGGCAGCCGCTCAGCCGGAGCCTGCTGGTTGTGATCCGTCACCGCGATAAAATCTAGCCCGTTTCGCAGCGCTTTCCAGGCCAGCTCCTCGAGCGTGTGCACGCCATCGGAGGCCAGGGTGTGGGTATGCAGGTCGCCTCTGAGCAGCCTGAGGTGTTTCTCTTCGAAGACCACTTCGTAATGGACGGAAACGCCTTCTGGGGCCACCTTGTATGCCCCAACCAGGATTTGCCATGCACCCGGGGTGAGTGGGCAAGGCGTGTAACCGGGCGTCGCATCGGTTTCGCGCAGGTAGATTTCGGTTTTATCCGAGCCGGAAGCGCCCACCTGTCTACCGTCCTGTCCGATCAGCCCGAGGTCGATGATGTTGATCTCGGGCCGTGAGGTAAAAACGCCGTTTTCGAGGTGAATTTCTTCTCCTCCCCGCCGGGCATACTGGTATTTCAACCGCAGGGTTTCGATCCCTGGCGGGACCTCAAACGGGATCGTAAAATAGCTTCCCTGCCTGGCAGGTTCGATATGAATGTCGAAAGTGTGGATCAAATTCATCGAATTGATTCCTCATTAACCGGCTTGAGGGTCCTGGCTAAAAATCGTTGGATTTGGGAATCCCAGAAATACCAGTCGTGCTTGCCGTCCTCTACGTGATATTCGATTTTCAAGCCAAGTTGCTGGCAGGCGGCGTTGAACGCCTGGTTGACCGGATATAAATCCTCCTGCCTCCCGACCGCGACGTAGAGATAGGGTAAGGTTTCTGGCTTTCTAACGGCGCGTTGCAGCCATACAGCCGGATCATGTTCGCTGCCGGCCAGCCTGTTCAGATCGCCGAACAGGTGAGTAAACTCAGCCCGGCGGAGATCGTTTGGCATCAGCGCCAGGATCGCCAGGGAAACCACACCGGAGAAGATCCCGGCGGCGAGATATTTTTCCGGGTGGAGCAGCGCCGCCTTGAGAGCCCCGTATCCGCCCATCGAATTGCCGGCAATCAGGGTGTTTTCCCGCCGGGGGATAATCCCAAACACATCCTCCAGATAGCGCGGCAGTTCTTCCACCAGGTAAGAAAAGTAGGCCTGGCCGTTTTCCAGGTCCATGTAGAAGCTGCGTCCGAAGGACGGCATCACCACCACCAGCCCGTACTCCATCGCATAGGTCTCGATAGCGGTATACCGCTGCCAGGCGCTGCCGTCATCGCTCAACCCGTGGAGCAGGTAAAGCACTTTGCGCTCGCGAACCGGGACAGCCTGCATCCGCCCCGGGTCGGGCAGGATGACATACAAAGGAGAGCACACTTTGATCGTTTCTGGCGTGTGATCAAGGCGTAACAGGGCCATAGTATATCAACGCTCCTTCACTCAGTCGGCAGGGATGCCGGTCTGGGGGCTTCAATAGAGGGTTCAGTCTTTCGAAAGTTGACGGTGAAAGAGAACGCAAAGCTGATCACCATCATCAAGATCGGGAAAAGGGTCATCAGGAAACGGGCTGCCTGATCGGGCGCATTGCCAGGGTTTTCGCCGCTCTCGAAGCCGAACAGTCTGAAGACCAGCCAGAACGCCGCGCTGGTGAACAGCCCATTCAACCGATTCATAAAACCAAGCGCGTTTGAGATGATCCCCTCGCGGCGAAGATTATATTTCATCGTATCTTCATCGATCACTTTGGCGCCGATTAAGTCCATGGTGGTGATCACGCCGGCGAAGCCAAAACCGACCAGCGCAGAGCCGACGATCGCCGTCGGCAGCGAGTTGGCAAAATACAAGGCTACGAAAGCGATCGCCAGCGACGCCAGCGCAATCCGCCAGACCGGAATGAGCGTAAACCGGCGCACCAGCCTGGCCCAGACCGCCACACAGACGATGGCGATAATCAAAACAGCCGCATACAAAATCGTCTGCTGGCCGGCGGATATCCCCAGCGTATATTTGGCATAAAAAGGCAGGGAAGCAAGGACCAGGGACATGGCCGCGCTGTAGAAGGCGTTGGTGAAACCCACCAGCCAGAATTTGACGTTCGTGACCAGATCCTTCAGGCTCTTTATCAGGGGCGGCTTGTCGGCCAGTTCCTCAACCTTCACCTCTCTGGCGGTCAACGACATGTAGAGGATGACCGCCCCGCCGACGATGCCGTAGATGATGGCGGTCAGGCTGAAGCCGATCGCGTTGGTGATCATCGGGGTCAGGGCGATGCTGATGATCATGGCCACCAGCTGAAAGGCCTGACGCAGGGCATTGGTCGCTGCCCGGCTGGCGTCGGTGCGGAACAGCTCGGGGAAAAGCGCGCCGTAATTCGCGTTGATGACCGAGTCGATCGTGCCGGTAAAGATGTAGAACAACATCGCGTATGCCAGCAGCGACTGACCAGCCAGGAACTCCGGGGTCGAATAGAAGGCGATCAGCCCGAGCGCCAGCAGAGGCGTGCCAATCACCAGCCAGGGGCGACGGCGCCCCCAGCGTGACCGCGTCCTGTCGGAGAGGAAGCCGTAAATCGGGTTATCCAACGCGTCGATGAAGGTGTAGACCAGCAGAATGGTGGCGAACTGAGGGGTGGTCAAACCCAACCGGTCGACGTAATAGATGGCAGCATAGGTTTTGAGCATATTGATCGGGATCGATGTGCCGAACATCCCGATCGCGTAATTGAATGATTTCAACTTTTCCCTGTTCATTGGCGCTCCTCCTTGCATCATGATTCAGGCTTTGTATTACGGATTTTCAGGGGATACGGACATTCTAGTAGTGAATAATGGAGGAGGCAAGCGCGTTTCGCCCTAAATCGACAAAAAATACAGGCGGGATGTTCTCCCGCCTGTATTCTGTCTCACGCTGGGTAGTATCTGGTTTAGTTGACCACTTCCCCTTCAACGACCTCAGCGCTGAGCGAGAAGACCAATCCTTCTGGACCGCGGTCAACTCGAATCGTGTCGCCCTCTTTGAACTCGCCTGCAAGGACCTTGAGCGCCAGAGGATCCTGCAGCTCGCGCTGGATAGCCCGCTTGAGCGGGCGGGCGCCAAACGCCGGGTCGTAACCCACCTCCGCGAGGTAATCACGGGCGGCCTCGCTCACTTCCAGGCGAAAGCCTTTATCCTCGAGCAGTCTGCTCAGCCGCCTCAATTGGATATCGACGATTCCGGCCAGATGGTCCTTCTGCAGCGGGTGGAAGATGACGATTTCGTCGATCCGGTTGAGAAATTCCGGACGGAAATTGGCCTGGAGGACGCGGGTGAGCTCGTCGCGGCTGGCGCTGCGTCCGCCTTCCCATAGGGTGTTGCCCAGGTTGGAAGTCATAATCACGATCGCGTTGCGGAAGTCAACCGTGCGGCCGTGTCCATCGGTCAATCGGCCGTCATCCAGAAGCTGGAGCAGCACGTTGAAGACTTCCGGATGGGCTTTCTCGATTTCGTCGAACAGCACCACGCTGTACGGGCGGCGGCGGATCGCCTCGGTCAGCTGGCCACCTTCATCGTAACCGACGTACCCCGGCGGCGCGCCGATCAAGCGGCTGACCGTATGCTTCTCCTGGTACTCGCTCATATCGATGCGGATCATCGCCCTCTCGTCGTCGAACATGAACTCAGCCAGCGCCCGGGCCAGCTCGGTCTTGCCAACGCCAGTCGGCCCCACGAAAATGAACGAACCGATTGGCCGGTTTGGGTCTTGCAGTCCCGCTCGAGCCCGGCGGACTGCGTTGGCAACCACCCGAACCGCCTCATCCTGCCCCACCACGCGCTGGTGCAGTCCCTCTTCCATGTGGATCAGCTTCTGGGTCTCGCCCTCGAGCAGCCTGGAAATGGGGATGCCTGTCCAGCGGGAGACGATGGCGGCAATTTCTTCGGCATCTACTTCCTCCTTGAGCAGCGCGCCTTGCGACTGCACCTCCTTCAGTCGTTTCTCGATTTCTACAAGCTTATTTTCCAGCTCACGCAGAGTGCCGTAACGCAGACGGGCTGCTTTTTCTAACTCCGAGCGCCGTTCAGCCCGCTCGATTTCCAGCCGGGTTTGCTCGATTTGCTCCTTGGTCGCGCGCAGCTCAGTGATGATCTCCTTCTCCATCTGCCAGCGGGCAGTGATCTCCCACGAACGTTCCTTAAGCTGGGCAAGATCCTCTTCCAGTTTTTCAAGCCGTTCCATAGAGGCTTTATCCTTTTCTTTTTTCAGCGCCTCCCGCTCGATTTCCATCTGCATGATCTGGCGGTCAACCTCATCGAGTTCCTGCGGCTTGGAATCGATCTCGGTTCGCAGGCGCGCGGCAGCCTCATCGAGTAGATCGATGGCTTTATCCGGCAGGTGGCGATCCGTAATGTAGCGGTTGGACAGGGTGGCCGCAGCGATCACCGCCGGGTCTGTGATGCGCACGCCGTGATGGATTTCATAGCGCTCTTTCAACCCGCGCAAGATGCTGATTGTATCCTCTACGTCTGGCTCTTCGACCAGCACTGGCTGGAAGCGCCGCTCCAGGGCGGGATCTTTTTCCACATACTTGCGGTATTCATCGATGGTCGTCGCGCCGATCATATGCAGCTCGCCGCGTGCCAGCATCGGCTTGAGCATATTACCCGCGTCCATCGAACCTTCGGCCTTGCCTGCGCCGACCACGGTATGCATCTCATCCACGAACAGGATGATCTCGCCTTCCGCTTCAGTAATTTCCTTGAGAACGGCCTTGAGGCGTTCCTCGAACTCGCCGCGGTATTTAGTTCCCGCAACCAGCGCGCTCATATCGAGCTGGACAATGCGCTTCTTCTTCAACCCTTCCGGTACGTCTCCATTGACAATTCTCTGGGCCAGGCCTTCGACAATAGCGGATTTACCCACGCCCGGATCGCCGATCAAGGCCGGGTTGTTCTTGGTCCGCCGTGAAAGGATCTGGATCGTCCGACGGATTTCCTCGTCCCGCCCGATGACCGGGTCGAGCTTACCTTTGCGGGCCAGGTCGGTCAGGTCGCGGCCGTATTTCTCCAGCGCCTGGTAAGTGGACTCCGGCTCTGGAGTGGTAACCCGCTGCGATCCGCGCACGGAGTGCAGCGCTTTCAAAATTGCATCTTTCGTCAGTCCGTAGGAAGCCAGCCGCTTCCCCTCGTTCGAATCGGTCAGGCCCAGCAGAATATGCTCGGTCGAAACATAATCATCCTGCATCCCCTTTGCGTAACGCTCTGCAGCGCGTAAGACCTCAACGGCAGGTTGGGCAAGGCCTACTTCCATGCCCGCACCGGTGACCTTTGGACGCTGATCAAGATCGTTCTGTAACTCCTCGCGCAATGCAAGCGTCGAGCCTGCAACTTTGGTGACGATAGCCGAAACGACGCCCTGATCCTGGCGAAGGAGCGCCAGCAAGAGATGAGCAGGCTCGATCGCCTGGTGATGGTAATCCTGGGCGATTTGCTGGGCCTGGAAGATGGCTTCCTGTGATTTTTGGGTAAATTTCTCTAGGTTCATAAGATCTCCCTAACAATAAATTCAATACTTCCCCATGGTTGGTTTCATGAGCATTTGAATTATAGAAGGGCAATATCTTAGAAATGTTAAAGAATGATATGAGGATTGTTAATCAAACTTGGATTCAACTCGTAAGTGCAACAGACTGATCAAAGAATACCTCAAAAGG
>CAZMCF010000006.1:45211-128632 GCA_964564935.1 uncultured Anaerolinea sp. | reverse complement strand
AAGTCTGGCAGAGATAACCGCTGAAAGCATCTAAGTGGGAAACTCGCCTCAAGATAAGATCCCTGTATCCTGAAAGGGAGTAAGATCGCTGGAAGACGACCAGCTTGATAGGCGGCGTGTGGAAGTGCAGTAATGCATGGAGCTAAGCCGTACTAATGATCGAGGGCTTCAAGAGTGGTACGGAGAACTGCGTACTTTTCTGAATGCGCCCAAGCAACTATTCTCTGGTGAAAAAGAGTCTCTTGGTGATCTGAGCGACGTTGGTACACCCGGTCACATCCCGAACCCGGTCGTTAAGGCCGTCAGCGCCGATGGTACTTGGAGGGCGACTTCCTGGGAGAGTAGGTCATTGCCAAGAGACTTTTTCTGCTTAAAACCCCCAGACTCAAAGGCAGGGGGTTTTTGTTCTTTATTAATGATAAGTAGCGCCCATGGTTTGCTATAATTAAATAGATGATCGAAAGGAAGTCGCGGACAGCTTTGGATTTACCGGTCGAGGAATGGAAAGTATATCGTCCGGTCCTTGCAATTCTCCAGCGGCAAGCAGCCTCCCAACCACGATTGGAACGTCGTCGCAGGCGTGCTTTACGGCTTGCCAGGCAGGCGGCAAATTTGCTGCGAAAAGAGTTTAGCGCAAAAAGTGTATTCTTGTTTGGCTCCCTGGCGAGCCAAAGCGGTTTCACCTTATGGTCTGATATTGACCTGGCAGTGATTGGAATATCCGCCGATCGTTTTTATGCTGCTGTCGCTGCGGTGACAGGATTGAGCGCGGAGTTCAAAGTTGATCTGGTAGATGCTGAATCTTGTAAAGCTTCGCTACGCGAAGCTATTGATCGCGACGGAATTGCGCTGTGAATACACCATTCCGTGGTTTGACCGAGCGAATTAGACAGGAGTTGATTGAAATTGACCAGGTTGTGACGCGATTGTCTGATGCATGGCAGCGCGCCCGCCGCTCTGGGGATGATTTCTATCTGGATAGCGTGGCCTTGAATTTGCACGGTTTTTATTCAGGGATAGAGCGGATTTTTGAGCGATTGGCCGAAACTTTGGACGGTGGCCTGCCTAAAGGCAAAAACTGGCACAGGGCTTTATTGGTTCAAATGAGCAAGGATGTAAAAGGAATTCGCCCGGCGGTAATCTCGCAGCAAACTTTGAACCGCCTGGAGGAATATCGCGGTTTTCGCCATGTGGTTCGTAATGTGTATACATTTCACTTTGACGAAGCGAAACTCGAGAAGTTGGTTATGGGGGCAAGTGACACTTTTAACCAGGCAAGAGCAGAAATCCTTGCTTTTGCCGATTTCCTGGACGCACAGGAATAGGCGAACGATGGCATTATGACTGTGATGACAGTACGATTTATTGCCCCTGTAGAATGAAAAAATATGCGTGGCGAAGAAACGAGTGACGACGTATATTGGCGCACCCAACCTTATCAGGATCGGATTGATGCAAGGAAGCAGATCCGCGAAGAATATCCCCGCTTGAAGGGCGGTGGTCAATCAGGATTTCAGAGAGTCTATTCAATTTACTAAACACTAATCAGGTCGATATCTGGAAGTTGTTGGATACGCAGTTTCATTGCACAGATTCCCCCCTTACATAAAAGATATCGTTGGGCGCTAAGTCCAGGTTGATGAAAGGAACAGGCTATGTCAAAGGATTTTCGCCACTACCGCGCACTTGAGAAGCAGCTTGGTCTATGCACCGATGCAGAGACGCAAAGGAAGATTCTGAACGGGATGGATTATGTGAGCCAGTCCTCAAAACCGGCTGTAAAGGTTGAGTGGGCCAGCGAATTGATGCGAAGAATGGATACCCTACTGGATGCAGAGACATGCATTAAAGTTCGTGAAGGTTGTGCTTGCGTGCTATCCAATGAAAAATCCGTCTATGCGTGCAATTTCAGGCGTTTCCGCAAACTCTACCCCGACGACAGTGAATACCTGGATGAAGTCGTAAAGTATCTGAACTCCACGGCACCGTTGCGCCGGTGCGGAGAAGTCACACGCGATGGCGACACGATCTACTCTATCATTGCGCGCCAAACCTGTGGGTGTCCCGTCTTGCATGCGGGCTTACACGAACCCATCTCTGTTACTTGGTGTCATTGCTCGAAAGGCAGTTTACTCAGCGTCTACCGGCATGTGTTTCCAGATAAGGTGTGCGAGATGGAAATTGTTCGGACGATTGCCACTGGCGCTGATGATTGTTGCTTTGCGACCAGATACCGTTAATCACTGTAATCACAAACGCCTGTGCGCCCACCGATATCTGGATTGAAGCAACGCCTGATCACGCCGCCAAAATGATCTTAGCGATAGATCCCTTCGGATTGGGATCGTTGTAATGACAACCCCATCAATTTTATAGAACTGGAAAACCTCAAAAAGAACAAACGCGCCTATGGCCAAATTCCGAACCTTGCCGAACCTGAAAATTAAGCTGATCCAAATTCGCAATCGAGTATCTCTGTTTGCACTTTTATGTCGAATTGTTTGACATGCTTATTGTGAGGCGGTATAATAAATGACGAGCGGAAAATCCGCCTGTACATTGATTGAAACCGTCCATCTGAGAAAAATTTGGAGGTTGTATCGCAGAATGCCAGCAAGCGTACCCAAAAGACGCTGTCACGGAAAGAATCATCGGCTGCATTCGCGAGACATGCAGCCGATTTTTTTCTCACGAAATAACACTCCTGAAACGGGAGGAGGTGATTTCATTGACACATGTATTTCTTCGGCCGAATGAATCGCAGGATCAGCTGCTGAAGCGCTTCCGCAAGAAGGTCGTCAAGAGCGGAGTGCTCAGCACGGTTCGCCGCAAACGCTGGTTCATCTCGAAGAGCGAGCTGCGCCGCGTGGAGAAGAAGAAAGCGATTCGCCGAATCAAACGCCGTCAATACACGCGCGGCGGAGAGTAAGGGTTTATTGAATCCGGGCGGCCTGGATAGCTGCGCGGTTTCGGGAGGTGAAGATGGCCAAAGAAGAGGATAAGATTCAAGTAGAAGGAACGATCGTCGAGGCGCTGCCTGGGACGCAGTTCCGCGTTCGCCTGGAAAACGGGCATGAGGTTTTGGCTTACCTCTCCGGCCGGATGCGCAAATACTATATCCGTATTTTGCTCGGCGATCACGTGCGGGTCGAAATGTCGCCCTATGACCTGACCCGCGGGCGGATCGTCTACCGGCAGAAGAAGGTCGGCGAACCGGCCCTGGTGGAAGAAGAATAGATCTTTGTTTCGCCTCGCCAGGGTTAACCCGGTTGGTAGAACTTTCCATGCGGGTAGAGCAATCATAACCCTTCTCCACTTTATTCAGATATAAATAAGACACCGGCAAATTCTTGCCGGTGTCATCGTTTTGGAGCGAATTTCTCAGATTTTATTACTGCGAGGGCAGCAAGACTGCATCGATCACGTGGATGACGCCGTTGGTGGTCTTGATGTCGGTCAGGATGACCTGGGCCTCGTTGATATATACCTTGCCGCCCATAACTTTGATGTTCGCCGGTTGTCCCAGGACAGTATCGGCGCTTTCCAGCTTGACCACATCCTCAGCCAGCACGCGGCCAGAAACCACATGATAGAGCAGGATGTCCGTCAAAGTCTGCTTGTTCTCTGGCAGAAGCAGGTTGGCCAAGGTGCCTTCCGGCAGGGCTTTGAATGCTTCCTCGGTCGGGGCGAAGACAGTGAATGGACCTTCACCTTTCAGGGTCTCGACCAGCTCGGCAGCCTGAAGGGCAGCGGCGAGTGTGTCGAACTTGTTGAACACTGCAGCGTCAACAATGTCCTTGGGCAGGATGACCGTGTCTATCACGTGGATCACACCGTTGCTGGCTTCGATGTCGGTCAGGACGATTTTGGCTTCATTTACGTAGGCGCTGCCCATATCAACCTTGAAGAAAAGCGAGGTTCCGAGCGCGCTGTCGGCGATCAAACCGTCGGTGACTGACGCGGCCATCACTTTACCGGGTATCACGTGGTAGAGCAGAATGTCGGTCAGCTGCTGCTTGTTTTCCGGTTTGAGCAATTCATCCAGGGTGCCTGCCGGCAGTTTAGCGAAAGCTTCATCGGTGGGGGCGAAGACGGTGAAGGGCCCTTCACCTTTCAGTGTTTCCACCAGGCCGGCAGCCTGGACGGCAGCCACCAGGGTGGTGAAGCGCCCGTCCGCGGCGGCGATGTCGACGACGTCCATCGATTTTTCTTCAGCCGGGGGCAGGATGACGGTGTCGATCACGTGGATGACGCCGTTGCTGGCCACAACATCGGTAATGATGACCTCTGCTTCATTGATGAAAACCTTGCCGCCTTCAACTTTAACCATCGCCTTCTCGCCCAGGGCAGTTTCGGCCTCGGTCAGGTTGACCACGTCAGCGGCCATAACCTTGCCGGGAACCACATGGTAGAGCAGAATGTCGGTCAGTTGCTGCTTGTTTTCAGGTTTGAGCAATTCATCCAGGGTGCCTGCCGGCAGTTTGGCGAAAGCTTCATCGGTGGGGGCGAAGACGGTGAAGGGGCCTTCGCCGCTCAGGGTTTCCACCAGGCCTGCGGCCTGGACCGCAGCTACCAAAGTGGTGAAGCGGCCGTCTGCGACGGCTACATCAACGATCGTCTTCGGCGCCTCGGTCGGCATGGGGGTGTTGGTCGGCGCAGGAACCGGGGTGGGTGTGGCTGCTGGAGCGCAGGCTGCTAAAACCAGGGTTGCAAGTAGCGCAATAATCAAAGGGTGTTTCATTTTTCTTCTCCTCAAAATGTTTTTGTTTGTTCTCATGTCCATAAGGATAAGGTTTTGTATATAGATTGTCAAAGCTTATTGTCGTTATTGTATAATGTTGTAGACCCCCAAAAAAATAACAGGCGCGAGATTGCTCGCGCCTGTTATTTTCGAGAATTTGATGGAAGTTTAATATATGATCCGGTTATCCAGGCTGGTCAACGCTTTCATGTAATTGGCCCGCTCGAAGGCAGCCGGGTCAGCCACTGACTTCTGACTCATGCTGCCGGTCATCTGACGGACCGACTCGTATTCGAATTTCTCCATCCAGCCGCGCAGGTCTGCGAGGATCTCGCTGGCGCGGTGGATGCCTTTTTGGAGCAGCTCAGATGTGGTCATGACGACGTTCGCGCCGGCCATCAGCGCCTTGATCGCATCCACGTGGGTGTGCACTCCAGTGGAGAGCGCAAGGTCAACCTGGACCCGTCCGTACAGGATCGCCACCCAGCGCAGCGGCAGGCGCAGCTCCTCGGAGGTGCTCAGCACCAGGTTGGGAACCACCTCGAGGGTTTCGATGTCCAGGTCAGGCTGGTAGAAGCGGTTGAAGAGCACCAGGCCGTTCGCCCCGGACTCGGCCAGCTGGGCAGCCAGGTTGGGCAGCGAGGTAAAGTACGGGCTGAGCTTGACCGCCAGAGGGATGGTCACCTGGCTGCGTACGCAGCGGACGATGTCGATGTATGCTCTTTCGACCTCCTGGGCAGGGATGGCGGGATCGGTGGGGATTTGATAGATATTCAGCTCCAGAGCGTCTGCACCGGCTTCTTGAATGCGGCGGGCGTAGTCCACCCAGCCGCCGTTTGTCGCGCCGTTCAGGCTGCCGATGACCGGAATTTGCACCGCAGCCTTGATTTTCTGGATCAGCTCGAGGTAACTGTCGGGACCCACGTTGTAGTGATCCAGGTCGGGGAAGTAAGTTTGCGCTTCAGGCTGCGATTCGCTTCCGCGGCTGAGGTAGTGATCCAGCGCCAGGCTCTCGTGAATAATCTGCTCCTCGAAGAGTGAATACATCACCACCGCGCTGACGCCGGCATCCTCCAGGCGTTTCACGCCGTCCAGCTTTTTCGAGATCGGGGACGCGGAAGCAACCAGCGGGTTTTTTAGCTGTAAACCGAGATACGTCGTGGTCAGGTCAACCATTAATCTTCCTCCTTATTTGCCAGGCGAAACGCTTACTCCTCAGCCTTAACCGGCGGTTCTTTCTGACCGCTGTTGCCGTACTCGATCTGCGCCATCTGCTGGTAGAGCTTCCAACGGGTGACCGCGTCTTGTTGGGCTTTGCGCATCAGGAATTCGGCGCGGTTTTCGTCGCTGAGGGTCAGCATGCGGTACCGGGTTTCGTTGTAGGCGTAATCCTCAACCGGAATGGTTGGCTCGCGGCTATCTAATTGTAAGGGATTTTTACCTTCTTCTGCCAGTCGCGGATCGTAGCGGTAGAGCGGCCAGACTCCGGATTGAACGGCCAGCCGCTGCTGATCCAGGCCTTTGCGCATGTCGATGCCCTGCTGAATGCAGTGGCTGTAGGCGATGATGAGCGATGGACCGTTGTAGGCGTCTGCTTCGAGGAAGGCTTTCAGCGTTTGCACGTCGCTGGCGCCCATGGCGACCCGGGCGACGTAGACGTAGCCGTACGCCATGGCGATCATTCCCAGGTCTTTCTTGGGCAGATCCTTGCCCTTGGCGTAGAACTTGGCGACCGCCGCACGCGGAGTGGCTTTGGAAGACTGCCCGCCGGTGTTCGAGTAAACTTCGGTGTCGAGCACCAGCACGTTGACATTGCGCCCGGAAGCGAGAACATGATCCAGACCTCCGTAGCCGATGTCGTAGGCCCAACCGTCGCCGCCGACGATCCAGACCGATTTCCGCACCAGGAAATCGGCGATATCGATGAGGAGAGCAGCCCGGCCGTCGGGGATATTCCTCAAGGTTTGCCTCAGCAGGGCGACCCGCGCGCGCTGCTCGTTGATGCCCTTTTCAGTGGACTGGTCTACGGTGAGCAGCTCATCGACCAGCTGCTGGCCAATCTGGGGAGCCAGGCTGAGCAGCAGCTCGCGGGCAAACTCGGATTGCTTGTCGATGGTCAGGCGCATGCCCAGTCCGAATTCGGCGTTGTCTTCGAACAGGCTGTTCGACCAGGCAGGTCCGCGGCCTTCGCGGTTAACCGCCCAGGGCGTGGTCGGCAGGTTGCCGCCATAGATGGATGAACAGCCAGTTGCATTGGCGATTACAGACCGATCGCCAAAAAGTTGGGAGAGCAGTTTGAGGTAGGGCGTTTCGCCGCAGCCGGCGCAGGCCCCGGAAAACTCGAACAGCGGCTGGAGCAATTGCGAGTTCTTGACTGTGTTCAGGCTGATCAGCGAGCGGTCAGCCTCCGGCAGGGTCAGGAAGAACTCCCAGTTGACCCGTTCCTGCTCGCGGATGGGCGGCTGCTCCTGCATATTGATCGCCTTCAGACCGGCCTGGGCCTTGTTTTTCGCCGGGCAGGCTTCGACGCACAGGGCGCAGCCGGTGCAGTCTTCGGGAGCGACCTGGATGGTATACACCATTCCTGGAAATTCGCGGAATTTGGCTTCGGTGTGTTTGAAGGTCGGAGGGGCTTTCTCCAGGAAGGCAGGATCATAAACCTTCTGGCGGATCACCGCATGGGGGCAGACCATGACGCATTTGCCGCACTGGATGCACACATTCGGATCCCAGACGGGGATTTCAAGGGCGATATTACGCTTCTCCCACTGAGTAGTGGCAGTGGGGAAAGTGCCATCAACCGGCAGCTTGCTGACCGGCACGTCGTCGCCGGCGTAGATCATCATCGGGGCAAGCACCTCGCGGACGAATTCAGGCGCCTGATCGGAAACGGCTTTCCGGCGGGTCAGCTTGCTGGTGGCTTTCTCGGGCACCTTGACTTCGTGCAGGTTGGCCAGGGTCTGGTCGACCGCCTCGTAATTCCGCTGGACGACCGCCTCGCCGCGCTTACCGTAGGTTTTGTAGATGCTTTTCTTGATCGCCGTGATGGCCTCGTCGCGCGGCAGGATGCCCGAGATGGCGAAGAAGCAGGTCTGCATCACAGTGTTGATCCGCCCGCCCATACCGGTCCGCGCGGCGACTTCGTAGGCGTCGATGACGAAGAAGCGCAGCTTCTTGTTGATGATCTCTTGCTGGACTTCTACCGGCAGGTGATCCCAGACCTCATCGGGCGGGTAGATGCTGTTGAGCAGAAACACTGCTCCCGGCGCGGCGTATTGGAGCATGTCGAGCCGCTCGAGGAAGGTAAACTGGTGGCAGGCGACGAAGTTGGCATCGCCCTTGCCGATCAGGTACGGCGCGCGGATCGGGCGCGGTCCAAAGCGCAGGAACGAGATGGTCACCGAGCCGGATTTCTTCGAGTCGTAGACAAAGTACCCTTGAGCGTAATTGTCGGTTTCGTCGCCGATGATCTTGATCGAGTTCTTGTTCGCGCCGACTGTGCCATCCGCGCCCAGGCCAAAGAAGACGCATCGGATCGTCTCAGGATACTCAATGGAGAAGGCCGGGTCGTAATCCAGGCTGGTAAAGCTGACATCATCGTTGATGCCAACCGTAAAATGATTTTTCGGCGCATCTTTCTTGAGCTCGTCGAAGACTGCCTTGACCATGGCCGGGGTGAACTCTTTCGAAGAGAGCCCGTAGCGGCCGCCGATCACCGCCGGGATGGTCTTGACCGGGGCAATGCCGGCGGCCAGGCCTTCATGCAGGGCGGTGATCACATCTTCGTAAAGCGGTTCGCCGGCGGCGCCCGGTTCTTTGGTGCGGTCGAGAACGGCAATCTTCTTGACCGTGGCCGGCAGAACCTTCATCAGGTGCTCGACTGAGAAGGGCCGGTACAGGCGGACGGTCAATGCGCCGACCTTCTCGCCCTGTTTTTGCAGGTAAAGGGCGGTTTCCTCGACGGTCTCCGCGCCGGACGCCATCGAAACGATCACGTACTCCGCGTCAGGAGCGCCGGCGTAATCGAAGAGGTGGTACTGACGGCCTACCACGCTGGCGAATTTATCCATCGCCTTCTGGACAATTTCCGGGCACTTCGCGTAGAAGGGATTGATCGTTTCGCGCGCCTGGAAGAACACGTCCGGGTTTTGAGCCGTACCGCGCAGGACGGGACGTTCGGGATTGAGCGCGCGGGCGCGGTGCGCGCTGATCAGCTTCTCGTCGATCATCGCGCGCATGTCGTCATCGCTGACATATTCGATCTTATTGACCTCGCTGGAGGTGCGGAAGCCGTCGAAGAAGTGCAGGATGGGGATGCGCGACTCGAGCGAGGCAGCCTGGGCGATCAAGGCCATATCGTGAGCCTCCTGACCGGAACGGGAGGCGATCAGCGCCCAACCGGTCTGGCGGGTGGCCATCACGTCAGAATGGTCGCCGAAAATCGAGAGCGCATGGGTCGCAACTGTGCGAGCGGAGACGTGGAAAACTGCAGGGGTCAGCTCGCCGGCGATCTTATACATGTTCGGGATCATCAGGAGCAGGCCCTGCGAGGCGGTAAAGGTAGTGGTCAACGAACCGGTTTGCAGCGCGCCGTGAACCGCGCCTGACGCGCCGCCCTCGGATTGAAGCTCGACAACCAGAGGGACAGTTCCCCACAGGTTGGGAATCCCCTGGGCTGCCCAGGCATCGGCCAATTCGCCCATGCTCGAGGAGGGAGTGATCGGGTAAATGGCAATCACCTCATTCAGGCGATAGGCGACGTGTGCAACCGCCTCATTGGCATCAATTGTGACTTTTTCTCGTTTCATTGCAGTCTCCCTTAGAGGTAGTAACCAAAAGCGGCCTGATGCTGCGACGGTGGCGAGGCCGGTTTGGATATCTTGAATAAACGATGGACTGTCCAGACATCTATCCAGTCAAGTTTATCGCTTATTCCGCTGGCAATATAGTTATATAGGTCATTTATATTATATGCGTCCTGTCATATTAGCGACTTTTAACACAAAGTTAACAGGACGGCAAGCCCTTCTCCGCTCATTTTACTGGACATACGAATAGAAAAAGCCCGGTTCTAATAGTGAGCCTGGCTGGTTGTTAATCTACCAGCCAGCGGCTCAATTTCGGCGCTGCCAGCAACAGGGCGGCCAGCGACTTCGAATCGCGAATTTGCCCTCCGCGGGCCATTTCGTACGCCTGTGCGGCTGGAATCGAAACGAGCTGAAGAAATTCGTCTGAGTCCTGATCGAGCGCATCGGCGTAAAGGTTGCTGGCCAGGTAGACATACATGTGCTCGCTGGAATAGCCCGGGGCGAGGTAGTAGTCCCCCAGCAGTTCCAGTCGCCCGGCGGCCATGCCGGTCTCCTCGCGGATCTCTCGCGCTGCGCAGATATCAGGCGCTTCACCGTCATCCATAACCCCGGCGGGCAGCTCCAGGAGAGTGCCGCCGACGCCCAGGCGGAACTGGTTGACGAAAAGCAGATTGCCCTGCTCGTCCAACGGGACGATCGTAACCGAATCGTTGTGACGGACCAGGTCGTATACCCGCTGCTGACCGTCGGGCAGGCGCAATTGGATGCGCTCGACGTCAAAGGCGCGTCCATGGTAGACCGTTTCAGAGGAAAGAGGGGTGAATTCCATTGGAGCTCCTGGATTTAAGACTGCCGGGAGGATTCCTGTAGATAATAACACGATCGGGGTGAGAACCTGGCCGGCTGGTTGGATTTTCATGCAAAGTTGGGATTAGCAAGGAAGAGCGGGCGCAAGGCCCGCCCGTGAGTCGCTCAAGCTGCTCGATCCTGATGGATCAGCCCTGATCTTCTTGGAAAACACCCGGAAGGCTTATGGGATTTGCAGCGTCTGGCCAGCCTGGACCGTGTATGGGCTTTGCAGATCGTTTGCGATGATGATCGCTTCCGGATCGACATCGCCGAACTGGCAGGCGATGGAGAAAATCGTGTCGCCGCTTTTGACCGTGTAGGTGGTTGGGTGTGATTTTAACGAGCGTTCGCCAGCGGACCAGGTTCCGGTCGCAGAGATCTTCAATACGGTGCCGGCGGCAGGGGTCGAATCCATCTGCAATCCATTCGCCTCTAAAAAGCTGAACAGATCGAGGTTATAGCGGCGGGCAATGCAGATCGGCCATTCGCCTTCCTTCAGGGTGTATGTTTCCGGGCGAGTCGATGTGGGGATCACCCGCGTGGTGGCAGTCGGTAAAACCGCCTGGGTCGGGGCGGTGGTGGCGATGACGATGGCGGTTGGCTGGGTTTCCTTAGGCAGGACGGGCAACACCGGCGTCGGTAGAGCGGCCTGGGTCTGCTGGACGATTTCGGTCACCCGGGCGGAGGTATCCAGGGTGCCTACCGGGAAGGGGATTTCAGAAGTGGCGGTGGCGGCGCCGGGCTGTTTTTGCGTAGCAGAGCGCGTGCAGGCGGTAACCGCCAGCCCCATCAGGATGAACACCAGCGCCAGCGCGTAAAGTTTCTTGTTCATGGGCGAACTCCTTCTCAGGGCATGCATTTATTGCGTATATACGTTTTAACATTCTTTCTACATAGTAGCATAAGCATTCGAGCGCGTCAAGCGTATCTACGGCGTGCTACAATCAAGATTGTGTCCAGGTTTCAGCGATTTAACGATTTTATCCCGCTGTGCGGGTCAGAATCATGAAAAGGTTTTTGAAAAAGGATGATTCAATGAGAGTCTTGGTGATCTCCACAAACAGCCTGCCCGCCTCCCCGTCTGGAGCGGCATACATCGCTGGCGCAGCTCAGCGCGAGGGCCATCAGGTCGAAATTTACGAATGCCTCTTTAGCAGCGATGTGAGCAGAGAGCTGACTGCCCAGATCGAGCGCTTCGTCCCTCAGGTCGTTGCGATCTCGATTCGATTGGTCCACGGCTATTTGATCGACAAAAATGCGCCATTTAACACCATCCACGTCGATCTCCGCCCGCGGGTAAGAGAAGTAGTCGCTGCGGTCCGGCAGGCCTCGCGGGCAAGGATCATCCTCGGCGGTCCGGGTTTCAATTATTACGCCGAGAGCTGGCTGGAGTATCTGGATCTGGATTACGGCATCCGCGGCGAGGCAGATTTTTCCTTCCCCCTCTATCTGCGCGCGGTCGAGCGAGGGGAAGACCATCCGCAGGTGCCCGGCAGCATCCTTCGCCAAAATGGCGGATTCGTGAAAACCCCCCGCGACCGGCCTGAACCTTTAGACGACACCGCCATGCCTGCCTATGAACTCTTCGACCTGGAGCGTTACCGGCAGAACCACATCTCGCCGGCGATTCTGACCAAACGCGGCTGCGGCTTTCGATGCAGCTATTGTCCCTATTCCTCGCTGGAGGGAACTCGCTACCGGCTGAAGTCGCCGGCGCGGGTTGTGGACGAGATCGAACATGTCCTGCGCCTGAAGAAACCGGAGATGTTCACATTCTGCGATAACAATTTCAACGTTCCCCGCGCGCATGCCAGCGAGATTTGCGCGGAGATCATCCGCCGCGGACTGGATATCCACTGGGGTACGGGCGATCTGCGCCCGGTGGGCCTTATGGCGGATTTCATCCGCCTGCTGCGCGATTCGGGTTGTACCTATGTCAACCTGTCTATTGAGAGCGGTTCGGATAGAATGCTGAAGACGATGAAGCGCGGCTACGACCGGCGGCAGGTCGAGGCAGCGCTGCAGGCGATGGAAGACGCTGGCATCCCCTACGGGGCTTCGCTGATGCTGGGCGGGCCGGGCGAAACGCCCGAAACAATCGAGGAGACGCTCGGTATGATGGAAAACTATTCGATCCCACTGGGGATCTGGGTGACGGTTGGCATCTGCCTGTGGACGCGGCGGCAGGAAGTGCTGTCCGAAGCATACCGCAGCGGGCAGATCCGTTCGGATGACGAGATGTTTTCTGGCGCTAATTACGTCTCGCCCGAACTATCCGAGAGTTATATGCGCGAGCTGATCGCCTGGCTGTCCAAGAAACCGGGTTATACAGTCCAGGTCAACAAACCGTATGCAACATACGTCTCTGGGTGAGTGAGGGGGATGGATCAACGGAAATGAATGTTTCTCGCAGCCAGAGATCGGGTCGATCACGGGCTGCGATTTGTTTCCGGCGGCTGTGCTAGAATATGGTCTGGTCTGTACTCATGGAAGGGACAGGGAACGCTGATGAATATCTATTTCTCCTGCGCGATTACCGGCGGGCGCGCGGATCAGCAGGTCTATCAGGCGATCGTCAACGCTCTGCTTGAGGACGGTCACGAGGTGCCGACCGCCGTTTTAGCCAGCGATGATGTGATGGCTTATGAGTCAGTTATCCAGCCGCGCGAAGTTTACCAGCGCGACGTTGCCTGGGTGAAAGGCTGCGATGCCCTCGTTGCCGAGGTCAGCACCCCCTCACACGGGGTGGGCTATGAGATTGCCCTGGCTTTATGCCTGGGCAAACCGGTGCTGTGCTGTTACCAGCATGGGCGGCGCGTATCTAAGATGATCCTTGGCAATGATCATCCCTGTTTGAAGCTGGCTGTGTATCACCATCCCCAAGAGGCTGTCATAAAGGTGCGTGATTTTATCCATGGATTGTAAAGTGAGGATTATCATTACCCATCGGTGATGAATAACGGTAGAAAAAAATGCCGTAATTGGTTAGGATTGTGATTGGAGATTTACCGTCGCAAATCATCGCACCCGCACAACAGCCCATCGCAGTCTCCTCCTTTGGCGAAAGCCTCCGCCGGGTTTCTCACCGCCCCCGGCGGAGGCTTGTAATTTTATGTCGGCTGAGGATACGGGGGCGTCTTCTCAGGCTGGCGCGGAATTTTGCAGAACGGGTAAGACGATTGTGAACACGGTGCCCTGCTCCAAGTTCGATTCTACCCAAATCCGGCCTCCATGCTTGAGGACAATCGAGCGAACGATCGCCAGGCCCAGTCCGGTGCCGGCGGTCTCGCCGTTGACGTTGCTTGCCCGGTAGAATTTATCGAAAATATACGGCAGGTCAGCCGGCGGGATGCCAATCCCACTGTCGGCGAACTGGATGATGATCTGATCCTGCTCGGTTGCGCCGGTCACGTTGATCCTGCCACCGGGCTGCGAATACTTGATCGAGTTGTCGATCAGGTGTTCAAACATCTGACGGATTTGGACCGGGTTGCCGTAGAAGTCAGGCAACTCCTCTGGCAGCTCAATACTCAACTCGGCGTTTTTCTTGGCGATGGCTTTCTTGAAGTTCTGCGAGACCACTTCGAGCATCTCGCGCAGATCGATGGATTCCCGGCGGGTATCCAATCCGGCCTCGATCCGCCCCAGGTTGACCAGGTCGTCAACCAGGTAGGTAATGTTCTGCACGCTCGACTGCACTCTGCGGATGAATTCCTGCTGCAGTTCGTTCACCGGCCCGGCGCGCTCGACCAGCTCAGCATAGCCCATGATGGCTGTGAGCGGCGAGCGCAGGTCGAGGGAAACGGCGCTGACGAAGTCGCTCTTGATCCGGTCGAGCTTCTTCAGGCTGGTGATGTCATTCAGGGTCAGAGCGATGCCAACCTCGGGGATGGGTGTGCGTTGGACCATGAAGCTTCGCCCGTCTTCCAGCGTCATTTCAGTCCGGTCAGCCAGGCCGTGGGTCTGCGGATCGAGCACTTCGAGCACTTCGGGCTGACTGATAACCGACTTGTACGGCTTGCCGACGGCTTTGCTCGGATCAATTCCCAGGGCTGAACCGGCGGCTTTATTCATCAAGATGATGACCTGATCCTGGTCGGTGACGATGACTCCGTCGTGAATCTTCTTCAGAATAGCGTCGAGCTTGTTCTTCTCAGTCCTGGTCACGTCGAAAATATCAGCGTTGAGCAGGGCGATCACCGCGAATTCGGCCAGAGTGGAAAGCATATTAATATCGCGCTTCTGGAAAGGCAGCGGGCTTTTGCGGTTATCTACGCCGAGCACGCCGATGGTCTGACCCTTATACTGCAACGGCACGTAGACCAGGCTTTGCACCAGGTAAGAGGTTTTGATTTTTTGCGGGGTGCGGTCGTCGAGCACAACCGGCTGGCCGGTACGGATGACCGAGCCGGCCAGGGTGTCAGAAACGGGCAGACGGAAGGTCTGGACGAATTCTTCTTGAAAATTTTTCGAGGCGCGCATGTACAGCTCGCCGCTGGCAGGATCAAGCAGCAGCAGACTGCCTTCCTCGGCGCCGGTGGAGGTGACCGCGGCCTCGACGATGATCCCGAGCACGCTGTCCGTGTCCAGCGAGCCGGTGATCGATTTGGCCAGGCGGGTGAGGGTCTCGAGTTCATCCACGCGGCGCTGCAGCCGGTCGGTTGCCCGCCGGGATTCGAGCAGGATCGATTCTTTGGCGAGCTGAGACCTGACAAGACTGTTCTCGACCGCGGCGAGGATTTCCTCAGAGCGCAGCGGAAGGGTGAGATAGTCACTGATGCCCACTTTGATAGCTTGCTTGAGCAGCTCGGGCGTATCCTGCTTGACCAGCAGGACGAGCGGCAAGGCCGGATATTGCCTGATCACCTTGCGGGCGAAGTCCATCCCATCCGCGCCGGAAATCGACTCGTTCAGGATGATCAACGAAGGCGGGAAGCGTTCCAGCCGGGCGAGGGCGGCGTCGTAATCCTGGAAGACTTCCACGAAGTACCCCGCTGATTGGAGAACCCGTTCCAGTAAATA
Organism: uncultured Anaerolinea sp.; assembly: GCA_964564935.1. Lineage (GTDB taxonomy): Bacteria > Chloroflexota > Anaerolineae > Anaerolineales > Anaerolineaceae > Bellilinea. The sequence continues at coordinate 113,212 of CAZMCF010000006.1, read as the reverse complement.
ATTAATTTGTGGATCGGCAATCAGAACGATTGAACTCGGCTCTTTTGGGGATGTGTTCATACGGGCTCGACACCTTCGCTGCCAGAAACGGGTAGATTAAACTCTCATTGGACGGGTAAGACAAGATGGAACTGCACCCCCAGTCCCGGCTTGTTTTCTGCCCAAATTTTACCATCCATCCGGGTAATGATGTCCTTGATTAAGGGCAGGCTGATCCCCAAGCCGCCAAGGCGCTGGGGGAGGACCTGGGTGGAATGGGTGCCGGTGAATAGCTTGCCGAGCATTTCCGGCTCGATTGGAGGACCGCTGTCGGTGACGGTCACATGGGCAAGGTCGTCGCCCGCCGGCTCGATGCGCAGGGTGACGCTGCCGCCTGGGACACAGAATTTGACCGCGTTGCTTACCAGTCCGTCCAACACCTGGCTCAGCCACTCTTCATCCACGTGGATGAAAACCAGATGATCGGGCAGCTCGGCGGTCAGGCTGATCTCGTTCGAGCGGGTGAAGGGCTCAAAACGCGCAGCGGTGTTTCGGATGGTTTCGTTGAGGTTGATCGGTCTGGAATGGCGCAGCGCCCGCGAGGTCTTTGGCGGGGAGATGACCTCAGCCAGACGGAGCAAACCGGTCAGGGAATCCTCGAGCTGGTCGAACTGGTCGCGCTGATATTGACTTAATTGGCGGGAGAGGTTTTCGGTGATATTGTGGAAGGCCGCGTCCTGAACTTCTAGCAGCGCCTGCATCTCTCGCCGGGTTCTTTGGAGCAGCTCGTTGGTGATCCGCTCGCTGGTCAGCGCGGCTGCAGTGATCTGCTCCTGCTGGCGGCTGCGCTCGGAGATCGAGCGGATCAGACGGACGTTGGCCAGGGCGATCGCTGCGAAGTCGGCAGCGGAGAGCGCCAGGCGGAGCTCGCCCGGGTTGAACGGCTGATCTTTGACCCGGACCAGCGCCAGAAGCCCGGACGGTTTACCGGAGATCTTCAGCGGCAGTACCAGGGCAGCTTCGCCCAGGCTGGCGACTTTATAGCGCTTGAAGCGCTCACCGTGGATTTCCAGCGGCTCGCCGGAGACCGCCACCAGCGGGCTGATCCCGTCGTCCCAGGGTTGGTTGAGCTGGACGGGCATCGATGCCGGCAGGTTTCGCTGGGCTGCCAGCAGGAAGGCTTTGCTGGTTTCCTCTTTCAGCAGCAGCCAGCCGATATCCGCCTGGAACATCTGGCAGAAACGATCGACGATCTTGCCGGGCAGGAGGGTTGCGTCGGTGACAGAGGTCAGTTCCTTCCCCAGCTCGAGCAGTCTTGCCGCCTCTTCCAACTGGCTTTGCAGCTCCTGGTTTTCGCTGCGAAGCTGCCGGGACGCCCGCTCACGCTCGCGGTCTTCGCGCACTTTCTTCACGGCCTGCTCGACGACGGTAAGGATTTCCGTTTCGCGGGCGGGCATCAACAGATAATCCGCCGCGCCGAGGCGGATGCTCTGGATGATCTCGTTTTCCATGCCCTTCCTGGCCAGGAAGATGACCGGGGTGAGGATCTCCTGGGCGCGGAGGGCGACCAGCAGGTCGTTCCCGCTCAAGCCGGGCAGAGACCCTCCGGCCAGGATCAAATCTGGCTCGAATTCGGTCACCTGCTCGATGGCGGGGGTGGGGTCGCTGATGACCGACACCTGATATCCGGCAGCCTGCAGGGTCTGGCGGACGAGCAGGTCGATGACCTGCGGGTCGGTTTCGATGACAAGGATACGATCTTGTTCTGGACTCATGTTAAATATGATAGCACGGATAAGGAAAAATATTCGTAAAAAGTGCGTGGAGGACAGAATGAAGACCTCGCCAGTTTTATTTGCGGAAGATTAATGATCGATAAGAAATGTGTTATAGATATCCCCGCCCACTTGACTCAAGCGAGTTCGTCAGCATACAATGAGATATATGGAATATAAGGATTACTATCAGATCCTCGGCGTAAGCAAAAACGCATCGGAAGAGGAGATTAAGCGAGCTTTCCGAAAATTAGCCATGAAGTACCATCCGGATCGCAATCCGGGGGACAAGACAGCCGAAAATAAATTCAAAGAAATAAATGAAGCCTACGAAGTCCTCGGCGATCCGAAAAAGCGAGCGCGTTATGACCAGCTGGGCGATTCCTATTACCGTTACCAGCAGGCTGGCGGCGCGCCGGGTGGATTCAACTGGGCAGAATGGTTCTCCCAGGCTCCAGGCGGGCGCACCGTCCGGGTGGATGCGGACGATCTCTTCGGCGATCTGGGAGGCTTTTCCGATTTCTTCCGGGCAATCTTTGGCGACATGGGCGCCGAAACCATCCGCCAGGCAACCGGCCGGACTCGCCAGCCAACCGCATACCAGCAGCCGGTTGAGATCAGCCTGGAGGAGGCCTATCACGGCACCACCCGCACACTGCAAATCGACAGCCGCCGTCTGGAGGGAAAAATTCCGCCGGGCGCTCAAACCGGCACCAAGATCCGCCTGAGAGGAGTGGGCCCGGTCGCCGCGAACGGACAAAAGAGCGACGTTTACCTGGTCGTGCAGGTCCGGCCGGACCCGCGCTTCGAGCGCAAGGGCGACGACCTGTACACCGAGGTCGATGTTGACCTTTACACTGCCGTCCTCGGCGGTCAGTTACGGGTTAAAACCCTGGGCGGCGAGGTGATGCTGACCATCCCTCCCGGCACCCAGCCTGGACAGAAATTTCGCTTGAGCGGGCGCGGAATGCCGAATCTGCGCAATCCGCAGACCCGCGGCGACCTGTATGTCACCGCGCGGGTCACAATCCCCAGGCAGCTCAACGAGCAGCAGAGAAAGCTGTTCGAGCAGTTGCGCAAATTATAGCTGCAGCCTGCGTCTCTTCATTTCTTGTAAAATGGATGGATAGGATGAATAAGAAGAAGCTGATCATTTTATCGGTAGTAACCGTGTTCCTGTTCGCGGGCTGCAGGGTCAGCTTTGACCTGCCGCAGATTGTCGAGAATTTCAATCAACCGACGGAAGCCGTTGCGACCCCGCTGCCGGTCGCCTCCCCAGATTTGAGCGTGGTTCCCACCCCCGACAGCTCGATTGCACCCCTGCCTGAATTACCTCCACTCTCCATCGACCTGACCGAGCGGGATACGCTGCTGACCGAGTTGTACAAACGGGTTTCGCCCGGCGTGGTCTCGATTCTGGTAACTACCGACGCAGGCGGCAGCGCCGGCTCTGGCTTTGTCTTCGACAAAGAAGGCCACATCGTGACCAATTTCCATGTTGTCGAAGGGGTAGACCTGGTGGAGGTCGATTTTCCCTCCGGGTATAAAGCCCGCGGCCAGGTGATCGGCACCGACCTCGATTCTGACCTTGCGGTGATCAAGGTCGCGGCGCCGGCTGACGTCCTCCTTCCGCTGAAGATGGGCGATTCGGACAGCGTCGAAGTGGGGCAGACGGTGATCGCCATTGGCAATCCCTTCGGCCTTTCTGGGACGATGACGGTCGGGATTGTCTCGGCTAAAGGGCGGACGCTCGAGTCGCTCCGCCAGACCGAAGCCGGTTCGTTCTTCACCGCCGGCGACATCATCCAGACCGACGCGGCAATCAACCCTGGCAACTCGGGCGGGCCGCTGATCAATCTGAAGGGCGAGGTGATCGGGGTCAACCGAGCCATCCGCACCACCGGAGCTACCCCGACCGGCGACCCGGTCAACAGCGGGATCGGCTTTGCGATTTCCGGCAACATCGTCCGCCGGGTGGTTCCGGTGCTCATCGAGAAGGGCGTCTACGATTATCCTTACCTCGGAGTGACCAGCCGCGAAGACCTCACTCTCGAGATGATCGAGGAGCTGGGGCTTCCCCGCCAGACCGGCGCGTACATCACCTCGGTGACTCCGGGCGGACCAGCGGATCAGGCCGGTCTGCGCGGCGGAAGCCAGCCGACCAGTTTCCCAGGGCTGACGAAGGGGGGCGATTTGATCATCGCCATCGACGGGCGGCCTGTAACCAGCTTTGGCGAGATGCTCAGCTACCTGATCAACACTAAAAGCCCCGGCGATGAAATCACTCTGACCGTCCTGCGCAATGGAATAGAGAAGGAGGTGAAGCTGACGCTGGGTAAGCGCCCATAACTGAAGTAAGTTCTCCGTTAAAACGAAAATACAATTAGGAGGTTGCCATGTTGACTGAAAGTGAGCTCCGGGAACTGTTGCGTTTCATTTCCCCCGACCCCGTCCTCAGCGTCTATCTCAACACGGACCCGTCTGAAGGCAATAAAGATTCATACCGGCTGCGCCTGCGCAATCTGTTGAAGGGGGTCAATCTGCCTCAGGATGTCGATATCATCGAGCGCTATTTTCAGGGGGAATACGATTGGACCGGCCGCGGCGTCGCCTTGTTCTCGTGCGCCCCGCAAAATTTCTTCCGGGTCTACCCGCTGGCGCTGCCGGTGCCTGACTTCGTTCATGTCAGCGACCGGCCGAGCGTGCGCGTGCTGGCCGATCTGCTGGACATCTACGGCGGATACGGGGTGATCCTGATCGATAAACAGGGCGCGCGGGCGTTCTCCTTCCACCTCGGCGAGCTGCAAGAGCAGGAGGGCATGATGGGCGAGGCGGTCAAGCGGACCAAACACGGCGGGGCTTCGACATTCCCCGGGCGGATGGGAGGCATCGCCGGGCGGACGCGTCATCAGGAGGAGGTGGTCGAGCGCAACATGAAGGATGCGGTTGATTTTTCGGTCAACTTTTTCAATGAATACCGCGTCAGGCGGATTTTGATCGGCGGAACGGAGGACAATGTCTCTCAGTTCCGCAGCCTGCTGCCGAAGTCCTGGCAAAGCCTGGTCATCGGCACCTTTCCGATGAACATGACTGCCGGCCATGCCGATGTCTTGACGAAAGCAATGCAAATCGGGAAGGAAGTCGAAAAGAAACGCACCGCCCAGTTAATTCAGGATCTGGTAACCCAGGCGGCCAAGGGGAGCGGGGCAGTGGTGGGGGTCGAGCCGACTTTACAAGAGATCAACCGCGAGCGGGTCAACACGCTGGTGGTCATGCAAGGTTTCCAACAGCCGGCTTACCGCTGCAAAGAATGCAGCTATCTGACCAGCGAGCCGCACCGCACCTGCCCAAACTGCGGAGGAGAGCTCTATCAAATTGCGGATGCGATCGACGTGGCTGTCAGCCGCACGATGCGCCGCGGCGGCGACGTGGAAGTGATCCACGACAGCCCTGAACTGGAACAGGTTGGTCAGGTGGGCGCGTTCCTGCGGTATTAATGGGTTTGGACAATGGGCGGGGTTGATTCACAGGAGGTGAATCAACCCCGTTTTTTCTACCTGTTCTCCAGGCGCGCAAGGTTCTCCCCCAGGATCCGCATTTCGTCCAGAGCCCTGGCAGGGTCGCTGGTCAGGTTGGCGCGGATCGTTTTCAACCGGTCGGCCAGGGCGCTGCTGGTATCGCGGTCGTCCAGCAGCAGACTGAGCTCTGCCAGGTTAGCATCCGCGTTGCTCAACTCCTGGCGGGCGGTGAGAACGTCCTTGTTGATCAGCGCCAGTCGGGCGTAGCTGATGTTGGCCTGCAGTTTGGAAACCGCCAGGCTTAACTTGATCGTTTTCAGCTCGGCCTGCAACCTTTCCACCTGGCCGTTTGCGCTGGTCAGATCGTTCTGCAGCCCTTCCGCTTTGGCTTCGGCCTGTTCGAGCGCGCTCTTGACGCTGATCAGCTCGGTCTGATGTTGCCGCAGGGCGCTCTCGACCGGCAGATAGAGCAGGAAGAACACCAGCCCCGCCCCCACCAGCAGAGAGGCAAGCACGGCTGCCAGCCATGGCCAGCTTTTCTGCAGCCAGGATTTTGGCTTTGGCTCGATTTTCTCTTCAGCAGGGAGTCCGGCTGACTGGCTTTGGATCTCGTCGGCTGTCATGCCAGGGGTTGGCTCGGCCGGTTGGATGACTTCTTCGGGTGAATGGTTTGGTTCTTTTTCCATGAAAACCTCTTTTTCAATCATCAGGTGGGAGACACGTAATGCGTCGGGCTTACCAGGGGCGAAGGCGTGCTGAATGGCGTGGGCGTGGGGGAGAGGGAAGGACGGAGCGGCGTCCCGGTGTGGGTGGGCACAGTTGCAGGCGTTGCGGAGCCTGAGGGGATGTAAGGCGTCGGGGTTGGGGGGAACTGTTCGGGCAGCCCGCGTAGAATCAGGCTCCAGGCGATCTCCAGCTCGTCAGCGGCAAGAACCGGTGTTTCGGGCAGGTAGGCGAGAGCCGAATCCAGCCGTCCGATCCAGGCGGAGAGGATATTTTTTTGTTGGTCGCTCACCCTGGCCTGCAGATCGGTCAGCAGCTCGCGAGCCATCTCCACCTGGTTGCGCGCCAGGCCGAAATTGCTCTGCGCCATGTAAAGCCGGCTGCGGTTCAGCAGTCCGGCGACTTTCAATACAACGATCTGCCGCTCCAGGGATGCAATCATCTGGTCTTTGCCAATGGTTAGCTGATAATTTTGAATGCTCATGGCCCAGGCTCGATCTGCGGAGGCGCGGACATTCTCCAGTTCAGTTTGCAGATCGTCAAGGCGCGTCAATTCTTCGGTTTGCCTGTCGAGCTCCGCCTGAAGCCGGTCCTGGTCGGCGATCAACTCATCGATACTCTCGTTGGTTATTTGACGCTGGTTCTCCAGCGAGGTCATGCGCTGCTGGAAGGACGCCAGACGCTGATCGAGCTGGAGCCAGATCTGAGCCTGGCTGGTCTCCAGCAGACTGATTCGATTGGCATTCTCGCGGGCTGGCAGGACGGCCTGCTGGTAAACGGCGACGAAGCTCAGGTAGATCAGCCCGCCGAGCAGGATCGCTGCCAGGCAAACCAGCAGGATGCGGACCACCGCTTTCAGGATCGTGGCCAGGGCAATCCGCGCGCGCTGACCAGACGGAAGGGGATTTTGTTCGCTCACGGATTGGTCCTCCTATTGAGTTCCTTCGCTGAGCAGCAGCCTGCGCAGCCCGTCGAGGAAATTCTGGAATACGGCGCTGCTCTTTTGCAGCTCTACAACCTGGCGGGAGAGCTCCTCGCTGCGGCTCTGCAGCTCCTTGGTCTGGGCCTGGACGGCCTCGAGTTCCTCGCGCAGAGCCTGGCTTTCCTCTTCCAGACCGGCCACGCGCCCGCTCAGGCTTTCCATCGCGTCCAGGCGGGCGCGCAGGGATGTAAGATCGCCGTTCAGGTTCTCGATCTGATCGGAAAGCTGCGCGGCGCGGGCGTCGAGGGCGCGCACCTGGCTGGCCGGGGCATAGCTGAGGGTGTCGTTGATGATATTCAGCACGCCGAGGGAGAAAAGGATCGCAAGCACAAGGGTGAACACGCCCAGCCCGGCGCCCCACCAGAGCGCGTCGGCCCGGCGCAGGTAGGTCTCCCCGGCCGGGGTTGGCGAGGAGATCGGCGCCGCTGGGGGCGGCGCAGCCGGAGCCGCCCGGGCCGGTTGTTCGGCAGCCGCTTCTGGCGGCGTGACCTGCTCTGCACGGGCAGGCATATCAGCGGCAGGCTGACGGGAGAGATCGGCGCTGGCTTCGGGCGCGGAGGCGTCAACAGGCAATTCGGATTCTCCGGAGGCTGCGGTCTGGAGGATTTCCCCAGCGGAGTCCGCCAGGACCAGATATGGCCGCATGCTTTCCAAGGATTTACTCCCGATCCCGCGTACCCGGCGCAAATCCTCCAGACGGGCGAACGGGCGCTCCTGGATGATCCGTTCGGCCAGGACCCGGTTGATCCCCGGTATGGTTACAAGCTGCTCTACGCCGGCCTGGTTGATGTCAATCTTTGTCTGGATATCTTCGCTCATGTATACCCCTCCTTCAACTTATCAAGGTTCAGGGAGCCGGCCGATCAGGGATTGGCTTTTCGCTCTGGTTTCGCGCCGGGGCGCGAGTAGGGCAGGGGCACGTATTCCACCGTCGGACGGCGCTGTTCCGCCTGGGGGAACAGGTTCATCAAATCATAGATTTCCTCGGGCATCTCGGTCGAGACCTTCAGGCCAAGCGAACGGGCCTCTTCAACGGTGATCGGGTAATCGTGCGTCCAGCGCCCGGAGGCAAGCTCCTCGGCCAGTTTTTCGGCCTCCTCCTGGGTGTAATGGCAGCAGGCCAGCCGGCGGATGGTTTCCTTGACCTGATCGACCGCCTTGCGGGCGATATCGGCCAGGATGAGGGTCTCGTCGTCGATCCGGTTGATATCCTTACTGGCGACCACATTCAGGATAGAGGCCGCCGGATACTGCCCGATCTGCGGGTCGACCGGGCCGAGAACGGCGTTCTCGTCCATGAGGATTTCGTCGGCAGCCAGGGCCAGCAGCGTGCCGCCGGACATGGCGTAGTGGGGGACGAAGACGGTTACCTTGCCCTTGTGGCGGGCGAGCGCGTTGGCGATCTGCTCGGCAGCCAACACCAGTCCTCCGGGGGTGTGGACGATCAGATCGATGGGCATGTCCGGATCGGTCAGCTTGATCGCCCGGAGGACCTGCTCCGAATCCTGGATGTCAATGTAGCGGGCTACCCGAAAACCGAGGAAGGACATGCTTTCCTGGCGGTGGATCAGGGCGATCACTCGCGAAGAGCGCCTGGTTTCCAGAGTCCGCATCAGGCGCAGGCGGGCCGCCTCGATCATTTTCTGGCGGATGAGCGGGACGAGTGAAGCGATCGTCAGCAAGATCCAGAGCAAGTTGAAGAATTCCATTTGGCCTCCCACGAATCAATCCACGAAGGATAAATCGCTTACCAGGGAAAATATTCGTCGCGGTACCAGCGCTGGGCGCGCCGTCCCACGGTGAAAGGAATGGCCAGCAGCAGGCCTATCAAAAACCCGCCGACATGCGCCCACCAGGCAATGCCGGCCTGTCCGGCTGCGCCGGAATGTGAGAGCAGTCCTGAGAAGAGCTGTGAGATGAACCAGAAGCCGATATATAAAAGAGCCGGGATATCAACGAACCAGGGCAGGAAAAACACCGGGATAAAGGTGATCACTTTGGAGCGCGGGAAGAACAGGAAGTAGGCGCCGAGGACGGCGGCGATTGCCCCGCTCGCGCCGATCGACGGCACATTGGATGCGCCAAGAATGATTTGCAGTAAACCGGCGCCCACTCCGCCGATCAGATAGAATATGAGGAAGCGGAGGGAGCCCATCCGGTCCTCGACGTTGTCGCCGAAGATGAACAGGGTCCACAGGTTGCTGAGGACGTGGAACCAGCCGCTGTGGAGGAACATGTGGCTGATCAAGGGGAACCAGGTCAGCGGGTTGGCCAGGTCGAACCGGCTGGCTGTCAGGCCGAAGATGCTGATCAGCCGGAAAAGGCTTTGCTGTGACAGGCTCAGCTCGAAGAAAAACACCAAAATATTGGCGATGATGATCAGCCAGGTGACAAGGGGGAATGAGCGCGAACGGATGGTGTCTTTTAAGGGAAACATACACCTCCTTTGGCGTGTAAATTCAGTATATCGTTTCAGGGCAAAATGCGCAAACCAGAATCGCCGCCGGGGAATCGGCGTCCCATGTTGTCACCGGCTGCTTGCCTCCCCTCGAACGCCGTGATAAACTCTTAGAGTGCAAAAAAAGGTCCTGGTTGCAAGCGTGCATCCGCCCTTTAGGGAGCTGCTGCGCCTCAGTCTGGAGGAACGCGGGGGATACAGCGTGCGCCTGGTGGCCTCCTGTGAGTATGCTCGCTATGAGCTCGGGAAGAACGTATACGACCTGGTGGTGATCGATGCTGAAGAGAAGGACGCCAGCGCGAAGAACGCCCTGGCCGGGTTGACCCGGCGCTTCCCCGACCTGCCCTTAATTGTCTTCCCGCCGGAAAATAACCCGCACCATCCCATGCTGCAGGGTTTGGCCTTCCAGGCCTGGCTGAAGAAACCTTTTTACCTGCCCGACCTTCTGGCCGCTGCCGAAGCCGTCCTTGCCGGGCGGATGTGGACGCCCGAAGATGGAATTGCCGGACCGCCGGAATGGGCCTGGCTGAGAGAAGAGTTGAGCCGCGCGAGCAGCCTGGCGGCTCTGTTGAGAGCAGAGTGCCTGGCTGCCGTGTTCATCACCCCCGGCGGGGTGGTAGCCGCCCGGACGGAAGGGCTTCCTGCCGCAGCCGCCGAGGAGATCGCCGCAATGGTCAACCGCCTCTGGCGCGAGGGGAAAGGGCGCGAACTGGCCCGCGCCATCCGCCGCGGCTCGTCTGGCGCGCAGGCGCTGCTCTACGTGACCCGTCCGGAAAAACCGCTATTGGCTGCGCTGATCCTGCCTGCCGACACCTCCGCAGCCCGCGCCCGCTCACTGGCTGCTCAGCTCAAGGAGAACCTGCGCCTGGGCCGCCAGGAAGCAGCCCGCCGGACCGGTCTGGTGGAAGAACCGGCTCCTGAGGCTTCCGAGGCGGATGCTCCCGTCCCTCCGCCGGAAGAAATCGAAGGGTTGGATGCCAGGCTGTACGAGCTGCTGCAGAGCGCCCCGTCGCCGGATCCGTTCCGGATCAACGTCCGCAGCGGCGGCTGGCCGGTCGATGCGGAGATCGATATGGCTGAGCTGGAAGATTTGGGGCCTTCGTGGGGTAAACCTCAACCAGCCGCTGAAAGGCCTCAGCGTCCCGAGCGCGCCCAGCCGGCGGTTGGGCCTGCTGACGCTGCTCCTGCACATGCTCCGGCTGTGCCAGCCGGAAAACCGCCGCTCCCCTCCGCTGAGGAGATCGATTTGAGTGAAAAGCGTCAGGTCTTCACCTGCGTATTGATCCCGCGTCTGCCTGAATACAGTCTGGTCGGCGATCTCGAGGATCTGCTGCGTGGATGGGCTGCCGTAATGTGCGCGGATAATGGCTGGAAGACAGTTGATCTCAAGATCACCAACGCGGCGCTGCAGTGGACGCTGGATGCGCCGGCGGCTGATTCGCCCGGAGCGCTGGTGCGGATCATCCGCCAGCAATCTTCGCAGGAAATATTGACTCGCCTTCCGGAGTTCAGCCTTCCCGGCGGGGAGAGCGATTTCTGGGCGCCTGGATTTTTGATCGTGCGCGGTTCGACGCCGCCCACGCTGGATCAGATTAAAGAATTCATCCGGCAGACGCGCCTCAGGCAGGGTCTGCTGCCGGGGTAATTCTAGAAGAGGGATCATTATGCCGCCAACCCTGTATTTAATCGACGGACACGCCCTGGCCTACCGGACTTATTTTGCTCTCACCCTGACCGGCCAGCGCTTTACCACCAGCGACGGCGAGCCAACCGCCGGGACGTTCGGCTTTGCCAGCGTCCTGCTGCGCCTGCTGGAGCAGGACCGCCCGGAGTTCCTGGCGGTCGCCTTCGATACTGGAAAAACGTTCCGCAACGATCTCTTCCCGGATTACAAAGCCACCCGGGCCAAGATGCCGGACGATCTGCGCCCGCAGATCGAACGCATCCGCGAGATGGTCGACGTCTTCGGCATCCCCCGCCTGGAGCAGGAAGGCTTCGAGGCAGACGACGTCCTCGGCAGCATCGCCCGTCAGGCGGTGGACAAGGGCTTTGGGGTCAAGATCATCACCGGCGACCGGGATTTGCTCCAACTGGTCGACGAGCGGGTGCTGGTCAACCTGGCGGGCAGCAAGCTCTCGGAGGCCAAAGACTACGGTCCGCAGGATGTGGTGGCTGCTCTGGGCGTCCGCCCGAATCAGGTGGTCGATTACAAAGGGCTGGTTGGCGACAAGTCCGACAACATCCCCGGCGTGCCAGGGATCGGCGAGAAGACCGCGGTCAGCCTGCTGGAAAAATACGCCAATCTGGAGGAGATCTACGCTCACCTCGACGAACTGCCCGCGCGGGTAAAGACCCTGTTAGAAAAAGGCAGGGAAAGCGCCTTCCTCAGCCGCGACCTGGCGACCATCCGCACGGACATTAAAGTGGCGCTGGACATCGATAAAGCCCGCACCAGTGCGATCAACCTGGCGGCGGTCGAGGAAATCTTCCAGCGATTGGAATTCCGCTCCCTGCTGCCGCGGCTGAAGAAATTAGAAGGCCGGGTGATCTTTCCCGAAAAGGAACAGCAGCTTTCGCTGTTCGGGGTTCCGGTGACGGTGGTCGGCGAGCCGCCTGCGCCGGCGAGCGAAGCGATGATCATCGACACGACCGGGAAGCTGAGCGAGCTGGTCCATAGGCTGGAATCTGCCGAGGCGGTCTCCCTGGATACCGAAACGACCTCGACCGACCCAATGCGGGCCGAATTGGTGGGTATCTCGCTGGCGGTCAAACCGGGAGAGGGTTTCTATATTCCGGTTGGGCACGCCACCGGCGAGGCGCAATTGCCGCTCGAGCAGGTGATCGATGCTCTCCGCCCGGTGTTGAGTAATCGGCGCATACCCAAAGTGGGTCACAACCTGAAATATGACGCGCTGGTTCTGGCCCGCAACGGCCTGGATGTTCGCCCGCTGGCTTTTGACACGATGATCGCCGAATGGCTGATCAGTCCGGAAAGCTACAACCTCGGCCTGAAAGATATGGCTGCCAGCCGGCTTGGGTTGGCGATGACCCACATCGAAGAGCTGATCGGCAAGGGCAAGAACCAGATCAGCATGGAGCACGTCCCGGTGGCGAAGGCCGCCCCGTACGCTGCGGCGGACGCCGAGGTTTGTCTGCGGTTGATGCCGATTCTGGCAGCAAAGATGGAGGAGGCTAACGCCGCCAAATTGTTCAACGAGATCGAGATGCCGCTCGTGCCGGTCTTGATGCAGATGGAGCGTAACGGGATCATGCTGGACGTGCCTTATCTGCGGAAACTCTCGGTCGAGTTGGGACAGCGCCTGGCGGAGATCGAAAAATCGATCTGGGACACGGTCGGTTATTCGTTCAACATCAATTCCACCCAGCAGCTTTCAAAAGCGCTGTTCGAATCGCTGAGGCTGGAGCCGCCGGATCGGCGCTGGAAGACTGCCAGCGGGCATTTTTCGACCTCGGCTGAGGTGCTGCTGGATCTGCGCTCGCAGCACCCTGTGATCGAGCAGATTCTGGAGCACCGCGAGCTTTCCAAGCTGCGCTCCACGTACCTGGACGCGCTTCCTCTGCAGGTCAACCCGCAGACCGGACGGGTGCACACCTCCTTTAACCAGACCGGTTCGGTGACCGGGCGGTTGGCCAGTTCGGACCCCAATCTGCAGAACATTCCAACCCGAACCGACACCGGCCGGCAGGTGCGAAACGCCTTCATCGCCGGGCCGGGGATGAAGCTGCTTTCGGTGGATTACTCGCAAATCGAGCTGCGCATCGTTGCCCACATGGCCCAGGACGAGTCTATGCTGGCCGCTTTCCGCGCCGGGCAGGACATCCACGCCGCCACCGCCGCGGCGATCTACTCGGTGCCGCTCGATCAGGTCAGCAAGGAACAGCGCCGGCACGCCAAGGCAATCAACTTCGGGTTGATCTACGGGATGAGCGCGTTCGGCCTCAGCCGCAGCACCGGGCTGACCCTGGCCGAGGCGGAGAATTTCGTCAAGGCCTACTTCCAGATGTTCCCCGGGGTCAAAGCCTACCTGGATGGGGTACGCCGCACGGCTGCGCGTCAGGGGTACGTCGAAACGCTGCTGGGGCGGCGGCGCTACTTTCCCAACTTGAAAAACCCGACCAATCCGGGGATGCGCGCCCGCGAGGAGCGCGAGGCGATCAACGCGCCGATCCAGGGCAGCGCGGCGGACATCATGAAGATTGCCATGGTGCGCCTGCCAGAGGCGCTGGGCAAAGCCGGGCTGGGCGCGCGGCTGCTGCTCCAGGTTCACGACGAGCTGGTGCTGGAAGTGCCCAAAAAAGAGCGCGATGAGACCATCCGCACCGTCAAGCAGGTCATGGAAAACGCCTATACCATGTCCATCCCGCTGCTCACCGAGGCCCGCTGGGGTAAAAACTGGGGCAATTTGGAGGTCGTGTCGCCGTAAACGGGCACCTGGCGCGAGCCTTGCATCCCACTTTACGAATCTGTTATCCACCCGATTTAGCCATTTATGGCCGAATCGAGTAAAGTTAATCTGACGTCAGTATCTATCCGGAAGGCGGAGTGGGTGTATGGCGGGTAATCAGCAGTTATTTGAGCAGGCAATGAATGACGGCCATAACGCGGCCTGGGACCAGGACTGGCAGCGGGCAGCCAACTATTACCGCCTGGCTTTAGAACAGTTTCCTGAAAATCACACGGCTCTGACCAACCTGGGGCTGGCGTTATTCGAATTGCGGGATTATACCGGCGCTCTGAAGGTCTATCAGCGCGCGGCGCTCACCGATCCAGGCGATCCGGTGCCGGTAGAAAAGATTGCCCACCTGCTCGAAAAGCTCAAGCGGCCGAACGAAGCAGCCCGGGCCAGCGCTCAGGCGGCTGAGATGTACCTGAAAGCCCGCGATCCTGAAAAGTCGCTCGAGAACTGGATGCGGGTCATTCAATTGCAGCCCGAAAACCTGACCGCCCACGCCCGTCTGGCTCTGATCTACGAGCGGATGGGGCACAAGGCTGAGGCAGTGAACTATTATCTGACCATCGCCGCATTACTGCAGAAAGCGGGCGACGTCAATAAAGCCACCCAATCGGTCATGTACGCCTTGAAGATCATGCCTGGCAGCGCCGAGGCGACCCAGGCGCTCCAAGACCTGAAATCCAACCAGCCGCTGGCCCTGCCAGACCTGGCGGACCAGAAGCTGCCAGCCCCCCGCAAGGAAGACGTTCGTCCAATCGAACCGCCTGCGGATGAAAGGCTGATCCCCAGCCTGGATCCGATCACCGAGACTGCCCAGCGCGCGCTGGTCCAGCTCGCCGAAATCCTCTTCGAGGAGCCGGAAGGCGAGGGAGAGGATACTGTCGGGCGAAAAGGGATTGATTCGGTCATCCGCGGCACCGGCGGACTGCCGATCAGCGATGAAGACCAGCAGCGGATCAAAGTGCTCATCGGGCAGGCGATCGAATGGCAGACACAGGGAGAGGAAGGCCTGGCCGCCTCAGAATTGGACAAGGCGATGGAAATCGGCATCAGCCACCCTGCCCTGCATTACGACCTGGGCTGGCTGCTGGCGGGTAAGGATCCAGAAAAGGCAGCCGCGGTCCTGGAAAAAGCCGCCCGCCACCCCGATTACGCCATGGCGGCATATCTGCTGCTCGGCAGGCTGTTCTACGAGCAGCGGAACTTCACCCAGGCCGGCGTCTATTTCATGAAGGCGCTGCGCCTGGCCGACGCGGCCGTCGTACCGGAATACCAGGCAGAGGAAATCCTGCAGTCGTACGGCCCGGTGATCGAATCTCTGGGGAAACAGTCCGACGAGAAGATCCTCAAGGGCTTTTGCGAAACAATTCTGTCCCAACTGGTTCGCGAGGATTGGCGCGACATGCTGATCAAAGCACGCCAGCAGCTTCCTATCCAGGAAGAAGGCGCGTCGCTCATGCCGGTTGCGGAAATGATGATCGAATCCCACGGCGGGCAGGCGATCGAGGCAATGGCAATGATCAAAGACCTGGCCAGGCGCGGAAAGGTGCGCTCGGCGCTGGAGGAAGCCTTCCGCGCGCTGGATCATTCTCCGACTTACCTGCCCCTGCACGTTCAAATCGGCGAGCTGCTGATGCAGGAAGGCCTGGCGGCTGAGGCGACCCAGAAATTCATGCTCGTGGCGCAACTTTACCGCATGCGCGGGCAGTTAATTCCGGCGGTCAAACTGTTGAAGCGTCTGGTCCAGAACGCGCCGATGGACCTTCAGGCGCGCAATCAGTTGATCGAGCTGCTCACCGCCCAGGGGAAGATGGAAGAGGTCATGCAGCAGCACCTGGAACTGGCTGAGATTTACTACCACCTTGGCGAGCTGAACAATGCCCGCCAGGGTTATCTCACCGCGCTGCGGCTTCTCCAGCAAACCCAGCGCAACCGCCAGATGATTTACGAAATTCTCAGCCATCTGGCCGACATCGATATGCAGCGGTTGGAGTGGCGCCAGGCGCTGCGCACCTACGAGCAAATGCGCCTCCTCAAGCCGGATGACCGCTCGGTGCGTCAGCGGATTGTCGATATCCACTTCCGCCTGGGAAACGATCAGGCCGCCTACGCCGAGCTGGACAATTACCTCAAGCTCCTCGAGAAGAAAAACCGGGGACCGGACGCAGTATCCTTCATTTACGCATTGATCGCCGACCAGCCGGAAAAACCCGAGCTGCGCGGGCGGCTGGCGGAATTCCACCTGCGCGAAGGCAAGGTCGGCATGGCGATCAGCGAGCTGGATCAGCTGGCGATTTACTACGAGGACAACGGCGACATCCCCAATGCCGTGCGGACCGTCGAACAAATCCTCGAGCTCGAGCCGCTCAATCGGGAGGAATACGAAACCGCCCTGCTGCGCCTGCGCAGCCTGATGTAGAAAGCGGCCGGCCTCAGGCAGGCAGGTTGCTGGATTAATTTTCCCCGGCGGGCTGCCTGCCCAGGGTGGCGGCGTACATGACAAAACAACGCTCTCCGTCCAGGTTGAGAGCCTGGTTGAGCAGGTCGTCCTCGAAGGCGGCCAACCCGCACACGCCGCAGCCGAGCCCCTCGGCAGCCAGGTAGAGATTCTGGCAGACGTGGCCGGCGTCCAGGAGCATATACCGGTACCCGCGCTCCGGGTAACGCCAGGTCATCCGCTCGGCGACGGCCGCCCAGAAGAAGGTTACCGCGCTGTCTGCAACGTGCTGCTGATTCTTGCAGGCGGCGGTCAGGCGCTGGTTGAGATCGGGGGCGCTGTCATGGACGATCAAGGCGTGCTCCAGGGCCAGGTAGCGGTAGACCGCCGGCGTGAGCCCCCCGACCCGGTTGACCAGCAGGAAGGTTTCAAAAGCATGGCGTGCTCCACCCGAGGGCACAATCCGCAGGGTGCTCGGCCGCGAAGTGACTTCCTTGACGCCCTGGGTGACCCACAGCAGCAGGGCGAGCTCTTCCAGGCTGAGCGCTTCCGGCGAGTAGCGCCGTAGGGTGGCCCGGCGCTCCATCACCTGCCAGAGGTCGGCTGGCGGCCTGGGTAAATCTTGGGGAGCCGGCAAGCGGATCAGCGTCGTGGCGGGATCATACGGCAGCTGCAGCGGCGGCTGCGGCAGGCCGAGCCGTTGAGGAGACTCGGGCAGGTGCGGCGACTTGGTCAGTTCCCAAAACTTACGGCCGATCGATTCTGACATAACCATCTCCTTCTTGGGTATTTAGATCAATCGCTTAATCATGCGGCAATGACATCCGGAGTGCAGGCGGCAAGCCAGCCATGGGGGTCTGGATGCGCCCGGCAATCGCGAACCCATTGGCGAGGTACAGGCTGACCGCAGGATCGTTTTCCGGCTCGACGATCAGGGACAGTTTGTCCTGTCCTGCCGCGCGAGCCAGCCGTTCGGCGGTCTCCAGCAGGAACTTCGCCACTCCCTGGCGGCGGAATTTTGCATCAGTGGCGAGGTGGGCGATGTAGAACTCGCCGCCGGGCATCTCATCGATCGTCGCGGCGATCAGCTCGGCCGCGCAGGGCGCATCGTCGGGCACGGCGGGTCGGGCTAACATTGGTCACACTCTCGGCTGGAAGGCGGCGCGGATTTTCCTGCGGGCGAAGTCGCGCGCCAGGAAGATCTCCGGCACGCGCAGGATGAACAGGCTGATCGCGTAAATCAGCCCGCCAAGAACGACCCCGGAGGCGATCAGCGCCCAGTCCGGCCAGCCGGCGGCGAGGGAGAGGCCAGCCCAAAGGAGCGCGCCCATTACGCCGGCCGCGAGCAGCGCCTGCCCGGCGGCGGCCCACAGGCGCCCGCCTTCCAGCGCGCCCAGCCGCCGGCGCAGGAGGAAGATCAGCGCGGCGCACTCCAGCGCGGTGGCGAGCGAATTGGCCAGGGCCAGGCCGCCGTGCGGCATCCAGCCCAGGCGGGAAAACCAGCCCGGGAAGGTCAGGCTGAAGGCGATGTTCAGTCCCATATTCAAAACGGTCATGCTGACCGGCGTGCGGGTATCGTGAAGGGCGTAGAAGGCGCGCACGATTACCTCCAGCAGCGAGTGGAAAACCAGCCCGGCGACGTACCAGAGCAGCGCCCAGGCAACCATCTCGGTCGAGCGGGTGGTGAACTCGCCGCCTTCGTATAAAAGCCGGATCAGCGGCTGGCGCAGCAGGATCAGGCCGACGCTGGCCGGGACCGCCAGCAGCAGCACTCCGCGCAGGCTGGAGGCCAGCGAGCGGCGCATCTCATCCAGCCTGCCCAGCGCCGACTGAGCCGAGAAGGTCGGCATGGCCGCGATGGCGATCGACTGGGCGATGGCGATCTGCGGCATCAGCATCCAGGTGAAGGCCAGGCTGAGGGTGGCGACGCTGCCTTCCGCCAGGCTCAGACCGATGATCGTATTGACGATGAAATTGATCTGCACCACCGCCACGCCGAGGATGCGCGGCCCCATCAGGGCCAGCACCTCGCGCACTTCGGCCATGCGCAGGCCGAGCAGGACCGAGTAGCGCCCGTTCAGGCGCAGCAGTTGCGGCAGCTGGATCAGCAGGTGAAGCAGCGAACCGGCCAGCACGCCCAGCGCCAGGCGGGTGATACCCAGGCTTGCGGGGAGGAGCAGCACGCCCAGAATCTGGCCGAGCGAATACATGCCTGGGGCAATTGCCGGCAGCCAGAATTTTTGATGGGAGTTGAGGATGCCCATCACCAGCCCGCTGAGGCCGAAAATCACCACGCTCGGCAGCATGATCCGCAGCAGGAAAATAGTCAATTCTTCCTGCCCGGGCGCTTCGCCTGGAGCCAGGACGAAGAGCACGTCCCGCACGATCTGCGGGGCGAAGACCGCGGCCAGCAGGCTGACCGCGGTCAGGGAGAGCAGCAGCAGGTTGGCGATCGCCGAGGCCAGCTTCCAGGCCGCCTGGCGCTTCTCGCGGGCGAGCAGGCCGGTGAAGGTGGGGATGAAAGCCGAGCCGAGCGCCCCGCCCGCCATCAGGTTGAAGAGCAGCTCAGTGACCCGGTTGGCCGCGTTGAACGAGTCCATCTCAGCGCCAGCGCCGAACACCCGGTAATTGACCATGCCGCGCGCCAGCCCGAGCAGCTGGGTGATGATGAAGGCGATCATGACCGTGCCGGCGGCGCGGGCGATCTGGCGGGATGCGGACACAGGTTGTTCGGCTGGGGGTTCGGGGACGGCCATCGGTATGATTATAACGCCTGAGGCGGCCTTTGCAATCCAAACGGCTTGTGGGATAATAACCGCGCTTGGTTACACAATCTCTCCAACAGGGAAAAGCATGGAATTCAAAAAAATCTGTGTTCTCGGTCTGGGCTACATCGGCCTGCCGACGGCCAGCACCTTCGCCACCCACGGGGTTAAAGTCGTCGGCGTGGATGTGAACTGGGACATCGTCAACGGGCTGCAAAACGGCCATTTGCACCTCTACGAGCCCGGGCTGCGCACGCTTGTCCAGGCAGCGCTGCACTCCGGCAATCTGGTCGTCAGCGGGGAGCCGGAGCCGGCCGATGCATTCATCATCGCCGTGCCGACGCCCTTTTACGGCCAAAAGCAGGCTGACCTGAGCTACGTCCGCGCGGCGACCGAGGCGGTCGCGCCGCATCTGCGCAAGGGCAACCTGGTCGTGCTCGAGTCGACCTCGCCGCCGTTGACCACCTGCAACGTGGTCGCTCCTATCCTCGAAAAATCCGGCCTGAAAGCGGGAGCGGATTTTCACCTGGCCTACTCGCCCGAGCGGGTGCTGCCCGGGCAGATTCTGCGCGAGCTGATCGAAAACGCGCGGGTGATCGGCGGGGTGGACGCCGCCTCGGCCGAGGCCGGACGCGACCTGTACTCGATCTTCGTCCGCGGCGAGATCATCCTCACCGACGCGACTACAGCCGAGATGGTCAAGCTGATGGAAAACACCTACCGGGATGTCAACATTGCCGTGGCGAATGAGTTCGCCCGCCTGGCCGACCGCTTTGGCGTGGATGTCTGGGAGGCGATCAGCCTGGCCAACCGCCACCCGCGGGTGCATATACTCAGCCCGGGACCGGGCGTCGGCGGGCACTGCATCAGCGTCGATCCCTGGTTCCTGGTCGAGGCCGCGCCGGACCTGACCCGGGTGATCCTGGCGGCGCGCCAGGTTAACGACGGTCAGCCGCACTTCGTCCTCGAGCTGGTCCGGGCCGCGCTGGGCGATCTGCGGGGCAGGCGCATCGCTGCCCTGGGGCTTTCCTACAAGCCGGGGGTTGACGATCTGCGCGAGAGCCCGGCGATCGAGGTGGTTCGCCTGCTCCAGCAGGCCGGCGCGGAGGTGACCGCCTTCGAGCCCTACAAGCTCGACCCGCGCCTGGAGGGCATCCGCGCCGCCGGTTCGCTGGCGGAGGCGGTCGCCGGCGCCGAGGCGCTGCTGCTGCTGGTGGCTCACCCCGAATTGAAAGGGCTCGATCCGCTTGAGGTGACCAGGCTGACCCCGGCGCGAATCGCGGTGGACACGGTCAACGGCTGGGATCAGGACAGGTGGCAGGCCGCCGGTTTCAGGCTGCGCCGACTGGGGGACGGGTCGCGGGCATGAGCGCCAGACTGCGGGTCGTTTCGATCTTCGGCACGCGCCCCGAGGCGGTCAAGATGGCCCCCGTGGTCAAGGCCCTGGCGAACGATCCCGAGATCGAATCCAAGGTGGTTGTGACCGCCCAGCACCGCGAGATGCTCGATCAGGTGCTGGGATTGTTCGGCATCCACCCCGACCTGGATTTGAATTTGATGCGCCCCAACCAGAGCCTGGCCCGGTTGACCGCCGATATCTTCGCCAATCTGGATCCTGTCCTGCGCGAGCTGGCCCCCGATTGGGTGCTGGTGCAGGGCGACACAACCACGGTCATGGCAGCCGCCATCCTGTGTTATTACAACCGCATCCGCGTCGGGCACGTCGAAGCCGGGCTGCGCACCGGCGACCGCTGGCAGCCCTTCCCGGAGGAGATCAACCGGCGGGTGGCCGGCGTGGTGGCCGACCTGCATTTCGCCCCCACTGAGCACAGCCGCCAGAACCTGTTGAGGGAGGGCGTGCCTGACTGGCGGATTGTGGTCACCGGCAATCCGGTCATCGACGCGCTGCAGGAGATCATCCGCCGTCCCATTCCGGCCGAGGCGCAGGCCCTGCTCGACCGGTGCGGCATCCGCCCGGGCGGGCGCGAGCTGATCCTGGTCACCGCGCACCGCCGCGAGAACTTCGGCAGGCCGCTGGAGGAGATTTGTTCAGCCCTGCGCGGGCTGGCCGAGCGCTACGCAGAGCGCATCCATTTGATTTACCCGGTTCACCTCAACCCGAACGTGCAGGAGCCGGTCAAACGCCTGCTCGGCGGGGTGGAGAACATCAGCCTGATCCCTCCGCTGGAATACCTGCCGCTGCTCCACCTGATGAAGCGGGCCAGGCTGGTGCTGACCGATTCAGGCGGCATCCAGGAAGAGGCCACCGGGCTGGGAGTGCCCACCCTGGTGCTGCGCCGCACGACCGAGCGGCCCGAGGGGGTGGAAGCGGGGGTGCTCAAGCTGGTCGGCACCGACGCGGCGGTGATTCAGGCGGAAGCCGCGCGGCTGCTCGAGGATGAAACTGCCTATCGGGCGATGGCGCAGGCGGCCAATCCCTTCGGCGATGGACATGCCGCCGGGCGGATTGTGACCGCGCTGAAGGATTTCCGCGAGCCGCAGGGACGGGATGGCTGAGGGGGACGCCGCCGGATTGGGCAACATCTGCCTGCTGCCCGAGCTGCGCGGGGTGGGCGGGCCGAGCTCGTTTCAGCACAAGTTTATGGCCGCCCTGACTCAGCGCGGTGTGGAGGCGCACCACAATCCGCGCGACCCGCGCGTCCAGGCGCTGCTGGTCATTGCCGGCACGCGCCGGCTGGGCGAGCTCTGGCGGGCAAAACGGCGCGGCGTGCGCATCGTCCAGCGCCTGGACGGGATGAACTGGATTCACCGTCGGCGGCGCACCGGGATGCGCCATTACCTCCGTTCGGAGTACGGCAACCTGCTGCTGGCCTATATCCGCCGCTTTATTGCTGACCACGTCATCTACCAGTCTGAGTTCACCCGGGGCTGGTGGCTGCGGGTCTACGGGGAGACCGGCCGGACGGATGAGATCATCCTCAACGGGGTGGATTTGAGCGCCTACACGCCGGACGGTCCTCACCAGCGCCCGGAAGACCGCGTCCGCGTGCAGGTGGTCGAGGGGCACCTAAAGGACGGCCACGACCTGGCCCTGGATTTCGCGGCTTTTTTCGCCGAGGCGCTTCAGGGCGAGCTCGGTAAGCCGGTGGAGCTGTGCGTGGCCGGCGACGTACCCGAAGCGGTGCAGGCCCGGGCGCGCGGCGCGCACCCCGCGCTGTGGCTGACTTTTCAGGGGGTGGTGCCTCGCGCTCAGATCCCCGAGCTGGACCGTTCGGCTCACCTGCTCTATTCGGCCGAGATCAACCCGCCCTGCCCGAACTCGGTCATCGAGGCGCTGGCCTGCGGGCTGCCGGCGGCAGGCTTTGCTACCGGCTCGCTGACCGAACTGATCCAGGGGGATGCGGGCCGGCTGGCGCCTTACGGGGGGGATCCCTGGCGGCTGGAGCGGCCGGATTTTCAAGCGCTGGCGCGGGCGGCGGCGGAGATCGCCGCCGGGGGGGAAAGATTCCGCCGCGCGGCGCGCGAACGGGCCGAGCAGGCGTTCGATCTGGGGGTGATGACTGAGCGCTATCTGCGCGCGCTGGCGGGGTGAGGGCTGTCGGCGCAAAACGCGAAACCGATTTTGGGGTTTCACCCAACTGATTACATTTAGTACTTTATTGGGTGGGCGTTTTTCTTTATAATTTAATAACCACCAGTTAATACTCGTTAAGGTTTTCAATTCACTGAAATTTATTATTGATATATAATGATTCGTGGCGTTGGATGATTTACCGGATTTCTGGTTTCTTTCAGAGGTTATTCGCTGGATGAAACGGGAGGAAGTATTAAAAGACAGAATCATTTCACAGCCTGCAGCTCCAATTGATTTCGAGGGTTCATAACAGCTAAACACGATATCCATCGCCCGAGCAGGCAGCCGGGGTGGTTTGGTGAACTGCCTGAATGCTGTTTTCAGATATTGCGTCATTACGCTTTGTTTGCAGAAGAGAGGAGGTGATTTTCCGGGCATCATCATTTTCTCAAGCTTGAACAGCTAAATCCCATTGAAAACGAATCTTTAGAGAGGGAAGGCGATGAAACGAACGATTTCAAAAGTGTTTGTCCTTGTGCTCATTTTGAGCCTGGCGCTGCCGATGTCTGTTTCGGCGGGAGTCAGATCCCAAGAAGTCCAATCGACCATCAATTTCACCATTCTCCATACCAACGACTTTCACGGCAACCTGGAACCGTCTGGATCCAACCCGGGCGCGGCGCGGGTAGCCCAAAAAATCGTGGATGTTGAGACCGCGGTCGGAGGGGATAAAGTTCTGGTCTTCGACGCGGGCGATATGATGCAGGGTACGCTCCTCTCGAATATCACCAAGGGCATCCCGACCATCGATTACTACAGCACGATCGGATACGATTTGGCCGTCTTCGGCAACCATGAGTTCGACTGGGGCCAGGACGTGCTGGCTGATCGGTCACTGGAGGCGACCTTCCCGATCGTGGCTGCCAACATTGTCCAAAAAGTGGGCGATTCGTGCGCCGGATGGGACCGCCCGGTGCTGACCGCGAGCAACGGAACCGATACCTACACCATCGAGCCGTATGAAATCTTCACCATCGGCACGGCGCCGGATGACGTGCAGGTAGGCGTGATCGGAGTCGGTTCGGTGGAAACACCCTATATCACCATCGCCGAAGCCACCGCAGGCCTGTGCTTCAAGGATCCATACGAGTCCATCGTTCACTATTATGACCAGATGATCGCCGATGGCGCGGACGTGCTGGTGGTAGTCAGCCACAACGGCTGGACTGACGGCGGCTACGGCTACGGCTTCCCGGTCTACGGCGATCAGACCCTGGCCAAGAAATTGAACGACGGCGGCAAACCGGTCAGCCTGATCATCGGCGGGCACAGCCACACCAATATCTCTGCGCCGTATGTCTACGGGGCTACCACGGTCGTCCAGGCTTACTATGCCGGGCGGCAGGTCGGCCGGGCAGATTTCACCTACGACACCGTCACAAAGGCCGTAACGGTCAACTGGACGAAGATCGTCGTTGCAACAACAGACCCGCAGTACCAGCCGATCGTTGACCTGATCGATGAGTATACTTCAGACCCTGAGTATCAGGAATTGATCAATCAGCCGGTCGGTTATGCCCAGGTCGATCTGCTCCGCGATTACAACGGCGACAGCATGATGAATGATTTCATCCAGGATTCGCTCTACAACCAGCTCAACAGCGACGCCGATCCGGCCAACGACATCGACATGTTCTTCAACAACCCGGGCGGCATCCGCATCGACTGGTGCGACAAAGAGGATCCGGCAAATCCTGGAACTTATATCTGGACCTCAACCGCCGCGGACTGCCAGAAAGAAGGGGTGTGGACTCACGATCCGTTGCAGCTGACCTACGGCATGCTGTTCCAGGTGCTGCCCTTCGGCAATCAGACCGTCATCGGCGAAATGACCGGCGCGCAGATCATCGAGCTGCTCAACCAGAGCGCCACCCTGTTCAAGGGAGCGCTGGCGGTCGCCGGCATCCGCCACAAGTTCTACCGCTATTCAGACGCTTTACCAGGACCGCAGCCGTGGGCCTGGGGCGCGTATGACATCGAAGTTTACAATAAGGATACTGACGAGTGGGAGCCGATCGACCCCGACAGGGTCTACAGCGTTGCTACCAACAACTTCCTGGCGCCTGCCGGACAGGACGGTTTCACTCCTTTCAAGTATTTCAAGCCGTTGCTCTATATGCCCGATATGCTCGACACGGTCATCGAGTGGGTCTCAACCCATCACGGCACGCCTGAAACTGCCTACAAAGGCCCGAACCGCGACGGCTTACTGGACGGGCGAGTCACCCGCAACGGCACCGACACATTCACAGGCGCGCCGACGGAAGTCGTGCCGATCACCATCCTGCACCACAATGACTCGCACGGCAACCTGGTCAAAGGACCGTATGTGGCCTATCCGCAATTGGTGACGTTGATCAACCAGGCCCGCGCCCATAATCCACAGCGGACTCTGCTGCTCACCGCCGGCGATAACATCCAGGGCGACGCGATGATGAAGTTCTTCATGACCGCTGCCATGGGCTATTCAGTGGATGGCGCCGCGCTGCCCCCGGCATTACAGGTCAACCCGCTGATCAAAGCCTTCAACTACGTCGGCTACGATGCGATGACACTGGGCAATCACGAATACAACTTTGGCAAGGATGTCTTCGTCTCGACGTTGAGGGACGCCAACTTCCCCATGCTGCAAGCCAATATTGAGGATACAGGCGAATACGGGATCGATCTGGTGCCGGTTAAGCCGTATGAGCATCTGGTCGTTGGGCCGGAGGCGATCAAGGTCGATATCCTCGGCATTGGCAACCATCGCGTGGTCAACTATGAGCTGCCCTCGAACATCCCCGGTTTGATCTTCCCCAATCCGATCGAAACTGCCGCAGAATGGGCGCCGGTCCTGGATGCGAACAGCGACCTTCTCATCGCTCTGACCCACATTGGCTTCACCGAGGATCCGAAGAGCGTTGAGGTTGACGAAAACGTTGACACCAACCTGGCTGCGATGGTGGATGGCATCGACGTCATCATCGGCGGTCACAGCCACACCAACCCTGCAACCGGTTTTGGAGACTACAAGTATCTGCCGACGATCATTGGCGCTCCGGATGGCGATCCGGTTCTCGTGACCCAGGCCTACCGCTACAACAACACCCTCGGCACCGTTGTGGTTGGCATGCTGCCCTCTGATTTGGAGGGGGCATCGTACAAGGTGGTTTCCCGAGCGGGCCGCTACGAAACGGTGACCATGGACACGCCGGAGGATCCCGCTGTCAAAGCGATCATCCAGCCGTACGCTGACCTGCTGGCTGCATACCAGGCTACGGAGCTGGGCGAGACGATCACCCCGATCGATGCCCTCCAGGCTTACACCCAGGAAACCAATGGGGCCAACCTGCAGGCGGATGCCGCGGTCTGGAAACTCGAAAACGAACTGACCGGTGTGGATGTTGACTTCCATCTCTCCGGCGCGATGAGCAACCGGAAGGTGGCGGACGCGGCTGCACCCGGGAATCCGGTCATGCTGAAGATCGCGGATATGTATACGTTGATGCCGTACGAGAACTCGCTGGTGGTCATGGCGATGAACGGTCCGCAGATCAAGGCGGTGTTGGAACGGGCTTACCGTAACTACTACTACTACAAGTATGTACCGGGGTACGGCGGCTACTCGTACTACACCACCTGCATGCTCGATATCAACGCGGGCGGTAAGATCACCTACGCGGATACGTATCCGGCCATGCCCAATGGTAACAACGTCGTTTCACTGGAGTTTGATGGTAAAAAGGTGGACTTTACCGATGCCAGCACCTACTACAACGTTTCGACGGTGAACTACCTGGCAGCCGGCTCGTGCAACTTCAACAACGGCGGTGTGACGCTCTGGCCGCTGGACCAGATCGTGGCGGATACGCAGTTCTACGTGCGCGACTCGGTCATCGATTACATCAAGTATCTGGTCGATACGACCGGCGAGCCGATCAATCCACAGATCGAGGGTAGGCTGCAATTCGTACAGCTGAATAAATTCCTCTGGCTGCCGAGCCTGTTCAAGTAAGATCGTTTTGAGTTTTGAGGATGGTCGATCCTTCTGGACGGTCAAAAACCGAGAAAGATGTTGGGGCGGGTTCCAGACCCGCCCCTATCTTTTCCTCTATGCGGTTCAGGGTATCCGTACTGCCGAACCACTCGGATCTACAAATCCCGCAGCAGGATGGTGTGCGGACCGCGGGCGATTTCCCAGGGATAGACAATATAGGCGTCGGTGATGGCGGCGTAATAATCCGGGCGGGCGGTGCCGAACAGGTTGCGGTAGGGGTTGAAGTGCAGCACGCAGGTAAAGGGAATCCCGCCTGCCCCGCTGATGCGGTTTTTGACCGCCGTGATCGTCCGCCCGGAACCCCACACGTCGTCCACGATCAGCACCTTTTGACCGCGGAGCAGTTCGTTATCCGGGAACTGGATGAATTTCGGCCAGGAAAGCCAGCGGGTTTTCCCCTTTTCGCGCTCGCTCTCCAATTCAGCCGGGAAGTCAACTGAGGCGGTCAAGATGTTGTTGATCTTCAGAGCTTCCGCCAGCATCCCGCCCGGGATGATTCCCCCGTGGGTGATCATGACCATGGCGTCGAACTCGACCTCGAATTGGGGGATCAAATGATCGATCAGTTTATCGACATCGTTCCAGGTCAGCACTTCACGCCGCATGGATAGGGTCCTTGGGGGAATTGGATCGTTGGATACTATAAAATTATAGCATTTTAATCGCCGCAGACTTCATCCAATCCCGGGTCGCGGAAGAGATTCAGCGGCTCTGATTGCTCGATCTGCCCGCCGCTGGTCACCTTCACGACCACCTGGCGGAAGAAGTGCGGCCCGCAGCCGCAGGTGCTGTATGAAAACAAGAAGACCCGGTATCCCTGCTCCGTTTCCTCCACTCGGGTCTCCTCGATCTGCTCGACCTCGTACTTGTAATCCGGCGGCGTTTCGAGGTTGAAGCGCGCCTGCAGCCCGGTGACCGCCAGGGCATAGCTGAGCGCCTCCGAGGGGGTTTCGACCGGCGCGAAGGCGGCCTGAAAATCAGCGAAGGTCTGCAGAGTGTGATACTGCCCGCCGCGGTAGACGGCGTACTGCACCCAGCGGTGGTCCAGGCAGCCCTCATCGTAAATGAATTGGGTAGAACCGGGGTCGTAGCGGTCATAGCCTAGCTGGCATTTAACCAGCGGGTAGACGGGTTCGAGACCTCCAAGAAGGGCATCCGGCGCGCGGAGATAGGTGCATTCCAGTTCGGCCGGAGGACTCCCCTCCGGGCAGGTCAGGTATCCCGCCGAGCCGATCTGGCAGCCGTCTGCGAGGAAGGGGCTGAGGTCGATCGCGGGTAAATCTGGCGGATCGTGGTGGATGAGCTCGGGCAGCCTGGGCGCACAGCCCGGGCAGAGCGCGAGAAGACCGATCCAGACCGCCGCCCGGGAAAGGATGACCGCCAGGCGCTTCATGGTTTCCTCCTTGCTGCAGCCGCTGCCGAAGATTAATAGGGTTCAATTTGATTATACAGGCGCTGCAATGAATCCGGCGGCGCAAATCGCTGATCGGCTCGGGTTACATATCCCTAAAGTCATGCTTGAATCTCTATCCTGGGCGGGAGAATTTCTATCGACGGGCACTGTCGCCGCGAGGAGGCGGGGCGTATCATGGGGACTGTGAACGACAACCATTCGGCGCCCTGGAGCGCCAACCAAAGGAGAAAATGAAATGACTACCCAAACCAATTCAACCCCTGAAAGTAATTCGATTTCCCCGCGCACCGGCCGGATGGTCGGCGGCGCCATGCTGATCCTCTTCGGCATTCTCATCCTGGCGGCCAAAGCGTTTGACCTGGGACTGCTGCTGGTGGCCTTCCCCGGTCTGGCCATGCTGGCGATCGGCATCGCCACCCGCGACTCAGGCTGGATGATCCCGGCTGGCATTCTCAACGGCATCAGCCTGGGAATTCTGGCGATCGAGCAGTTCGGTCTGGGCTCCCGGCTGGACGAGGGCATGGTTTTCATGCTGAGCTTTGCCTTGGGCTGGTTCTCGATCCCGGTCTTCTCGATGCTCTTCACCCGCGAGCGGCATCTGTGGGCGCTGATCCCCGGTGGCGTGATGGCTTTCATCGGCGGGGCGATCGCCGCCGGGGGTAAGGGCCTGGAAGCCTTGACCTGGTTCAACTACCTTGTCCCGGCCGTCTTGATCCTGGTCGGACTGCTGATCATCTTCAAGAAGGGCCAGCCGAAGGCTTGAATCCCCCTAGAGAACCACTCCTTTTTGCTCAAGCCCGCCTGAATGGGAATCCAGGCGGGCTTTTTTATAGAATGAGTTGTGACTCTCAAACATTGTGCGGGCAGCAGGGAATCCAGGGGGAAAAGGTGGCGGCGATCGAAACTAAAGCTCCTTGGATAGCGGATTTGTGTCAAAGCCGGGCTGTATTTGAGGAAGGGATCGCTAAAGCTGACCCGCAGGGGCTGCTGCGACCTGGCATCTGCGGCGAGGTGCCGGTTAAACCTGGAGGCGCGCCGACGTTGACTGTACGAACGGGCAAATTTGATCGGCGCCCAGCTGCGAATCGAGACTGCGCCAGGAGCGGGGACGCTGGTCGAGGTCGTCCTGCCGGTGGGAGACGATTTGGCAGGTTGACAGAAATCAAAAAATGCATATAATATATGAATAACTGCTCATATATTCATAAATTATGATCCAGACAGCTCATCTGACCTTTGAAGATAACCACATTCACGCCGAAGCCGTGCGCCAGGCTCTCAGCGGGTTGATCGACGCCCCGCAGGCCAGCCGCCTGGCCCAAATCTTCGACGCCCTCTCAGACCCGACCCGGCTGCGGCTAATCTCGGCCCTCAATCAGTGCGAGTTGTGCGTGTACGATCTGTCAGCGGTGCTTGGCATGTCGCAGAGCGCGGTTTCGCATCAGTTACGCCTGCTCCGCGCGCTTGGGCTTGTCCGCAACCGCAAAGCCGGTCGGATGGTTTTTTATACACTGGACGACGAGCATATTCGCGATCTGTTCCAACGCGGGCTGGAGCATATTGCCCACAAGCAGCCGCCGGAGTAGAGGATCATCCATGGTTAAAAAACAGAAGTTCATCGTCGAGGGCATGGACTGCGCCGATTGCGCACTGACTGTCGAGCGAGGCGTGCGCAAGCTGCCCGGCGTGGAGAAGGTCGAGCTGAATTTTGCCACGACCGTGTTGGTCGTGGAGGGAGATGTGCCCCCCGAGGCGCTGCGTCAGCGGGTGAGCGGGTTGGGCTATCAGCTGGTCGACGCGCAGGACGTCCAGCGGATGAAGTTGCGCGAGCGCTTCCTGCCCGGTCTGGTGCGTTACCTGCTTGCGGGGCGGGAGACGCGCCTGGCGCTCGCTGGCGGCGCGCTGATCGGCGTCGCTTTTCTCCTTGGGCAGCTGGGCTTGCCGCAGAATGTCCAAAACGGCCTGCAGGTCCTGGCGCTTGCTCTGGCGGGTTACCCGGTGGCGCGCTCGGC
Source organism: uncultured Anaerolinea sp. (assembly GCA_964564935.1). Lineage (GTDB taxonomy): Bacteria > Chloroflexota > Anaerolineae > Anaerolineales > Anaerolineaceae > Bellilinea. The sequence continues at coordinate 83,040 of CAZMCF010000006.1, read as the reverse complement.
GGTCAGCAATCTGCTGATCAACCGCAGTTTCAGCATGAATTTTCTGATGACTACCGCCGCTGTCGGTGCGGTGATAATTGGCGAGATCCCCGAAGCGGCGTCGTTGATTTTTCTCTTCACAATCGCCGAGGCGCTGGAGGGCTACACGACCGACCGGGCTCGCCGCTCGCTGGGCGAATTGGCCGAGATGGTCCCTGACCAGGCCATCCGCCTGGACGGGGAAGCCGAGCGGCCGACTCCGGTCGCGGATTTGCGCATCGGCGACCGGATTCTGACCCGGGCCGGCGAGCGGATCGCCATAGACGGGCTGGTGCTGGAAGGTCAGAGCGAGGTCAACCAGGCGCCGATCACCGGCGAGAGCCTGCCGGCGGTAAAATCGCCGGGCGATGAGGTCTATGCCGGGACGGTCAACGGCAGCGGTGCGCTGATCATCCAGGTAACCCACCCGGTTGGCGATACCACCCTCAGCCGGATCATCCGCATGGTCGAGCAGGCCCAGGCCCAGCGCGCGCCGACTCAGCGTTTCGTTGATCGGTTTGCCCGCTATTACACCCCGGCGATGATGGTTCTGGCAGTGTTGGTCGCGGTGATCCCGCCTTTAATTTTCGGCGAGCCGCTGCTCAACCAGGCGGACGGGACCCGCGGCTGGCTCTACCGCGGGCTGGCGATGCTGGTCATCGGCTGCCCGTGCGCCCTGGTGATCAGCACGCCGGTGACGATCATCAGCGCAGTCAGCGCGGCGGCCCGGCGCGGGGTTTTGTTCAAGGGCGGGGCATATCTCGAGGCGCTTCAGCGGGTAAAGGTGATCGCCTTCGATAAAACCGGCACGCTCACCCGCGGCGTGCCGCGCATCGCCAGCTTTCGCTCGGTCGACTGCGACGGCGAGCCGGCCTGCGCGGAATGCGACGACGTCCTGGCTCTCGCGGCCGCGCTCGAGCGGCACAGCAGCCACCCCCTGGCTCAGGCGGTCCTGGCTGCTGCCGCGGAAAGGGGACTCGATCGGCGCTACCCGGCGGCAGAAGCGTTGAAGAGCCTGGCCGGGCAGGGCCTGGAGGGACAGGTCAACGGGCAGCTGGCGACGATCGGCAATCATAGATTGTTCGACGAATTCCACCCGCACGAGGACGAGCTGTGCGAATGGGTCGAATCGGCGGAAGGGCTTGGGCAGACCACCATGCTGGTCTGCGACGGGAAGCGGGTGCGCGGTTACCTTGCGGTCAGCGACACCCTGCGCCCCGAGAGCGCTCAGGTGGTGAGAGAATTGAAGCGCTCCGGCAAACAGGTGGCCATGTTGACCGGCGACAATCCCGGCGCGGCGCAGGCGGTAGCGGACCAGCTCGGAATCGATCTCATTCAGGCCGGGCTGCTGCCGGAAGGGAAAGTCGCCGCGGTGCGCGAGCTGCAGGCGAAGGTCGGCAGCGTCGCCATGGTCGGGGACGGGATCAACGATGCGCCGGCGCTGGCAGCCGCGTCGGTCGGGATCGCCATGGGCGGGGCGGCTTCCGCGCAGGCGATGGAGACTGCCGACGTCGTTTTGATGGGCGAAGATTTGACCCAGCTGCCATTTGCAATTCGTCTGGCAAAGCTGGCCTACCGCCTGATCCTGGAGAACGTGGCTTTCAGCATCGGCATCAAGCTGGTCTTTCTGGCTCTGGCGCTTGGCGGCTGGACGACGATGTGGATGGCAGTGCTGGGAGATATGGGCGTCTCGCTGCTGGTGACCTTTAACGGGATGCGGCCATTGGCAATGGGGAAAAGGTTATAGATGTGGATGAAGCAGAATCTTTTTCGTTGCACCGCAGTGTTTATCGTTCAGGGTTGGCGGCGCCCCTTCACACCAATATATTAACCTGTTGATAATCTGATCTTCACGATATATTAAAACTCGCCCTTTATAATAGTAAGCGATAAGGATAATAACGGTGAGCTCAATGACAGAAAAAACTCGCGTTCTTTTTCTCTGCACCGGAAATTCAGCCCGCAGCCAGATGGCTGAGGCGCTCCTGCGTAAATACGCCGGCGACCGTTTCGAGGTGCACAGCGCCGGCCTGGAGCCGAAAGGCGTCCACCCGCTGACCATCCAGGTTCTGGAGGAGATTGGCGTGGATACCAGCGCGCATACCTCCAAACCGCTGACGGCTTACATCGGCAAAGTGCATTTTGGCTACCTGATCACAGTCTGCTCGAACGCTGAGGAGCGCTGCCCGATCTTCCCTGGCATGGGAATGCGCCTGCATTGGCCTTTTGAAGATCCGGTAACATTCGATGGCAGCAATGAAGAGCGGCTGGCCAAATTCCGCGAGGTGCGCGACCAGATCGATGAGCGCATCTGCGATTGGCTGGCCTCCCAGTCCATCGCAGTGGTAAAAAAAAAGTGATCCTGCGGGGGGATAACCGCTGCTGGGGCGATGCATTCAGTAAGCGGCAACAGGATGACAGCCTTGAATACTCAATGCCGCTTCCATATTTAGAGATTTAAATCGCTGTAAAAAACGCCACCTGCCAAAAAGGGTGGTCGATTTCATCACTCCTTCGCACCGCCTTCATAACTTCTTCACATCCTTCGGGTATATTCAGAGCGTAAGAGAAAAAAATACCCTAACAAAGGAGATAGAGTCATGAAGAAAGTATGGATTGGTGTTTTATTGGCAGGTGTGCTGGTAGCGGCTTTTGCTGCCGTCGGGGCGGTCTCCGCCCAGACGACTGCGCCCCAGGGAGATGCTTCATTCGGCTTGGGCCGGCGCGGGATGATGGCCAACAGCCAGGGTTTCGCCGGCACCGGCGAGGGTCTGCTCCACGATTATATGGTGGAAACCTTCGCTGATCAGCTGGGTGTCTCGGTCGATGAGATCAACGAACGCCTTGCCAGCGGCGAGCGCGTCGTGGATATTGCCCTCGAGAAGGGCCTGACGGTAGAAGAATTCCGCGCGCTGATGGTAGATGCCCGCGCTCAGGCGCTCGACCAGGCTCTGGCCGACGGGGTCATCACCCAGGAACAGGCTGATTGGATGAAGACTCGCGGCGCCGGCATGTCTGGCGCACGGGGCGGGATGCGCGGCGGCATGCGCGGCGGGTATGGCGGCAATTACGCCGGCTGCCCGATGCTGACCCAGCCAGCCCAATAAGGTTTGATATCCTGACGAAAGCCCTTCTCCAGTTGCTGGAGGAGGGCTTTTTCTACTTTATCAATGAAGGGTGCCTGCAGAGTTGAGGGTGGACTTCCTAGAGGTCGCGTGGCAGCCAGAGATGTTTCAGATGAGCGATAACATCAGTGTTCAACGCCTTCCAGGTGCGGATGGGCAGCTCCAGTTGGGCGATCGCGCTGGTCGGCAGCGATTCGACCTTATCGGTCAGCACTTGCAGCAGCGATTCCAGCCCGGGATTGTGCCCGATGACCAGGACGGTGTCGGTGTGCTCGTCGTCGAGGTCGCGCAGGGCGTTCATATACGCCTCGGGCTCGCCGAGGTAAAAATCCTGGACGAAAACGATCTCGCGTTCGTATTTGCATTTTTCGGCGACCAGCTCGGCGGTCTGGCTGGCGCGCTGGGCGGTCGAGCAGAGGATTAGATCAGGAGTCAGCTCTTTTTCCTTGAGCAGTTTGCCCATCTTTGGGGCGTCCTTCTCGCCGCGCTTGGTCAAGGGGCGCTCGAAATCCGGCAAGTCACCATCTTTGAAGCTGGACTTGGCATGGCGCATGAGCAGCAGAGTCTTCATCGTGTCCTCCAGATATTCTGGCGATTGATCCTGTGTCCCCGTTTGGTTGAGGAATTCAGATGTTTTTAATAATATCAGTATATCACAGGCCGGAATAAATCAATATACGGCGCGGTTTGTTTACAAATCCTTAATAAACCGAGGATGTCGCAATACCGGGCAGACTGAGCCAAAGCAGGGTACAATGGGCTCATGTCTGAGCAAACTCAGCCCTCGCTGCGCTTCATAGATGAGCCGATCGAGGTGGAGCATGCCGGCCAGCCGCTGCTGGAAAAAGTCCCCCGCTGCCCGGCGCGAATCCGCTGGCAGGGGCAGGAATTCGAGATTGTCGAGCTGCTGGCGGAATGGCAGAATTTCATCCGGCGCGGGCGGATGGCGCGCAATATGACCCCACCGCACAAGACCCGCGCCGAGCGGGTCGGCTCCTGGGGGGTCGGGCGCTTTTTCTTTCGCGTGCGGACCGCCAGCGGGCGCGTGTTCGAGATTTACTACGACCGCGCTCCGACTGACGCAGGCGACCGTAAGGGCCGCTGGGTCCTTTACGCCGAACGGTTGACGACATCATGAACAAGAGGCTAACTTATTTTAAGTTCCATTGAAAAATATTCAATAATCAAATATCAATATACATATTATTCAATTTACTATTGACAAAATTAAATATTCTGCTAGAATAGCTTTAGAAAACCCAGGAAGGCGCGATCAGGCGCAGCGGGTTGCGCCGTTCGAGGAGGCTAAATGAATCCGATGCTGACTAAATGCCCGGTTTGTAACGGTGATATGATGGTCACCCGACTGTACTGCATGCACTGCAACACGACCATCGAAGGGCATTTCCATCCTGAGACCAACCCATTTGCGGCTCTCAAGAGCGAGCAGATGCAATTCCTGCTCACTTTTATCCGCCGCGAGGGGCGTTTCAACCGCATGGAGGAGGAGTTGAACCTCTCCTACCCGACCTTGCGCAACCGTTTCAACGAAATATTGCGCGCGCTCGGTTACGAGCCAGGCCGGGAGGAATCCCCGGTGCGTTTGACCACAGAGGATCGGATGCGAATCCTGGACGAGCTGGCGATGGGCGTGATCAGCCCGGAGGACGCCCAATTGCGCCTGCTCGGAAAGAAAGAGGACACAACTGAGAAGTCATGAGCTCAGGAAGGTGGATGGATGGCTAACGCGGAAGAACGCTTGAAGATCTTGACAATGCTGCAGGAAGGTAAAATCAACGCCGAACAGGCGGCGCGCCTGCTCGAGGCGCTGGAGAGCGCATCGAGCGCCGGGCGCGGCGCGCCCAAACCCCCTCCTGTGCCTACCCCGCCGCCCTTTGGCCCGACTGGCGGCGGCCGCTGGATGCGCGTGCGCGTCACCGACACCGACACCGGAAAGACCCGGGTCAACATCCGTCTGCCGCTGAACCTGGTCAGCTCGGGGATCAAAATGGGCATGCGCTTTGCACCAGAGGTGGACGGCCTCGACCCCAACCTCCTGATGGATTGGGTCCGTTCTGGCGAGGTTGGCCAGATTGTGGACGTCTACGACGACGAAGACGGCGAGCACGTAGAGGTGTTCATCGAATAAAGCGTCTGCTTCGCTGACGGAGAAATGCGGCGAAGCGTAACCTGGCCGCCCGGTTGAATAATCGAAAAGAGAGACGTTGGTATCCTGGCGATCCGCCCGGCCGGATTCGCGTTCATTAAACACGCTACAAAGAGGTTGCAACAAGGTGGAAACGACAATTCAAAAACCACTCGAAGGTAAATGGCTGCGCTCCTTTGCTCCCATCTGGGGCGGGCAGGCATTCTCTCTGCTAGGTAGCAGCCTGGTTCAATTCTCCCTGGTCTGGTGGTTGACCGAGAAGACCGGCTCGACGGTTGTGCTGGCGACTGCCACGCTGGTTGCGCTGCTGCCCGAGGTTTTTCTCGGACCATTCGCCGGTGCGCTGGTCGACCGCTGGAACCGGCGGCGGGTGTTGATCGTGGCGGACAGCGCCATCGCCCTGGTGACGCTTGGCCTGGTTGTCCTGTTCCTCACCGGCGGAATCCAGCCCTGGCACATCTACGTCGCCATGTTCCTGCGCGCGCTCGGCGGAGGCTTTCACTTCCCGGCGATGTCGGCTTCTTCCGCGCTGATGGTGCCGGAAAAGCACCTAGCCCGCCTGGCAGGCGCCAACCAGGCTCTGAACGGGCTGATGCGCATCGTCGCGCCGCCGCTCGGCGCGCTGCTGCTCTCCGTCCTGCCGATGCAGAGCGTGCTGGCGATCGACATCGTCACCGCCGGGCTGGCGATTGCCCCGCTGCTTTTCATCGCCATCCCCCAGCCTGCCCGACTGGAAGGAACCGCCAGCGTGCGGGCAGTGCTCGGCGACGTGCGCGCCGGTTTGCGATACGTGACTTCCTGGCCGGGGCTGCTGGTGATTATGCTGATGGCAACCATGATCAATTTTCTGATCAATCCGGCCTTCACTTTCCTGCCGCTGGTGGTCACCCGCCACTTTCACGGCGGCGCGGCGCAGTACGGCTGGTTGGAATCCGTTCTGGGGGTGGGCTTTATCCTTGGCGGTCTGTTATTGAGCGTCTGGGGCGGGTTCCGCCGCAAGGTGGTCACCTCGATGACCAGCCTGATCGGCATGGGCCTGGGCGTGCTGGTCATCGGGCTGACGCCGGCGCAGGGCTACTGGATGGCGATGGGCGGCATGTTCCTGGTCGGGTTCATGAATCCGCTGGTCAACGGGCCGTTCTTCGCCTTTATCCAGGCCAGGGTCGATCCGGAGATGCAGGGTCGGGTGTTCACCCTGGTGATGAGCGTATCAGCCGCCATGTCGCCCATTTCGATGGCGGTGGCGGCGCCGATAGCCGAGTGGCTTGGATTGCAATCCTGGTACCTGCTCGGCGGCGCGATCTGTATGCTCATGGCAGCCGGAGGATTGCTGAGCAAGACCGTGATGACGGTCGAATCACAGTCTGCCCGCGGCGCTTCGGTCGGATATATGCAAACGCTGCCGGTCAGCAGCGATTGACGTTTCTCCCCCTTCCAGGTTGGCAGCCCTGCGCCGCAGGACCCTGCGCGGGGCTGCACTTACAGACAATTTCAGCTGGTCATGACCTTCAACGCAACCAGCGCGCTGAAGACCAACGCGACTCCCACTGCCACCAGGATTACTCGCCGCGGGCTGCGTCTGACGGCGCGCACCCCAACGGTTGCATTCTGTTCCCAAACCGGGCCGGCAGACCAGGCGAAGGCCAGCCCGCCGATCAGCCCGCCCAGGTGGCCCCAGTTGTCGATCCCAGGGGAGAGGCCAAGCAAAAGATTGAACCCGGCGATGGCGATCGTATTGATCAGCAGCGAGCGTGAATTACGGATCAACGACCGGTTCTGGTAGATGAAAACCGCTTGAGCCGCCAGCAGGCCGAAGATGGCCGTGGACGAACCCAGCGAATTGCTCGGGGTCATCATGAAGGAGACCACGTTGCCGGCGTAGCCGCTCAGCAGGTAGAGCAGCAGAAATCGCCCATGACCGTAGAAGCGCTCCAGGCTGCTGCCGAAGATCGCCAGAGCGTACATGTTGAAGGCGATGTGCAAAATCGATCCGTGCAGCCACATAGGGGTGAGCAGCCGCCAGTATTCTCCGCGCAGGATGGCGGCGTTGGATTTGATCCCGTAGGCGCTGAGCAGGTCGCCGCCAAGCGAGGTCTGGGTGAGCATCTGGCCAAGATAGACCAGCACGCACGAGGCGATCATGAAGTAGGTCACATAGGGCAAACCGGCCGGCTGACGGACGCGGCGGGGCGGCGGCTGGTACGAGTAGGGGCTTTCGTTCTGAGGCGCGGAAGAATAACTCATATCGCTATTTTTCTCGGATGAACTCGCATGTGTTCCACCTCGATGATGGCCTGGATGCAGTCGACCGTTTTTTCGAGGCAGTTGTGGGCATTGATGACGACGTAATCGAATTCGGGCAGATGTTCCAGCTCGATCTTGGCGGTCTCGATTCGTTTTTGGAGCTGTTCGGGCGTTTCGCTGTGGCGGTTGACCAGGCGCTGGTACCATTCCTGGTAGTTTTCGGGGATCATGAAGATCAACACTGCCTCGGGGAAGAGCTGGCGCAGGCGGGCTGCGCCCTGCACGTCGACCCGCAGGATCACGTCCAGCCCGGAAGCGAACGCCTCACGGATTTGCCTGCGCGGGATGCCCTTGTAGTCGGTGTACACCCGGGCGTATTCGATGAACTCATCGTTGGCAATCATTTCCTGGAAGCGTTCGCGGGAGATGAAGTGATAATCCACCCCCTCGATCTCGTTCGGCCGAGGGGGACGGTCCGTGGTGGTGACGACGAAATGCAGCGGGAGACCGCGCTTCTTCAACGCGGTCAGGGCGGAATCCTTGCCGACCCCCGAAGGGCCGGAAACGACGATCAACAGCGGCTGGGGATGATGGAGGTCAAAGGATACCGGATCGAGGGTCGTCATGGGTCGAAGATCCATTCTGGCAGATAACCTGTGGATGCAGCGATTGGAATGACTGCTCTCCACGCGAATTACCTTGATTATAATTGATAAAAACCTATCCTTTCGCGAGGTTTGAAATGCCTGTCTATGATTACCGCTGCTTGAATTGCCGGAAACGCTTCAGTCTCTATATGAGTTATGCTGAATACGGCGCTCGCGCGGTGGTCTGCCCGCACTGCGGCTCGGACCAGGTCCAGCGCCGGATCGGGCGGGTGCGCATTGCTCGCTCGGAGGAAAGCCGCCTGGAGAGCTTCGAGGATATGGCCGATTTAGAAGGGCTGGAAAACGATCCGCGGGCGATGGGGCGGATGATGCGCAAAATGAGCAATGAGCTTGGCGAGGATATGGGCCCGATGTTCGATGAGGTGGTCAGCCGCCTGGAGCACGGGCAGCCGCCCGAGGATATCGAGCGCGATCTGCCTGACCTCGACGAAGGCGGCGGCGCGGGCGCGGACGATTTCGATCTGTAAGCGGATGCAGCAAGACCTGGACGCCGCCAGGCAGGCATGGGCGTGGGCTGGCAATCGATTCAATCCGCGCCGGCAGATTGAGTCAGGCGCTGCAGGTCTTCGTACGAGGTCACCCAGGCGATGCGGCGAATGAACTCCGCCAGGCTGAGGGATTGAGCTCGCAGGATACGCACGGCAGCACCGACCGGGTCGCTGCCGGCGGCGCCGCCAGGCACGTCAGCATAGGCGCCGTAAAAAGCGAAGTAAGCCTGGTTCAGGCGGCGGATGCGGTAGCCGTGTTCCCAGAAAAACTGGCGGCGGGCTTCCATATACTGCTCGGCTTCTTCGATTTTCCCCTCAGCCAGGAGGGAATCGGCAGTGACGCGCGTCTCGCGCATTTCCGCCCGGTAGTTGAATTGCGGCGCGCCGCCGTTCCGGCGCAGAGCGGGCGGGGTCAGCTCTTCCTGCGGCAGCGGAGCGGGCGGCGGCGGGAGGAAGTCGGGATAGAAGCGCTTCAACACGGCCTCGCCGATCTCCTTACCCGCCAGGGATGCGGTGGTTTCGTTGATCGTCCGCAGATCGGGCGAGGAGTAGTACAGAGCGCCGAGCGGGCGGAGGGTGAGATAGTTGTGAATCCACTCGTGAGCGATAACCTCGACCAGCCAGCTCAGGTCGGTTGAACTCATCACCATGGTCGGGTAGATGCCGATCCCGCCAACCGGTACAACCAGCGCGGAGACATTCAAGCCATTTTCGACCTCCCGCTCCAGCCGGTCGATCTCGTCCAGGGTCAGGTCGGGCATGAGCGAGACATCGGCGTCCTGGCGGATGACCTCGCGCGGAGAGACGATCAGCGCATTTGGCAGCGAGGTGACATGGTAGAGCAGCGGTGGGAAGGGCTGCCCGCCCAGGCTTAGGCCGATCTCGGCCAGGACGACGCTGATCTGGTGCTGCAGCACCGATTCGGCCAGAGCTCCCTGCCGGCGGATGTCTGCCTCCAGCCGGCGTTGTTCCGCCAGCAGGCCGGCGGCGGCTGCCTCTTTATCGCCGATCTCCGGGTTGGCGTATATGCGGGCGATCTCATCCTCCACATTCTCGAGCTGCCCTGCCAGATCCAGGTAAGCCAGTACTGCCTTGCGCTGTTGGCTTTCATCCAGATAGCGCCAGGCGTTGATTGCCCCCTGCCGGCCTTTCTCCAGAAGCGCGTCGATCGTCCAGGCTGCGTAGTCGAATTCTTCCATGCGGGTGTAGGCGCGCACGCGCTCGACCGGGTCGCTCAGGTCAAATTCGCTGCGCTGCTGCGCCAGCAGAAGTGTCATGAGGAGCAGGATGTTCCATGCAGCCAGGCGGATCTTTGCAAGGGTCATGATGGTTCGGGCGCGCTCCACAGGGGAATTATACCGGAGAGCTTTGTCCAAAGGATGAGCTTGTACATGCTGGCAGAATTTCCCCGCATTCGGGTTATAATAAAGGCTTGCTTGAGCCCTGAACGCTCAGCGAAACAGATGAGTCCGGCCGGGTAGGATCAGGGGAGCATCTTCCCGGGTCAGGGTATTGAAGGTCAGGAAGGGCACAGATGAAGCGTAGTACGATCATTGTGGTTGTGGTGGTGGTTCTTGCCATTGCAGGTTATTTCGGTTTTCGATTTATCCAGGCAAGACAGGCGGCTGCACAATCCGGTTTCGAAACGGTGGCAATCACCCGGGGCAGCCTGACTGCGCTGGTCGGCGCGACCGGGACGGTGCGCGCGAATCAGACCGCGGTGCTCGCCTGGCAAACCAGCGGGCAGATCGGCGAGATCAACGTGGAAGTCGGCGACCAGGTTTCTGCCGGACAGACGCTGGCGAGCCTGGAACGAAGCTCGTTATCCCAGGCGATCATCCTGGCTGAAGCAGATTTGATCAGCGCCCGGCGCGCGCTGGAAAACCTGAAGGAGTCAGACGCAGCCCGCGCCCAGGCCCAACTGGCTCTGGTTCAGGCTCAGGATGCGCTGGAGAAAGCCAGGGACAGGCGGGCCAGCAAAGATTACCGCCGCGCCAGCGATCTGACTCTGGAAGAGGCTCAGACCAACCTGGCTCTGGCGAAGGAAGAAGTCAGGCGCACCGAAGAGATTTACGATCTGGTCGATCATCTCGAGGTGGACAACCCGCAGCGCCTGGCGGCCTATTCCGCTTACCTGGAGGCGCGCCGCAATCTGCAACGGGCTGAAGCCAATCTGGCCTATCTTCAGGGATTGCCGGATGAACTGGAAGTAGAGCAGGCTGATGCGAACCTGGCGCTGGCAGAAGCCAATCTGAAGGATGCCCAGCGCGAGTGGGAACGGCTGAAGGACGGCCCCGACCCGGATGATATCCGCGCAGCCGAAGCGCGCATCGCGGCGATCGAAGCGACCCTCGAAATGGTTGACCTGGAAGCCCCCTTCGCCGGTACAGTAACCGAGGTGAATTCCAAAGTCGGCGATCAGGTCGCGCCGGGGACGGTTTCGTTCCGGATCGACGACCTCAGCCGGCTGCTGGTCGACGTCCAGGTGCCTGAGGTGGATATCAATCGCATCAAAGTCGGGCAGCCAGCCCGGCTGACTTTCGACGCCATTCTGGATCGGGAATACAACGGCAAGGTGGTCAGCGTCGGGCGGGTAGGGAACCCGATCGCCGGGGTGGTCAATTTCCTGGTGACGATCGAATTGACCGACGGCGACGAAGCCGTGCTGCCAGGGATGACCGCCGGGGTGAACATCATCGTTAACCAGCTCGATGATGTCCTGGTGGTTCCGAACCGGGCGGTGCGCCTGCGCGAGGGCAAGCGGGTGGTTTACCTGTTGAAGAACGGCGCTGCCGAGCCGGTCAATATCGAAATCGGAGCGGTATCTGATTTACAAAGCGAGATCATTGGCGGCGATGTGAAAGAGGGTGATCAGGTAATCCTTAACCCGCCAACACAATTCGATACCAGCGGCGGACCTCCTTTCATGAGGTAAGCCATGAATGACTATGTAATCGAAGCAACTGACATACGCAAAGTGTATAAAATGGGCGAGGTGGAGGTCCACGCTTTGCGCGGCGCGAGCCTGAAAATCCGCCACGGCGAGGTGGTGGCGATCATGGGTCCATCGGGTTCGGGCAAGTCTACTTTGATGAACATCCTCGGGTGCCTCGACCGTCCGACAGACGGCACCTATATCCTCGACGGCAAGGACGTTTCCAATCTGAACAGCGACCAGCTCGCCGTCATTCGCAATCAGAAGGTCGGCTTTGTCTTTCAGAGCTTCAATCTGCTGCCCAGGGCGACCGCGCTGGCGAACGTCGAGCTTCCATTGCGCTATGCCGGGATCACCCGCGGGCGGCAGGAGCAGGCCCGTGAGGCGCTCGCCGCGGTCGGTCTAGCCGACCGAATCACCCACCGGCCGACCGAGCTCTCCGGCGGGCAGCAGCAGCGGGTGGCGATCGCCCGGGCGCTGGTCAACAACCCGGCGATCATCATGGCAGACGAGCCGACCGGCAACCTCGATTCCAAGTCGGGATCTGAAATCATGGACCTGATCCTGCGCCTGAACAAAGAACGCGGCACGACGGTGATCATCGTCACCCACGACCAGGCGATAGCCGCCAGAGCCAGGCGGATTTTCCGCCTGTACGACGGGCTGGTGGTTTCGGAGGAGACGCAATGAATCTCGGACAGGCGATCTTGGAAGCGCTGGAAAGCCTGAGCGCCAATAAGCTGCGCTCCGGGCTGACCATTCTGGGAATCGTGATCGGCGTGGCGGCAGTGATCGCCATGCTGGCAGTGGGCACCGGCGCGCAGAATACGATCACCGACTCGATCTCCGGGCTGGGCAGCAACCTGCTCTTTGTTTTTGGGCGGAATTTGACCGAGGAGGTGCGCAACCCCCAGCCGCTGACCCTGGCAGACGCCAATGCCCTGGCGGATCCCTTCCTCGCGCCGTCGGTCTCGGCGGTTGCCCCGGCGATTCAGGACACCGGCGCGGTGACTTTCAACGGCGAGCAGACGACCACCCAGATCACCGGCATCACCCCGGCTTATGAAGAAGTGCGCAATTACGGCCTGTTGGAGGGGGAGTTCATCACCGAAGAGCACGTCCTCGCCCGCGCTTCGGTCGCCCTGCTGGGACCGGACGTGGCTGACAAGCTCTTTGGCCGGCGGGAAGGGGTAACCGGCGAACTGATCCGCATCGAGGGCCAGCCTTTCCGCGTGCTGGGCGTGCTGGAACCCAAAGGCGGCGGCAGCTTCGGCAGCCAGGACGATCTGATCCTCGTTCCCTTCAGCACCGCCCAGACCCGCCTGATCCGCCGCAGCCGCGACCGGGTCGATCTGATTCTGGTCCAGGCGGTCAGCGCCGAACGGGTGCTGCAGGCGACCGATGAGATTGCCCAAATCCTGCGAACCCGCCACCGCACCGAGCTGGGAGCAGATGATTTCACTATCTTTTCCCAGCAGGATTTCGTCGCTACTGCCCAGACCATCACCGGGGTGCTGACCATCTTCCTCGGCGGGATCGCGGCCATCTCGCTGCTGGTGGGCGGGATCGGGATTATGAACATCATGCTGGTCTCGGTGACCGAACGGACGCGCGAGATCGGGCTGCGCAAGGCGATCGGCGCTCGCAAGCGCGATATCATGATCCAGTTCCTGACCGAGTCATCGCTGCTTTCGCTGTTTGGCGGGGTGGTTGGGATCGGCTTTGGCTGGCTGATCGGTTACATCGTCGGGCTGATCGCGGCCCGCTCCGGCACGCCGTTCGCGCCGGTGGTCGGCCTGGATGCAGTCCTGCTGGCGACGGTCTTCTCGACCGCTGTGGGTCTGTTCTTCGGCCTGTACCCGGCCAACCGGGCAGCGAACCTCGAGCCGGTCGAGGCGTTGAGGTACGAGTAGACCGCCAGAGATAGAAACTCTATCTAGGCTTGATCTACACGGGGGCAGGGACGATGCAACCTGCTACGTTGTTTTGAAAACCGATGAATCGAAAATGATCCGACGCAGGGCTGAGCGAATGCCCTTAAGGTTGCGTCAAATTGGCGATGCCTGCTGCCAGGAACTGATATTGTTCGTCCCCCAGTAAATAGCGCAGCTCCGGTTCGAACGTTTTTAACAGGGGAATAGTGCCGCCTGCCGGACGCAGGCAGGAGCCGGGTTCGGTGAGGAGCGCCTCGGTCTCATCCAGGGTGATCCGCCCCTGTTCGTCCAGGTCGAGCGGATGCAGCACGCAATAGAATGGCTTGAAGCGCCAGGGATGCATCCCGGCGGTCTGCCCGGCGACCTGCAGGGCGCACTTGTGATCCTCTCGCAGAAAGACGCAGGCTGAGCCGCCGTAATGATCCGGATCAGGCAGCACCCGGCTGTGGACGACCCTTCCAGTGGGGACGAACTCATCCGCCTCCTCGCGCCCGTCCAGCCAGCAATCGGGGTCATCCCATCCGGAGGGCATGTGCGGTATGATTAAGGCTGCGTTTTCGCGGATGTCGTTCCATTCTGCCTGATCCAGCCAGACGCCGTACAGGCAGCAGGCTGCCCGGCACTCGTCCAGGCAGCAGCGCCGTATCGGCTCTGAGCGGAGCAGGCGCGGGTTGATTTCACGTTTCATCGGCGCGATTGTATCACAATCCATATTCAGCCCTGCCCCAAAGGAGGTTGCGATGAAAATTTCCGTCGGCGCTGACGAAAGAACCCAAACCGTGGATGTGGTGTTGGAAGAACTGGCCAAAGCCGGTCACGAGGTAACCTACACCGGTCCGCAAACCGGCGAAGCCCAGCCGGCACCGGAGAATACCTGGCCGGCGGTCGCCCGACGGGTGGCTGAAGAGATCGCCAGCGGGCGGGCGGACGAGGGCGTGCTGTTCTGCTGGACCGGCACCGGCGTGAGCATGGCTGCCAACAAGGTCAGGGGCATCCGCGCGGCGCTGTGCGCCGATGCGCAAACCGCGCGCGGGGCGCGACTTTGGAATAACGCCAACGTGCTGTGCATGTCGCTGCGCACCACCACACCGGCGCTGGCGAAAGAAATCCTCGAAGCCTGGCTTGGTACGGCGTACCAGCCGAATCCAACCGACGACGCCTGCCTTCGGATGATCGATGAGCTCGACAGAAAGCGGGGTGAGGGGCGAACAACGCGGGATTAAACCCCGAGGGCTCATGGAGGATGTAGAGGGAACAGCCTAATTAGCTGCGCTCCCAAAATCTTTCCTGTTTCGGTTCGTTCGATAGCCCCCGAGCGCCTGGGTGGATTTTCATCCATACTTTGCTGTGATCTTCATACCCTTTCCGGTTGAAACCCTGCGAATTGTTGTACAATAATTTTTGGGGGTAATGCTGCCCTTCAGTATGCCACAATCATCGGATAAGGAGATCTCAGTATGAGTACGTGGAAAATCTTGCTAACCGACGGTCTGGAGAAAAACGGACAGGAAGCGCTGCGTAAGTTTGCGCAGGTAGACGATAAGAAAGGCATCACTGCCGACGAATTGCTGCAGGTGGTTGGCGAATACGACGCCATGATCGTCCGCGGGCGGACCAAGGTGACCCAGGCGGTTTTCGACGCTGGCAAGAAGCTGAAAGTGGTCGGCCGCGCCGGGGTGGGGGTGGACAACATCGACCTGAACGCCGCCAAAGCCCACGGCGTCACGGTGGTCAATTCACCGACTGCGACCACCCTGGCCGTGGCTGAGCTGACGCTCGCCCTGATGCTTGCAGTGGTGCGCGAGATTCCGCGCGGCGACGCGGGCATGAAGGCCGGCCAGTGGCTGAAGAAGGAAATGGAAGGCACCGAGCTGTGGCGCAAGACGCTCGGCGTGATCGGTTTTGGGCGGATTGGCGCGGCGGTGGCTGCCCGCGCGGCTGCCTTCGAGATGAATATCATCGGATACGACCCGCTCATCCCGGCCGATGAGATCCAGAAACGCGGCGGAAAGCCGGTCACGTTCGAAGAGCTCCTGGCTCAGGCAGACATCATCACCCTGCACGTCCCTCTGGATGCCGGGACGAAGAATTTGCTGAACGCCGAAGCTTTCGCGAAGATGAAAGATGGCGTGATCATCATCTGCGCGGCGCGCGGCGGCGTGATCGACGAGGAAGCGCTGCTGGCGGCGTTGAATTCGGGCAAGGTGGCAGGAGCCGGGCTGGATGTGTTCGCCGCCGAGCCACCAGGGGTCACTCCGCTGGTCGCCCATCCCAAGGTGGTGTGCGTACCGCACATCGGCGCTCAAACGGTGGAGGCGCAGGTTCGCGCGGCGGATGACATCGCCAGCGAGGTGCTGGCGGCGCTGAAGGGCGAACCGCTGCGCTGGAAAGTTGCCTGATCTTCGGGTACAATTCGAGGGGATTTCGCCGTAAGGGCGAAATCCCCTCGATCTCATTTAAGCAAGGGGTGAGTCATGCAGGAACAATACACGCAATTGAAAACCATGTTGGCGGAAGCCTGGGACCTGAATCAGGCAGCGGCGCTGCTCGGCTGGGACCAGCAAACCTATATGCCTCCGAAAGGGGCGCCTGACCGCGGCGAGCAGCTGGCGACGCTCTCGTCCCTCGCGCATAAAATCTTCACCTCGGATGAAGTCGGGCGCCTGCTCGAGGATCTGGTTCCCTACGCGGAAACGCTCGATCCAGATTCCATCGAAGCCTGTTTCATCCGTCTGGTGAAGCGGCAGTACGATAAGCAGACCCGCGTGCCGGCTGAGAAGGTAGCCGAATTCGCCCGAGTGACCACTCTGGCGCAGGAAGCCTGGGTGCGGGCGCGCGCCGATGATAACTTCGCCATGTTCCAGCCTCACCTCGAAAAGATCGTAGCTCTGAGACGCGAATATGCCGATTTCTTCCAGCCGTACGATCATGTCTATGACCCTCTTCTGGATGATTTCGAGCCCGGGCTGAAGACTTCCGAGGTGATCGCAATCTTCGATAAGCTGCGCCCGCAGCAGGTCGAGCTGATCCAGGCCATTGCCGGGCGCCCGCAGGTGCGCGACGATTTCCTCCATCTGGTCTATCCAGAACAGCAGCAGTGGGACTTCGGCGTGATGGTGATCACCCGCTTCGGTTACGACTGGGAAGCCGGACGCCAGGACCGCTCAGCCCATCCCTTCACCCAGGGCATGGGCATCGGCGACGTGCGCATCACCACCCGGCTGATAGAAAACATGATGACCTCCTCATTGTTCAGCAGCATGCACGAATCCGGTCATGCGATGTACGAACAGGGCATCGATCCGGCGCTCGCCCGCACAGTATTGGCCAGTGGAGCGTCGCTGGCGCTGCATGAATCCCAATCGCGGATGTGGGAAAACCTGGTTGGGCGCTCGCGGCCGTTCTGGCGCTACTTCTATCCGCGCCTGAAGGAGTATTTCCCCACCCAGCTCGGCAACGTCGATATGGAGACCTTCTATAAGGCAATCAACAAGGTAGAGCCTTCGTTCATCCGAGTCGAAGCCGACGAAGCCACCTATAACCTGCACGTGATGCTGCGCCTGGAGCTGGAGATAGCCTTGATGGAAGGCCGGCTGCAGGTCAAGGACCTGCCGGACGCCTGGAATGATAGGATGCGCAGCTATCTCGGCATCACTCCGCCCAACGACCGCCTGGGTGTTCTGCAGGACGTGCACTGGTCTGGCGGCATGATCGGCTACTTCCCAACCTATGCGCTGGGCAACCTGATCTCTGCCCAGTTATGGGAGGTGATCCGCAAAGACCTGCCGGATTTGGACGCGCAGATCGAGCATGTAGAGTTCAGCGGGCTGCTCAACTGGCTGCGCATCCATGTTCATCGGCACGGAGCCAAGTACGAGCCGCAGGAACTGGTCCAGCGGATTACCGGCTCCAGGATAGACCCTCAGCCATACGTGAATTACCTGCGCCAGAAATACAGCGATATTTACGGTTTGTAGTCGCACCAGGAGAACAGAGGACCTGATTCGGATCTTTGGGGCGGGTGCAATCCCGCCCCTTACCTCTAAAAGACCGGCTTGATGATCTGAGTTCAGGATATCGATTGGGAGGCCGCGATGAAATTCGGGTTAATCCTGCCAACCTTTGGGGCAGGCGCTTCGCGCCTGGCGATCATCGATGCCGCTCATGCCGCCGAGCGGCTGGGTTTTGACTCGGTCTGGGTGACCGACCATCTGGCCTTGCCAAAAGCCGATGCCGATCGTTTTGGGCACATCTATGAAGCACTGACCACCCTCAGCTACCTGGCTGCCAGCACCAGCCAGGTGCGGCTGGGCGTCTCGGCCCTGGTTCTGCCGCAGCGCAACCCGGTCGAGGTTGCCAAAGAGGTCGCCACCATCGATGCGCTCTCCGGCGGGAGGGTGATTCTGGCCGCCGGGATCGGCTGGTCGCAGGGCGAGTACGCCAATCTGGGGCAGAACTTTCAGAACCGCGCCCGGCGGATGGACGAGGCGCTCAAGGTGCTGCGCACCCTCTGGCGCGGTGGATCAGCCGCCTCTTTTCAGGGTCAGTTCTACCATTTCGAGCAGGCGGTCATCTCTCCACAGCCGGTCCAATCCGGTGGGCCGCCTTTGTGGGTAGCGGGAAATTCGCCGGCGGCGGTTCGGCGGGCGGTTCACTACGCCGATGGCTGGCATCCGACCGGGCTGCCGGCGGAGCAGGTGGCCGGGCAGCTGGAATCGGTGCGGCCGCTGCTGGGCGGGCGCCCGTTCACAGTTTGCGCCAGGCTGCGTATAGCTATCTCAGATCAGCCCGATCCGCAGCCTTCGCCCTTATCCGGCACGCCGGAACAAATCCGCGAGCAATTGCAGGCGTACCGCAGAGCCGGCGTCGATTATGCCATTCTCCATTTCCAGGCTGAATCGGCTGGAGAGCGCGAGCGCGGTATGCAACGATTTCAGAAAGAAGTCATGGCCGACCTCGACGTGGGTATATAATGTGGCTATGTCCCTGCACCACGGCCGATCCCGTACGGGCTGCCCGGCTCTCTGGCTGACCGTCCTGGCCATTACGCTCCTCGCTGCCTGTCAGAAACCGCCCGAGGCGCCTACAGCCACACCTGCCCCGACCAAAACGCGTCCGGTCATGCCGACGCTGATCCAGCCGAGCGCGACTCAAACAATCCCATTCCTGCCGACGGCGGAGGTGCTGCCAACTGTTACCGAGACCAGCCTGCCCGCCTGGGTGACAGTGGCTGCGCCGACCGACAATCCGGAAGAGTCTGGCACGCCGGACCCGGCCTCAGAAGGCAGCGGAACAGCCCTCCCTGACCAGCAAGGCCGGCGTTTCCCGACCACCACGCCCCCGCCGCCCTCGGCCCAGTTGACCATCCAGCGCCCCGGCCCGGGTTCAAAAGTGGTTTCGCCAATCCTGCTGCGCGCCGTACTCCACCCGGGAGACGACAAAATGCTTTACCTTGAGCTGATTGGCGAGGATGGGCGGGTGATCACCAGCCAGAACTACAATTTCAGCCTGGCCACGGACTACTGGATTTATACCATCCAGGAAGTTCCATTCACAATCGACGCCTATTCGGAGGCTGCCCGGCTGGTACTCTATACCATCGACCGGTTTAACCGCACGATCTATCAGGCTTCGGTTGACCTGATTTTGCTCCAGTTTGGGGACGAGTCGATCAACGTGCCGGTCATTGAAAATGAGCCCTATCTGATCCGCAAACCCTGGGAGGGCGGTACCGTCCGGGGCGGGGTGATGGAAGTGGAAGGATTGATCTTCCCGGTCAATGACCAGCCGTTGATCATCGAGATCATCGACGAGCTGGGCAACATTGTCGGCTCGGCGGAAGCGGAGGTCGCGCAGCCAACCGGGCTGCAGCCGTACGTGCCTGTCAAAACTCTGGTGCCCTACTCGGTGTCCAAATGGACGCGGGTTCGCTTTACTGCCCGCCAGGAGAGCGCGTCGCGAATCCCCGGTACGGTCTGGCTGAGCAGCTTCTTGATGTATGTAGAACCGTAAGCTGCTGAGGAGATCAGCGCTGGATCAATGCCTGGTAGCGCGGATCGGTGTGCAGGTTGGCCAGATCCGGGTCGTTCCGCGACCACTCCGCCAGCCTGGGTGAACCGGGCAGAATTTCAGCCAGAATGGTGATTGCCCGGTCGATTTCGCCGATCTGGGCCAGCAGGCAGGCCTGGTCATAGAGCGCCAGGCTGCGCGAGGCCGGACTGTCGTCCACCTCGCTGACCTCGTGGAGGGCCGTCTCCTGCAATTGAAACGCAGACGCCTGATCGCCGAATTTCAGGTAGCGCAGGCACAGGTGGCTGATGGGGTGGATATAAACGTTGCTGATCACGTAAGATATAAGCGGCTGGCCTTCGCGCCAGGGATAGCGCTCAGGGTCGGTTAAATCCTCGTCTTCGAAGCGATTCAGGGCTTCGTCGAGCGCCCTGATAATGGCCTTCGATTCGCGTAAGTGGTGCTCCAGGGGCAGGCGGCGGTTTTCTTCGAAGGTTTCGCGGTTGAGCTGCTCGTAGTCCGGGTATACCGGCGGCTGTTGCTCGCGCGAGTGGTAGGCCAGCGTCTCGACCGCCCGCCTGCGCCAGTAGTTGATGTGAGCGAGCATGTCCTTTGGAGCCCATTCTTCGTATGTGCCCTGTGCGCTGCGCTCGCCTTCGCTCAGGCTGCCGAGGTAGTCCTCCACGGCATCCTGAGCGCGGTGAACCAGGCGGATCAAGCGGGTAATAACCGTGTCAGGAACCATACTCACCTCACTGGATGGATCGAATACTAACCTGCGGTTGCCGCCGTGCTATTCGCCGATGATCTTCACCAGCACGCGTTTGCGCCGGCGGCCGTCGAATTCGCCGTAGAAGATCTGTTCCCAGGGGCCAAAATCCAGTTTTCCGTTTGTCACCGCGACCACGACTTCGCGGCCCATCACCTGGCGCTTGAGGTGCGCGTCGGCGTTATCCTCGCCGGTGCGGTTGTGCCAGTAAGCGCTGACCGGTTCGTGCGGGGCAAGCTGCTCCAGCCAGCGATCGTAATCGTGGTGCAGCCCGGATTCGTCATCGTTGATGAAAACCGAGGCGGTGATGTGCATGGCATTGACCAACGCCAGCCCCTCCTGGATGCCGGATTCGCGCAGGCAGCTTTCCACCTGGGGGGTGATGTTGACAAACCCGCGCCGCTCGGGCAGGTTCATCCATAATTCTTTTCGGTAACTCTTCATCGGGAACCACTCCCTATTTTGGCAGGATCGGCTTAGGCACGTTCTCGGACGTATTTCTACGGCGCTGGAGGAAGGCATCCTGGGCGCTGGACCCCTCCTGATCCCTGGGCGGGTGCAGGCGGCGGTAGCTGCCGTCTGGGTTCATCAGGCGGGCCTTCAGGTCATCGGCCAGGTAGGTCTGGAGGATGTTTTCCCGGATTTCTGTAATCAGATGCCTGTCCTCAATTGGGAAGAGAACCTCCACTCGCTGGTTGAGGTTGCGCGGCATCAGGTCGGCGCTGCCCACCCAGATCTCCTCCTCGCCTCCGTTGCGGAAATAATAGATGCGGCTGTGCTCGAGGAAGCGGCCGACAATGCTAATCACGCGGATGTTCTCGCTCAACCCCTTGATGCCCGGACGCAGGCAGCAAATGCCGCGGACTAAAAGGTCTACCCTGACGCCGGCTCTCGAGGCCATGTAAAGCAGCTGGATAATTGGCTTATCCACCAGCGAATTCATCTTGAAGATGATGTGACCTTTTCGCCCGGCCATCTGGTGCTCGATCTCGCGCTTGATCATCTGCTCAAAGCGCTGGCGCAGGTTAATCGGCGCGACGAGCAGCTTGCGGTAATCTTCCTTGAGCGAGTAACCGGTCAGGTAGTTGAACAGGTCGGTGGCGTCGGCAGCGATATCGTCATCGCAAGTGAAAAGGGAAAGATCTTCGTAGACCTGGGCGGTGATGTGGTTGTAGTTGCCGGTGCCCAGGTGGACGTAGCGGCGGATGCGGTCACCCTCGCGGCGGACAACCAGGGCAACCTTCGAGTGGGTCTTCAGGCCGAGAAGCCCGTAGGTTACGTGGACGCCCTCCTGCTCGAGCAGCCGCGCCCACCCGATGTTGCTCTCCTCGTCGAAGCGGGCTTTGAGCTCGACCAGCACCGCAACCTGCTTGCCGTAGTCGCGGCGGGCCTGGAGCAGGGTTTTGACGACCGGCGAGTTTGACCCGGTGCGGTAGAGGGTCTGCTTGATCGCCAGCACGTCCGGGTCTTGCGCCGAGACGCGGAGGAAATCGATGACCGGGCTGAATGAATCATAGGGATGGTGGAGGAGGATGTCGCCGCTGCGAATGGTTGAGAAGATCGCTTCGCCGTCATCCTCGCCTGTCAGACGCAGGGCTGGCGGGGTGACGGGCACGAAGGGTTTATCCTTCAGGTCAGGGCGGTCGATCTGGGTGAGCGCCATGACGTTGCGCGAATTGAGCGGATCGTCAAGGGCGTACACATCGTTCGGATTGACCTTCATGTTGGCAAGCAGGATTTCTTTCATGAAATCCGGCATATCCTTGCGCACCAGCAGGCGCACAACAGCCCCGAAGCGGCGGTTGCGTACGTTTTCTTCCATTGCATCGAGCAGGTCAGCAGCTTCCAGCTCCTGAATTTCCATATCGGCGTTGCGGGTGACGTGGAAGGAATGCGCTTCGAGCACCTTCATCCCGGGGAAAAGCCGGGACAGGTTGGCCTTGATCAGATCGACCAGCCAGATGAAATAATGATGGTGAGGGATCGTGCCGTTCTTGCGGGTGCCGCCCGAGGATCGCTTGACCGGCACGAGTTGGGGGAGTGTATCGGGCACCTTGACCCGGGCAAAAAGCTTGTGATGCCCTCGGCCCGCGATCATCACCGCCAGGTTCAGGCTGAGGTTAGAGATGTGGGGGAAGGGGTGACCCGGGTCGAAGGCCAGCGGTGTCAGCACCGGAAACACCGTTTCGTGGAAATATTCGTCCACAATCTCGCGCTGGCGGGGAGTCAATAGCTCATAGGTGCGGATGTGGATGCCTGCGGAGTCGAGGGCGGGCATTAACTTTTTGTGCCAGTGCTGGCGGGCCTCATCCATGATTTTTTGAGCCACTTTACGGATTTCCGCTAACTGCTGAGCGGCGGTCAGCCCGTCGATGGACAGCTCGGTGACGCCTTCATCGCGCTGCATCATCAGGCTTCCCACCCGCACCATGAAGAATTCTTCCATGTTCGAGCCGAGGATCGAGAGAAATTTGACCCGTTCGAGGAGGGGATTGCTCTCGTCCATGGCTTCTTCGAGCACGCGGCGCTGAAACTCCAGCAGGCTGAGCTCGCGATTGATATACAGGGATGGGTCTTCGAGATCGATCGCCGTTTCGGGCAGAGTTTCGATCAACTGGATGATTTGTTGCGGATTTTCTTTGTTTTTGCGCGCCATAAACGCCTTTCGTGAACCTATAAGCAACCCGGCAGATCAATTTTACGTATTAATTTCAGCAGGGTTGATCCAGAGATGCGCCAATTATATCGAATTCACCGCGCTCTGGACAAAATCGTTGGATTAAAGGAGTATGGATCATGAATCGCAGAGATGTAATCGCGGGCATCTGGCTGATTGGCTTGGGGCTGTTGTTCCTGTTCGATTTCTTCTGGCCGGGCATCCTGATCCTGGCCGGCTTGAGCATGATTATCACCGCGCTGATGCCCCCGGTCCGGCGGGAGATGCCGCCGACCGCGCCGCCCGAAGCAACCGTGATCGATGTTCAGCCCAGGCCTGAACCGCAGTCCGCTCCGGCGATGGAAGAGCCTTTACCAGCCGCGCTGGCTGAGCAGGCCGATCTGGTCTACCGGCAGAGCCTGCTACCCGAAACCTGCCCGGCGTGCGGCGGTCCGGTCAAGCAAAACGCCGGGCG
Source organism: uncultured Anaerolinea sp. (assembly GCA_964564935.1). Lineage (GTDB taxonomy): Bacteria > Chloroflexota > Anaerolineae > Anaerolineales > Anaerolineaceae > Bellilinea. Next base: position 59,552 of record CAZMCF010000006.1, on the reverse strand, counting down.
GATCGTCTGGCACGACGCCGATACGGCCGCCTGCCCGTTTTGCGCGCAGAAGATCAAAATCAACCGCCCTCCTGCCGGCTGATATCCGTTTTTGCGGGCTCGTCAGCTTCGCCGACATAGAGGGCGCAGACATGATTTCGGCCTTCTGCTTTAACCCGGTAGAGCGCCTTATCAGCGGTGTTGATTAGCTCGTCCAGCGTCGCCGGTTGACCCGGTTTGATCCCGGCAACGCCAAGCGAGATCGTGATCGACGGGCTGCCATGCTCGGTCGGGATATGAACGGCGAGAGCCTGCCGGCGCAGGCGCTCGGCGATTTGAGCGGCGCGTCTGAGGTTGGTCTCGGGCAGCAGGACGATGAACTCTTCACCTCCATAGCGGCCGATCACATCAAAGCTGCGCAGATTACTCTTGCAGTAGGATGCCAGCATCTCCAGCACCTGATCACCGACCAGATGCCCGAAAGAATCATTGACCGATTTGAAATGATCAATGTCGAACAGGATGATCGACAGGTCGCGGTTGTACCGTCTGGCCCGCTCGATTTCATTCTGGGCAAGGCTGAAAAAGTGGCGGCGGTTGAAGACGTTGGTGAGCGAGTCCGTTATGGCCAGATTGCGCAGCTTCTCTTCGGCCTGTTTTTGATCAGTCACGTCCTGGTAACTGAAAAGCCAGCCTGCTTTATCCTGACCTGCCTGGTAGGCGCTGATGGAACAATTCAAAATCCGGCCCTGCCTTGTCTCGAGGGTTATCAGACGATGTTCGAGCGGGTTCTTTAACAGTTCTTCGATTACTTCATAAAACAGACGCGGCTGTTGGTAACAGTTCGCAAGGGTTTGAATTTTTTCCGGGTCATCAAGATTTTCCCACCGCTCGGGTAGATCGAGGATAGCTGCCAGGCGGGGATTGAAAAGCACAACCGAGAGATCGCTGTCAATCACGATCAGCCCGTTGGTCGAAGATTGGATGACCGCTTCGAGCAGGGCCATGCTTCTGCGGAGGTTGTTCTCGGTTTTCTTCTGTTCGGTGATGTTATGCAGCACCAGCAGGTAGCCGGTGATTAATTTCTCGCCGGCCTGCAATTGCCTGACCTCGATTTCGAATGTTTCTGACGTACCGTGACCGCTCGTGGCCAGCTCGGTCTTTTGGGTTGGACGCAGTTCATCCCGGGTGAGAAAGCCTTCCGGCACCTCGAGCAGGTTGTGGATCGTTTCGCCGATCAGTTTATCGCTCGATAGGCGTAATATTTTACACGCCGAAGGGTTGCAGTCGATGATTACACCGCCGGGATCGAGCACAAGCACGCCGTCGCTGATGTTCTCGATCAGCGAAGCCCGCGCCACGGGTAAAATCTCCAACAGGCGGTAGCGAAACAACGACCAGGCGATCAGCAGATTGCTGGGCCCAAAGGTGAGGGGCGTGTACGGATAAAGCTTGGCGGTTACCAGGCCGGTCTGGTCGATCATGCCGGGCAGCCAGGGAATGAGCATGCCGGCCAGCAGCAATCCGACCTGCGGGCGGTAGACCCGTGATCCGTTGATCATGTTGATGAGCAGCAGCAGGATGGCAAAGGCTACCAACGAGTAGGCATAAAGGATATACACCGCAAAAGCCGGGCCGGGCTCGTAAGTCAGTGCGCTGGCAGAGTAGCCGGGAACGATCCGCGCCGAGCTGCGGAACAGGTTGTGCAAACCGTCGCTCCAGATGAAAGCCATTACCAGCACCGATAAGATGGCAAGACTCTTCCAGGGGAAGCCGAGCCGGCTGGTTCGCGATGCGTTGTACTCCAGGGCAAACCCAAGACAGGCGAGCGGAGCCAAGACTGCCCCGATGAATTCGATGTTATCCCAAACCAGCTTTTCGGACAGGCTCGGGCTGATCAGCTGCCTGAGGTGAGCCAGGCTCCACACGGTCTCGGCTAAAGCCAGGATCGCCAAAGGCGCGGCTCCAGGAACCTTGCGGCGCTGCCAGGCGATAACGGCAACCCAGACCGATACGCAGGCTGAAAAGATTTGTGGAAAGAAATACAAGATATCGCTAAAGTCCATTGCCTGTTCCACCACCCACCCGGCTAATGGGGATGATATTCATCATACGGCAAAATGGGCGAGTCTGATTTAATACTTTTGTTAGGTGGGTGAAATGATGAGGTGTCCAGTTTAAGACTGGAAGAGCAGGTCCTAATGATATAAAATTATATCCGCAATGTTCTCTGAGTAGATCGATAACAGGTTGTGAATCGCTCAGTCGAGGAGGAAGATATGGAACTGACCCTGTCCATTCGCAGCCAGGAGTTTCTCGATGATCTGGATCACTGGCTGAAAAACCTGAAAACCATTTCAATTCAGGAAGCTGCGCCGCGCCCGGAACAGGCTGCAGTGATCTCGGTCGATATCATCAAGGGATTCTGTACGATTGGCCCGCTTTCCAGCCCGCGGGTGGCGGGAATCGTCCAGCCGATCGTCGGGCTGTTTCAAAGGGCCTGGGATCATGGCATCCGCCACATCCTGCTCAGCCAGGATACTCACGAGCCCGAGGCGGTCGAATTTGGCGCCTGGCCGCCGCACTGCGTGCGCGGAACGGAGGAAGCTGAAACCGTAGAAGAGTTCAGGCGCCTGCCTTTCTTCGATCAGATGGTCGTGTTCGAGAAGAACTCCATCTCGAGCGGCCAGAAAACCGGCCTGAACGCCTGGATTGCGGATCATCCGGAAGTCGATACCTACATCGTGGTCGGGGATTGCACCGACCTGTGCGTCTATCAACTGGCCATGCAACTCCGCCTGGAGGCGAACGCTTACCAGTTGCGCCGGCGGGTGATCGTCCCGGCCGAGTGCGTGGAGACCTACGACCGCAGCCTGGAAGCTGCCCGCCAGGAAGGCGGCTTTGCCCATCCAGGCGATCTGATGCACGCCGTTTTCCTCTATCACATGGCCTTGAACGGGATCGAAGTGGTCCAGGCCGTGCGCTAACGGTCCTATTCTTGGGCTTTTCTCCCATTCACGCGGGAAAGGAACATTGATGAGTTAAACGCAAGAGGCTGCGCCATTTTCGGAGCAGCCTCTCCTGTCCCAATCCTCCACCCACAACGGGAATCTACTTGCTGCTGACTTTGATCGTTTTCGGCCTGGCTTCCTCGGCCTTGGGCACCCGCAGGGTCAGCACGCCGTTGGTCAGCGAGGCCTCAACTTTGGACGAGTCGACCGGGTCCGGCAGGCGGATCGTGCGGTAGAACCGCCCGCTCGGGCGCTCGCGAAGAAGATATGCCGCCTTCTCGTCGTATTCGTACTTCATTTCACCCTCGATGGTCAGGGTGTCGTTGATGACGGTGATATTCAGGTCGTCGGCCGCCACGCCGGGCAGCAGCGCGCTGATCTCGAAGCCGTCAGCCTCCGCTTTGACATCCATAGGGAAATAGACTTGGGGGCGGGCTTCAGTGGCGATTTCTTCGTCCATCCAGGGGTTCATCCAGCGGCGGTGGCGCATCCAGCGTCCGTAAGGGGTTGAAATATACAGGGCCATTTTATTCTCCTCTACCGGTACAGAATCTTTTTCAGGTTGGTCGAATCGGTTAATTTCTACGCTCACCATCTTAAACTGGCAGTATAAATACCGGGTCAACAAAGCATAAATCTTTTATTAGAACCACTGATTTTGTCGAAAAAAACGGCAGCGATCGGCCCGCAGCCTTTGGAGTCGGAATAAATTTGTGGTATGATATCGCTCCGGAGAAAAAGAGCATGGAAGACCGCATTACGATCATCGAAGGACCTCCGCCTGCGTTCGAGAGCATCGACGACGGATGGGCGCTTGGTTTGAATGAAGGCCCGTTTCTGTACGACCTGGCCCTGACCCGCCTGCGCACCTTCAACGGGCCGGCGCTGGTCGAGCGCTGCCACCGCGCCTGGAACCGCAATGACCACATCTACCTGCACTACCGCAACCCCATCGGGTTGGAGGAGCAGGTGCCGATCTTCGCCGCCCGTTCACTGGATACCGCCGAAGGTCAGGTCCTGGTGCTGTGGGTGCGCCGCAAACATGAAGAGAGCGAGATCGAGATCGACCTCGACGATGACGACGAGGACTTTCCTGATCTGGAAAACTAAACTCATTGAAGAAAACTCCCGGACAAAACTCATCCGGGAGATTTTTTTATCGGAGTGCCCCAGGAGGGAATCGAACCCCCAACCTAGGCGTTAGGAGTGCCTTGCTCTGTCCTTTTGAGCTACTGGGGCGTTGCCACCCGGATTATAGCGCACTCCCCGCCGGCGGGCAAGCAGCGGGGATAAATTCCATGGTCTGCCTGTCCACGCCGGCAAGGAAAGATTTCGCCGTTGGCGCTCCCTGGCTCGCTACGGCTCGCTGACGGTCAGGCTTTCGAAGCCGATGTGGACCGGATAGTTGTCCTTGTAGGTCGTAACGCCGATGCCAACCCCGCCCCCGGCGTTGACCTCGCGCAGCGTCTTCGACCAGAGCTCCTGGCCGTTCAGCAGGAAGGTCAGGTCTTTGTCATTGCAGACCCAGGTCATCGTGTTCACCCGGTCGTAGCCGATGCGAATGCCCTTGGCTCCTCCCTGGTGGAGGAAAAAATAAGGATTTTCACCCCGATTCCACAGGGTAGCGTCGAACTGGTAGATCTGGAAGAATCCGCCGGTCTCCAGGCGGACTTCATACCAGCCTTGTTCGTTCACGTAGCAGGCAATGACGATGCCGTTCTTGTTGGTGCCTTCGTGATTGACCACCTCGGCTTCGACCACCACCGCGGGATAGTCCCAATTTTCATTCAAAAAATACAGGTAGAGTTCTTCCTTGCCGCTGAGGTCGAAATCGAAATAACCGGCGGAAATTCCCCACTGGACCAGATCCGGGTTGCGGATCTCGGTGACGGAGAACGGGCTGGAGAAATCCCAGCAGTCGTTTGGCTGGTCGAAGGTTTCGGTGTAGTAGGCCGGACAATCGGGCGGCGTTTCGGTCGGGGTTTCGATGACTTCCGTTGGCTGAGGTTCGGTTGGTTTTGGATTGGTTGGCTGCGGTTCTACCGGTTTCGGCGGCTGGGTTGGCGCCTGTGCCTCAACGGTAGACGGAACGAGAACAGCGGGGGGAGGGGTCGATTCTGGTTCGGATTGGGAAAATCGGTTGATGAAGTTACACGAAAGACTGAATAAGAGCAGAAAAGCGAGCGGAATCATCCAACGTCTATTCATTCATTCCTCCTGAGAATATTACCAGGCGCAAGGAGGCTCCTGGCAGGCCTTACAATCGGAACAACATGAATGTAGCAAATCGGCAGGGCGGAGTCAATCAACCTTACCGATTTGATAACCATCTGGGGGGAAGATCGTTTCGGGGGTAAACGAATCGCCAGGCGTGGGGGGGACACGCCTGGCGATCCTCAGGGAGGGAATGCCACCTTTCGCAACTTCCCAACTTGGGGGGGACAAGCTGGCTCTGTGGTTCAGGCGGCAGACACCGGTTTCTATACCAATAAAAGGTGTCTTCTGGATAATATACACCATATTTATCCATATTACATTAAAAATCTCTTAGAAAATCCCTGTGTTTACCTGCGGTTTTATTTTTCTCGCGGCTTTTGGAAGATACGCAGCCATTCGGCGATTTCGTCTGGGGCAGGAGCTGCCCCCTCCGCGCGCTCATGCTCTCCCCCTCGCGCCGCGGTCAGCAGCTCTTCCGTAAATGCTTCCGAGGAGATCACCCCCGCCCGGCGGGAACGCGCCTCCGCCTGCACCTGGCGGTCGGAAGAGACCACCTTCCAGTTGGGCGCCTCGCGACCGATCCGCTCCAGCCGCCGGCGGATGGCTTCATCGGCGCTGGAGCGGCGGCTGATGAAGTGAACCTTAACCAATCCTGCCTGGCGCGAGCCTGCCTGGCCTGGCGGCGCCTGATCGAAAAACACTTCCACTTTCTGGCGGCGGGCGCGGCAAAATGCCTGGAGCAGGTCGATCAACCGCTGCTCGTCATCCAGGTCTTGCAGGCTCAACCCCGGTATTTTGGGAATCAGGTTATGCCCGTCGATCAGATAAGGCATCGCTCTCCTCCGTCCGTTTCATTTTACTTATAAAATGTGCTATCATTCAACCAGAATCCACGGCAGACAGCTCGAAGGGATAGGATGAATTTCTGGCGGCGTGTTTTTCCCTACCTGATCCTTAACGTGATCGTTTCAGCGGCGACCACGCTGCTGGTGCTGGCGCTGTGGGACCAGCGCCAGCCGCAGGCGCTGCCCATCTCCACCGGCGGCTTGCCGATTGTAGAGACGGCGCCCACCCAACCGGCCGTCGATCCCTCTTCGCCGTCCAGCGCCACCCTGCCTCCGCTGGACACGCCGGTGATCGAGATCGAAGCGGTCATCGGCGCGGGCGACCCGGCGACCGAGGCGGTGGTTCTCAAGCGGGTCGGCGAGGGCGAGCTGCTCCTCACCGGTTGGAAGATTTCCAACAGACGGGGGAGCGAATATACCTTTCCCTACCTGGTCCTGAATAAAAATGGATCGGTGCGCCTGTATACCCGCGACGGGGTCAATTCGGTGATCGAGCTCTTCTGGGGCCGGACAGAAAGCGTCTGGCGCTCAGGCGACACCGCCAGCCTGACTGATCCTGAAGGAAACCTGCGCGCTGCGTTCACCATCCCCTGATCCGCTGTGACATGCCAGACGAGATATCGGAATGAGTTTATTGGATCGTATTGCTGAGGATAAAATCAAAGCCGCGATGGAGCGCGGCGAGTTCGACAACCTGCCTGGCAGGGGCAAGCCGCTCAGCATGGACGAGAATCCGCACGAGCCGGAGGACTGGCGGATCGCTTTTCACGTATTGCGCAACAGCGACATCCGGCCGCACTGGATGGAAACCGCGGCCGAGATTGACCGCGAGCTGGAAGCTGCCCGCCAGGAGGCTGCCTCGGCTTACCGCCACGCCGCCAGCCCCTCGGCCTGGCAGCGCCAGGCTGCCCGCTTCCAGGAGCGAATTGCTGCTCTCAACCGGCGGATTTTCCTGTACAATTTGCAGGCGCCCTCCAGCTGCTTCCAGCGCCTTCTTCTCGATCCGGTAAAAGAGCTGGAGGCAATCGAAGGCGGGCAGTCCGCTTCGACCACTTCTCCATGAAAGCAGGTTGATCTCATGTCGCAGGCACTCTATCGAAAATGGCGCCCCCGCCTGTGGGAGCAGGTTGTCGGCCAGGAACACGTCATCACCACGCTGCAAAACGCCATCCGCGCTGGACGGGTCGGACACGCTTACCTCTTCGCCGGCCCACGCGGGACCGGCAAAACCACCACCGCGCGCCTGCTGGCGAAAGCGGTTAACTGCCTTGCGGAATCGCCGGCGGAACGCCCCTGCGACAGGTGCCAGCACTGTCAGGCGGTCAACGACGGGCGCTTCCTCGACCTGATCGAAATTGACGCGGCTTCCAACACCAGCGTGGACGACGTCCGCGATCTGCGCGACAAGATCAACTTTGCCCCCACTCAGGGCAAGTATAAGGTTTACATCATCGACGAAGTGCACATGCTCTCTACCGCCGCCTTTAACGCATTGTTGAAGACCCTGGAAGAGCCGCCCCCGCACGCCATTTTCATCCTGGCGACCACCGAAGTCCACAAGATCCCTGCCACGGTGCTTTCGCGCTGCCAGCGCCATGAGTTCCGCCGCATTCCGGTGCAGACTATCGTCAGCACGCTGAAGTCGCTCAGCGAGCAGGAGGGCTTGCAGGTGGATGACGACGCGCTGACCCTAATCGCCCGCCAGGCGACCGGCAGTCTGCGCGACGCGATCTCGCTGCTCGACCAGCTGGCTTCCACCGGCGGACCGATCCGCCTGGATTTGGCTCAGACGGTGCTCGGCACCGCCGCAAGCCAGATGGTCGTAGAGTTGATCGAGGCCTTACAGCAGCGCGACGCCGCTGCGGGTTTGAACAGCATCCACAGGGCGCTGGACAGCGGCTCGGATCCGCGCCAGTTCGCCCGCCAGGTGGTTGACTATTTGCGCGGCCTGCTGCTGGTGCGCATGGGCAACGCCGATCAGATCGAGGCAACGCCTGAGCAGCGCGCCCAGATCGCCCAGCATGCGCTCGGATTCAGCCTGCCGCAGCTGATGGAAACCCTGCGCCTGTTCAACAACGCCGCCAACGAGCTACGCACCGGCTGGCAGCCCGGCCTGCCGCTCGAGCTGGCTCTGGCCCAGGCGATCGAATTCGACGCACACCCCGTCCCAGCAGCGCCCGCGCCCGCCGCGCCGGTAATTGATAAAGCGGCGTTCAAGACGCCCGCTCCGCAGCCGCGCAAGGAGGCATCCAGGCCGGCCGCGGTCAAACCGGCTGAACGCGCGGCTCAACCTGCTGCTTCTCATCCGCCTGAGACGGAAAAGTTCGCCGAAGTCGCTCCGCCAACCCCCGCGGGAAGGGCTATCATGAAGAGCGCGTCGACAGAACCGGCCGAAGAGCAAACCCAGGCCGAGGGCGCCGGCATCAGCCTGGGCGTCATCAAGCAGCATTGGGAATCGATCCGCAAGGCGGTCAAGGCCAGGCACCCGCCGACCGAGGCCCTGCTTAACTCCTGCCGGCTGAGCATGCGGGCAGGCGTGCTGCAGCTTGGCTTTACCAATGAGCTGCTCAAATCGAAAATGGAGGCGGCGAACAGCCTCAAGCTCGCCATGCAGGCGATCAAACAGGCGGTTGGGCAGGAAGTCCCGGTGGTTTGCATCGTGGTGGATGCCAGGGGCGGGCCGGTGCAGCGCGACGAGGACATCGACGCGGACGGGATGGTCAACGAGGCGCTGAATCTCGGGGCGAAGATCGTACATAAAGAATAACGGGTATCCAATCAGCCCGAATCTCATTCAACGAGAAGGAGTGATTATGGCAAAGGGTAAGGGTTTTCCACGGGGCGCAGGCGCAGGAGGCGTTGGCGGCGGGATGATGGCGCAGATCAAGCGGATGCAGGAGCAAATGGCGGCCGCGCAGGCTGAACTGGAGGTGGAAACCACGACCGCCACCGTCGGTGGCGGCGCAGTCAAAGTGACCATGACCGGCTCGCAGGTCTGCACAGCGATTGAGATCGCCCCGGACCTGCTCAAAGACGCCGACGCGGAGATGCTCCAGGACCTGATCCTGAGCGGAGTTAACCTGGCCCTGGAACAGTCGCGCAAGATGGCCGAGGAAAAACTCGGGCCGCTGGCCGGCGGCATGACCGGCATGGGTTTTTAACTGCACACGAAGGTTGATTGAATGGCTGTTCTTCCTGAACCTGTCCAGAATTTGACCCTGGCGCTCGAGCGCCTGCCGGGTATCGGTCCCAAGACGGCCTCGCGGCTGACCTTCTTCCTGCTGCGCGCGCCCGACGAGGTCTCCCAGGCGCTGGCGGAGGCTCTGCTGGCGCTCAAGTCAGCCACCGCAATGTGCCAGATTTGTTTCAATATCACCCGCGCCGGGCAGGAAAAATGTGATATCTGCTCCAACCCGCAGCGCGACGAGGCTATCCTGTGCGTGGTCGAAGAGCCGCTCGACGTGCTGGCTTTGGAGCGCACCGCGGGCTTCCAGGGGCGCTATCACGTGCTGCACGGGGTGCTCTCTCCCATCGAGGGCGTCGGCCCGGATGATTTGAAGATCCGCCCGCTGATCGAGCGCGTCAAGGCGGGGCAGGTGCGCGAGGTGATCCTGGCGACCAACCCGAGCATGGAGGGCGACGCTACCGCGCTTTACCTGCAGCAGCAGCTTGCCCCGCTGGGCGTGCGGGTCACCCGCCTGGCGCGCGGGCTGCCGGTCGGCGGGGATTTGGAGTACGCCGACCAGAACACCCTGCTGCGCGCACTGGCCGGGCGGCAGGATATGAGTTGAGGATATCCTTGGAAGGAGGCGGGGAATGGAGCGGTACCGGGTCAAGCCGAATGCAAAAATCAAGTTGAAGGACTGGGATCCGAACGATACCGGCGATTACAAGGGCGAAAAGGACGAAGCGCAGGAAAAGCTCGAGGAGCTGAACCAGGAGCTGGAACGGCTGCAGGAGCTGCTCTACGCCGAGGGGAAACATAAAGTGCTGGTCGTTCTGCAGGGGATGGACACCAGCGGTAAAGACGGCGTCATCCGCCATGTATTCGAGGGAGTCAATCCGCAGGGCGTGCGGGTGGCCAATTTCAAGGTCCCCACACCCGAAGAGCTGGCTCACGATTACCTCTGGCGGGTGCACAAACAGACCCCAGGCAAAGGTGAGATTGTGATCTTCAACCGCAGCCACTATGAGGACGTGCTGGTGGTGCGCGTTCACAACCTGGCGCCCGAAGAGGTCTGGAAAAAGCGCTACGGCCAGATCGTCGAGTTCGAGGAATTGCTCGTTCAGGAGGGCACGACCATCCTCAAGTTCTTCCTGCATATCGACCTCGACGAGCAGAAGGAGCGCCTGCAGGCCCGCCGGGACGATCCGACCAAGCAGTGGAAGTTCAACCCGGGCGACCTGAAGGAGCGGGCGCTGTGGCCCGAGTACACCGCTGCCTACGAGGACGTGCTCAATAAAACCAGCACCGAGAAAGCCCCGTGGTACATCGTCCCGGCCAACAAAAAGTGGTACCGCAATCTGGTCGTCGCCAGCATGCTGGTGGATGCGCTTAAGAAGCTGGATATGAAGTATCCTGTCCCCACAGAAGACCTCAGCCAGATCGTGATTCAGTAACCACCTGGAGACGGCCTGGTTTCCAGGGCCTGATTCGATGCTTTATCTCGTTTCCACTCCCATCGGCAACCTCGGCGATATCTCCCAGCGCGCGCTGGATACCCTGCGCAACGTGGATTATGTTGTCAGCGAGGACACCCGTAAGACGGGTTTCCTGCTCAGGCATTTCGACATCAGCAAGCCGCAAATCTCCTTCCGCGAGGATAACGAAGAGCGCGTTCTGCCGAAGATCATGGCGCTGCTGGAGGGGGGTAAGTCGGTCGCCCTGGTGACCGATGCCGGCACTCCGCTGGTCTCTGACCCGGGCTTCATTCTGGTGCGCAGCGTGCTGGCCGCCGGCCTGCCGCTGACCGCCATCCCCGGGCCGACCGCGCTGATCTCCGCGCTGATTCTCTCCGGGCTGCCGGTGCACAGTTTCACATTCCGCGGCTTCCCGCCCCGCAAGCCTGGCGCGCGCCGCCGTTTTCTGGGGGTTGACAAAGAATCGCCCCACACCCTGATCTTTTACGAGAGCCCTTACCGCCTCCAGGCCTTTCTCACAGACGCGCTGGCCGTCTACGGCGACCGGCCCGCGGCGGTCGCCAACGACCTGACCAAGATGTTCGAGACGGTCTACCGCGGCAGGCTCAGCGAGCTGGCGGAAATATTCCGCAGCGAGCCGCTGCGCGGCGAATATGTGGTCGTGATCGGGGGCGCGCAGAAAGACTCGCCAGATTCGAATTCTGGCGAATAATCACCCCTCTGCCGGCGGGTACCTGTTCACTTCACCCCAAACGGGTTGAAGCGGGTGTGGGTGTCGAAGTAATCCTCGTTCTCCGCCCGCTTGAGCGCGTTGACGATCTGGTAAGTGAGCGGGGTCATCACCACTTCGACGGAGACTTTGAAAATGTAATTGGTCAGGGTCAGCGAGCCGAACAACTCCCAGGGGAAAACGCCCGCCAGGGTGGCGACCAGGATGAAGATCAGGCTGTCCACCCCTTCGCCGACCAGCGTGCTGGCGATCGTCCGCGACCAGAGCCAGCGGCCTCTGGTCAGCACCTTCATCCGCGCCAGAACGACCGAGTTGCTGAACTCGCCGACCAGGTAGGCCGTCAGGCTGGCGAGGACGATCCCGCCGGTGCTCATCCCGCCCAGGATCGCCTCAAACGCCCCTTGACCGGCGTAGCCTTCCCAGGTGGCTTCGCCGGGCATGATCTTGACCAGCCAGAGGACCAGCGAGCTGAGCGCCAGCATGGCAAAGCCGGTCCAGATCACCCGCCGCGAGCGGTGAAAGCCGTAGACTTCGGTCAGCACGTCGCCGAAGATATAGCTGACCGGGAAGAGGATCGTGCCGGCGTCGAACGCCAGGCGCAGGCCAAAAACTGAGACGCCCCAGTCAACGATCTTGGCCGAGGAAGCGATATTGCTGATCAGCAGGACGGTGATGAACAGCGCCATAACCCAGTCATAGTAGCGGTAGGCGCGCGGGGGTGAGGGTCGTTCCGCAGACATTCCGATCATCCTTAAATCTAATTTCCTAATAAACCTCGTTAGTATACCGGTTTTCTTTCGGCGGGCAAGGGATCAAGATCAGGCAACGGTGCTTACATTGATCATACCAGATCACCTCATCCTGTAATATATAAAAAGCGTATTCTCGCCTCTGGAGCCCGCAGAGCGTGTACAATTAGGCTAGCCTGTGATGATATGGAGGAAAAACCATGGAACTCAAACTGGTAGCCATAGAGAAACCGGAAGAGATCAATTTCATCCTCGGGCAGACGCATTTCATCAAGACCGTCGAGGACGTCCACGAAGCGCTGGTGACCAGCGTGCCGGGGATCAAGTTCGGACTGGCCTTCTGCGAGGCTTCCGGCAAGTGTCTGATCCGCTGGAGCGGGACGGACGATGAGATGATCGAACTGGCCCGCAAGAACGCGCTGGCCATTGGCGCCGGGCACAGCTTCATCCTGTTCCTCGGCGAAGGTTTCTACCCGATCCATATATTGAAAACCCTCCAGGCCGTACCGGAGGTCTGCCGAATCTTTTGCGCCACCGCCAACCCAACCCAGGTGGTACTGGCAGAAACCGAACAGGGGCGCGGTGTCCTCGGGGTGATTGACGGCTTCAGCCCGAAGGGCGTCGAGGGCGAAGAGGACATTGCCTGGCGGAAATCCTTCCTGCGCATGATCGGCTACAAACAGTAGCCAGTTGCTGCGAGCCCGGGCTGGAACCATTTGCGGTCAGCCTTCGTCCATATCAGGAGGAATGATAATTGGTGATATCCAAAAAGGAGCATTTATGAAACGCTTGATTCCTCTGGTTCTTCTCGCGGCCGTGCTGGCCGGCTGCAACCTGCCCGCCTCGCGCCTGCCGACGCCTTCCGAGGCTGATATGTCCACCAAGGTGGCGGAGATTCTCACCAGCGCGCCGACAGCGACCGCGCAGATCGTGATCCAATTCCCCACCCCGGCCTTGCCCACAGTCCGCCCGACCGACGTGCTCGCCCCGGTCCCCACGGCCACCCGCGAGGCGACGGCTGAGATCAGCCCAACAGCGACCGCAACCCCGACCACGGCTGCGACCGCAGCGCCGACCAGCACCTTCACGCCCCTGCCGAATGACCCTGCCGCCCGGCTCGGCAGCCCGAGCTGGACGGACAACATGGACAACGGGGATAACTGGCCGCTTGGGCCGGACAAATTCACCTCGATCGAGTTCAAAGACGGCAGCATGCGCCTGAGCGGTCTGAGCACCACCGACGGCTGGCGGCTGACCTGGCCAAAGCTGACCAATTTCTATCTGGAAATGACTTTCCAGGTGGGCGAGTGCTCCGGCGTTGATCGTTACGGGATGATCGCCCGCGTGCCGGACAGCAAGAATCCCGACCGCGGCTATCTGTTTGGTTTCACCTGCGACGGGCAGTACTCGCTGCGCCGCTGGAACGCCACGGTCGGCGCGAAAGGCGAGATGGCCAACCTGGTCCGCTGGACCACGAATCCGGCGATCAAAGCCGGGGCAAACCAGACCAACAAGATGGGTTTGATGGCTGTCGGCGACCGCCTGGTGCTCTACGCTAACGGGCAGCTTCTCGGCGAGGTCAAGGACAGCATCTTTACGGAGGGCTACTTCGGCGTATTCGTCGGCGCCAGAGAGACCGAGAACTTCACCGTGCGGGTCGATCAGGCGCGCTACTGGGAGAATCCCAGCCAGTAAGCGATAGAATTCACCGCTGAGGCGCAGAGGGCGCAGAGAATGATTATGGATCTCGCGTCTTCTGCGCTTTTGGCGTATTTTGGGGTCTGAAACCATGGTTTAGCTTGGGTCGAAATGTAACTACCTGTTCGGAGCCCACCTTGCCGGGGGGAGAACCTAACTTCCCTGCCCCCTTCACGAGCCGGGAAGGGGGCGAACAGCAACAAGAGAATGTTATCCTTCGACGAGCGACACCCGCACATCAAGATTTCTCACTCCATTCGATACACCAACGGCGGCGGCAGCAAATACTGACAATGTTGATACTCTGATTTAATAACCCCCTCCTACACCTCCCCCAAAAATCCATCGGATTTTTGGGGGAGGTCGGGTGGGGGTGTAACTACCGGTCTTGAATGGCAATTTAGCAGACGTACGTTGGGTTGAGGATGGAGTATGAAGGCTAGCCGATATATGGGTAGGCCATCCGAAACC
>CAZMCF010000006.1:0-45201 GCA_964564935.1 uncultured Anaerolinea sp. | reverse complement strand
ACATATCTTTAGTTCCGTAGGGCGGGCACCCTTGCCTGCCGCAACAAGAGAATCTTGTCCTTCTACGCGGGCTTGTTGGTTATGCCGAAGGTTTCTCCCAGACAATCAGAAATCCCCACTCTTCGCTTGCGGTAACATCCGTTTCTGCACCCTCCACGATTAATATGCCGCCAATCATACACCGACTCAATTCGAGTAAAATACGACCATGGATGAATCCCTCCTCCGGACGCGCCTGGCGCATTTGCCCATCCCAGACTTGCGTTACTACGCCAGCATCGGCTCGACCAATGATGAAGCTCTGGCGTGGGCTGAAAACGGCGCCCCGGACAGGGCGTTGGTCGTCGCCGATGAGCAGACCCGCGGGCGCGGACGCCTGGATCGGCGCTGGGTCACCCGCCCGGGCGCGGCTCTGGCCTTCAGCCTGACGCTGCGGCCCAGCCAGGACGAGGCGCGCCTGGCCGGGTTGTTCTCTCCCCTGGGCGCTATGGCGGTGAGCGAAGCGCTGCTGGCTATGGGACTGCCAGCCGAGATCAAGTGGCCGAACGACGTACTGATATCCAGGCGCAAGGTCTGCGGCATTCTGGCCGAATCGGTCTGGCTGGGAGAGAGCCTGCAGGCGGTGGTGCTCGGGATCGGCGTCAACGTGTCTCCGGATTCTGTTCCGCCAGCCGGGCAGCTCCACTTTCCGGCGACCAGCCTGGAAAGCGAGCTCGGCAGCGAGATTGACCGGATCGGTCTGCTGGCCGGAATATTGCACGAATTATTTTCATGGCAGCCGCAGATGGGCAGCCCGGGTTTTATCCAGGCCTGGGAGCAGCGCCTGGCCTTCCGCGGAGAGCCGGTCTGCGTGGTCCGCGCCGGCGGCGGAGAGCTGCGCGGCCTGTTAGAAGGGATCAGCGCCGACGGCAGCCTGCGCCTACGGATGGCGGATGGAAGGGAAGAACGCGTACTGGCGGGCGAGGTCAGCCTGCGCCCCGCCGATTGAAATAAGAAGTCGATGGGAGGATTGGCATGTTAGATGATCTGCGCAATACCGCAGCACGATCGTATGAAGAGGAAATCATCGAGGAGCAGAAACCGCGGCCGCCGCGGCTCATCCTTGGCATGACCGCTCCGCAGCGTTTTTTAGTCGCCCTGATGATCCTGCTGCTTACCTGCGTGGTCGGCGCGCTGGTGTTGATCGCCGCCGGGAAGGTCGTGTTCTAGACCGCTCCCTCCTTCTAACTGGACAGATTCATCGCGTATCCGACCTTTAAACGATCATGGGAGCCGGATGTGAAGGCCAGGCTCCCGCGTTGAGTACATCAGGGGGTCATCCGCTCATGATCCCTTACCGTTATCCTCTCCAGTCTCGACCTGCATGTCGCTTTTGCCAATTCGGGCAAGCGAGGCGACCTTGTCGCCTGGCGTCAGATCCATCACCCGCACGCCGCGGGTTGCCCGGCCGGTGCGGCTGATGTCCTTGACCTTCAGGCGGATGATCAACCCGTTGGCCGAGATCAGGGTCAGATCGTCCTCCAGTTCGACCACCCGGGCGGTGGAAATCCGCCCGATTCGTTGGATATTGTGCTGGTCTATGGTGGCAACTCCGCCGGTGGCGCGCCCTTTGGCCGGGTATTCCTTGAGCGGCGTGCGTTTGCCGTAGCCCAGCTCGGTCACCACCAGCAGTTCGGCGTCCGGCTTGACCACATCCATTGAGGTGACGGTGTCGCCCGGGCGCAGCTTGATGCCGGTTACCCCGTAGCCGGGGCGGCCCATCGGGCGGACGCTCTCCTCGCTAAAGCGCAGGGCATAACCCCCGGCGGTGACCAGGATGATGTCGTCCTTGCCGCTGGTCAGGCGGACCCAGCCGAGCTCATCGCCCGGTTCCAGCCCGATGGCAATCAATCCCGAGGGGCGGACGGAAGCAAATTCGCTCAACGCCACCCGCTTGACCCGCCCTTTGACGGTCGCCATGGTGCAGTATTCGGCCGCGTTGAAATCCGGAACGGCAACCGCCGCGGTGATCTTCTCGTTGGCGTCCAGGGAGAGCACGTTGACGATCGAGATGCCGCGGTCGGTCCGTCCGGCGTCTGGCAATTGATAAACCTTTTCGGAGTAGACCTTGCCCCGGTCGGAGAAGAAGAGCATGGTGTTCAGCGTCCGTCCGGGGATGAGCATCATGGCTTCATCCTCTTCTTTCAGGTTCTGCCCGGTCACTCCGCGTCCGCCGCGCGACTGCAGGCGGAATGCCCGCGCCGGCACGCGCTTGATGTAACCCTGCTGGGTGATGGTCACCAGCACATGCTCGTCGGCAACCAGGTCTTCCTCGCTGAAATCCTCTCTACCCTCGCTGAGGATATGCGTACGGCGGTCGTCGCCGTACTTCTGGCTGATGTCGATCAGGTCGGTCTTGATCACCTCGAGGATCTTGTGCGGCGAGGCGAGCAGGTCTTCCAGGTAGGCGATCCGTTCCAGAAGGGACCTGTGCTCGTCCTCGATCTTCTGGCGCTCGAGGGCGGCCAGGCGGCGTAGCTGCATATCCAGGATGGCCTGGGCCTGAGCCTCGCTGAGCTGGAAGCGGGTAATCAACCGCTCGCGGGCGGCGTCGGCGTCCGGCGATTCGCGGATGGTGCGGATCACCTCGTCCAGGTTGGCCAGGGCGATGAGCAGCCCGTCGAGGATATGGGCGCGCTGGCGGGCTTTGTCCAGCTCGAACTGCGAGCGGCGGGTGACCACCGCCTGGCGGTGCTCGATGTAGACCTGCAAAGCGCGCTTGAGCGAGAGCAGGCGCGGCTCGTTATCGACCAGGGCCAGCAGGTGGGCGCCAAAGGTGGACTGCAGGGGGGTGTACTTGTAAAGCTGGTTAAGCACCTTCTTCGGCTGCGCTCCGCGGCGCAGCTCGAGGACGATGCTCATCCCGCGCCGGTCGGATTCGTCGCGCAGGTCGGAGATCATGTCCAGCCGCCCGTCGCGGGCAAGGTCGGCGATCCGCTCGATCAGCCCGGTCTTGTTGACCTGGAAGGGGATTTCGGTGATGACGATCTGGTAGCGCCCGCCGCGCATCTCCTCGATGTGGGCCTGCCCGCGTACGACCAGCCGCCCGCGGCCGGTCGAGTACATCTGCTTGATTGCGTCCTGCCCGACGATGATCCCGCCGGTGGGGAAGTCGGGCGCGGGCAGGAATTTCATCAGGTCGTCGACCGAAACGTCGTCGATCTGGTCATAGTGGTCGATCAGATAGGCGATGGCCTGGGTCAACTCGCGCAGGTTGTGCGGGGGGATGTTGGTGGCCATGCCGACTGCGATGCCGGCCGAGCCGTTGAGCAGCAGGTTGGGCAGTCGGGCGGGCAGGACGACCGGCTCCTGAAGCGAGCCGTCGAAGTTGTCGATGAAATCGACCGTGTTTTTGTCGATGTCGGCCAGCATTTCCTCGGCCATGGGGCCGAGGCGGGCCTCGGTATAGCGCATCGCCGCGGGGGCGTCGCCGTCGATCGAGCCGAAGTTGCCCTGCCCGTCGATCAGCGGGTAGCGCATCGAAAAGTCCTGAGCCATGCGGGCCATGGCGTCGTAAACCGCCAGGTCGCCGTGGGGATGGTATTTGCCGAGCACCTCGCCGACGATGCGGGCTGATTTCTTGTAAGAGGTGTTCGAGCGGATGCCGAGATCCTGCATGGCGTACAGGATGCGGCGGTGGACGGGCTTGAGCCCATCGCGGGCGTCGGGCAGGGCGCGGG
Source organism: uncultured Anaerolinea sp. (assembly GCA_964564935.1). GTDB lineage: Bacteria > Chloroflexota > Anaerolineae > Anaerolineales > Anaerolineaceae > Bellilinea. The sequence continues at coordinate 41,482 of CAZMCF010000006.1, read as the reverse complement.
CGACGATCACGCTCATGGCGTAGTCGAGGTAGGCCGCGCGCATCTGCTCGTCGATATCTACATGCTGAACAGTGCCGATATCCATACGGAGTTCCTTCTAGATGCCTGGTTTACAGCCTAGCAATTATACCGCAGGGTGTGGGAGAACCCATGCTGTCGCAGAGAGCAGGCGCCTCGGGACGAGGGCAATGGCCCTCACCCGACCTCTCCCGCGAGCGGGAGAGGAGTTTCGGTGGATATGCCAAGGACTCCCTTCTCCCGGAACGGAAGAAGGGCCGGGGATGAGGGCGATCATCGCAATTGGTAAGAGCAATCATTGTGGCGACATAAAAATGGGCGGCTCGCGCGCCCACCGCTACAGGGCAGGGTTAAAATATCCTTTGGATATTGTATTGGCGGTGCATCCTGAGGTTTCTCGCCGTGAAGACCGCTTGCTGCCCCAATTCGTTCACTATTTGAGCTTTTGGATCATGATTGCACTTCAATTATAGCGACGGCAAGCTTTGACAGGATCGGGCAGACTCCGTCGAAACATCATCGGCTCGTTCTGAGGACTCAGGTATCAGCTCTGGGGCACCATTTTTGTAGGCAATGTTCTATCCAAAATCAGGATTCTTATTGAGGCGATTTGTGTCCGGAGTGATTTTTTTTGAGATACAATCTTAAAGGCTTTGGATTGACCTTCTGCAGCATGTGCATCCCTGGAAAGAAGGAAAAGTGGATTGGAAGCTGTTTGTCAATCAAGCTTGCAGGCTGCTGATCCTGGCAGGCTTGATCGGGTTGCTGCCTGCGGGTTCCATGCCCGGGGGGAATAGGAATGTCCATGCTCAGGTTGAGAGTACTCCTGCCCCGACGCTCACGGTGACCAATACCAGCGAAGACATCAACGGGGATGTATCCAGCCCGGCGGCGCTTCTCGAAAATCCCGGCGCGGACGGCATCTCGCTGCCGGAAGCGCTCAAAGCGGTGGAGGCGGACACCGGCGCACACGAAACCATCACCTTTGTTCCTTCCATGAGCGGGTCGGTCATCAAACTCACCCAGGAACTGCCGTGGATCTGGCGGGATGGTCTGACCCTGGATGGCGACATCAATGATGACGGCGTTCCTGACCTCGCCATAAACGGCGGGGGTGTCGTCTCTCGTGCGATCAACATCCAGGCAGCCTCTGACGTGGTGATAGAAGGTTTCCAGTTTCTCAATTTCACCTGGTCAGGCGTTGAGATCAATATTGGTCCGCAAGACGACGTTCATCGCGTGGAAAACGTTACCCTTCGCCATAATTCCTTTCGATTCATCAGCGAGAGCGCCATTGTCGTAGGCCACACCCAGAACTATTCAGTGATCCGCAAGATCGAAATCTCCGAGAATGAATTCCAAAACTACCGCTATGCGATCAAGCTCAATGCTGGCTTTTCGCCTGGAGCCAGCGACAATGAAATTTCTGATGTATCGATCCGATCCAATACGCTGACCGCGCCTGGCTTTTCGATCGGCATATCCATCTCCACAGGATTAGAGAATGCATCCCGCAATACGATCAGAAATATCGAGATCAGGGGCAACCGCATCAGCGGGCATACCAATTCCTCTATCCTGATCGACGCCGCTAATGAGACGAATTGCGCCGATAATCTGGTCGATGGCATCGTGATTGCCGAAAATCAGATCGACGGCACGCCGGTAACGATCGAGGTGGTCAGTGTTGGGGAGTCCGGCGTCGATGCGGCAAGAAACCGGATATCTCATGTGACGATTTCGGATAATCATCTGAGCGGCGGCGGTATTCAGTTTGGCGGCGCGACGGGCTTCCATTCGCACGATAACAAGATCACAGAGGTGGTCATTGACCGAAACCACATCTCTTCCTGTGCAGCCAACGGAATTTATTTGATCGCTGGCAGCGGAGGCTCTCAAGACAATCTCATCGACAATGTGATCATACGCAACACCTTTATCGGCGAATGCCGTGGCGCCGGGGTTCTGCTTCACGGCGATGACCGCAGCAGCCTGAATAATGTCATCAACAATGTCGCCATTACCAACCTGACGCTGGTGAAGAACGGTATCGGCAGCCGCTGGGCGGGTGGGCTTAATTTCAACACCCTGGACGCCAGCAACGCCATTTACGGGGTACAAGTAGCGAATACCATCTTATGGCAGAATGACGGCGACGATGCGATCCTCGGTTCTATAGCCCCAGACCGCGTTCTCTACACTCGCCTGAACGACTGGCGCTTCTTAGGCCGGGACGGAAACTTCGACCTGCCTCCCGATTTCGTTGACCCCGACGCTGGTGATTACCATCTGCGGCCCGCCTCTCCCTGCGTCGATTCGGGCGACCCTGCGGCGGTCAACGTTGGAACCCTTGACCTGGACGGGAACTCGCGCCTGTGGAATGCCGATGGCGACGGTCTCGCCGTGGTGGATCGGGGCGCCTATGAACTTAATATAATCCGGGCGCCTGAGACCAATGTACCGACCGGTGATTCTGAAACGCCGATAGAGGGAAACTGCCCGGCTGCCGGGATCGTGTTGATTTTAGCACTGTGGTTTTGGGGGAGAAAACGGTAAAGCATCCCTTCTTTACGACCTGCGAGCATGTCGCGACATCTGGGTCATTACCGGGTGGCTGAAGGAGGTCGTAGTAGTAGGGTGCGTAGCCTATGTACCTTCTCAACTTCTCCACTGTTTTTTTGAAAGACCCTCCTAAAAGCAACGGGAGCATACTGCCGGAGATGAGGGCGGTCATCCAAGCCGACGGGGAGATCGCCACGCCGCCTTACGGCGGCTCGCGATGACACCACAACGGTTGCTCTTACTCGACTTTCCCAGTCATCAGCGCCCGCTTGACCTCGGCGATCGCCTGGGTGACGTTGATGTCGCGCGGGCAGGCCTCGGTGCAGTTAAAGGCCGTGCGGCAGCGCCAGACGCCGAACTGTTCGTTGAGCACTTCCAGACGCTGAGCGGCGCCCTGATCGCGCGAATCGAAGATAAAGCGGTGGGCGTTGACGATCGCCGCCGGGCCGACGTACTGCCCGTCAGCCCAGAAGGACGGGCAGGAAGTGGTGCAGGCCGCGCAGAGGATGCACCTGGTTGTGTCGTCGAAGCGCTCGCGCTGCTCGGGTGTCTGCAGGCGCTCCCTGCCGTCCTCGGGCGGCTCGCTGTTGATCAGGTAGGGCAGCACCGAGCGGTAATGCTCAAAGAACGGCTCCATATCGACGATCAGATCCTTGATCACCCGCAGGCCGAGCAGCGGCTCGACGGTGATCTCGTTCGATTTCAAATCCCGCACCAGCACCTTGCAGGCCAGGTAATTGCGCCCGTTGACCCGCATCGCGTCCGAGCCGCACACGCCGTGGGCGCAGGAGCGGCGGAAGGCCAGGGTGGTGTCCACGTCGCCGCGGACATACTCGAGGAGGTCCAGCACCCGGTCGGTCGGTTCGGCCTTTACGGTGTAGACGTCGTAGCGCGGACGCCGGTCCTTTTCGGGGTCGTAGCGGAAAACCTTCAAGCGTACTTCCATGGCGCCCTCCTCACTAATAAACCCGCTCTTTGGGCTGGTATTGGGTGATGACCACCGGCTTGTAGCCGAGCCTGACTCGGTCGACGTCCAGCCAGGCCAGGGAGTGCTTCAGCCAGTTGGCGTCGTCGCGCTGGGGATAATCGTCGCGGGCGTGGGCGCCGCGGCTCTCGCGGCGCTCGAGCGCCGCCACCGCCGTCACCAATGCCAGGTCGAGCAGGTTGCTTAGCTCCCAGGTGTTGAGCAGCTCGGTGTTGAAGACTTTGCTACTGTCGGCTACTCTGACATCCTTGAAGCGCTCGCGCAGCTCGCGCACCTTCTCGACCGCGCTGGTCAGACACTGCTCGGTGCGAAAGATGCCGACGCATTCCATCATCATCGAGCGCAGCTCGCGACCGATCTGGGCGGCTTTTTCTTTGCCGCTGCCGCTGCGCAGCTCCTCGATCTGCTTGCGGGCCAGACCGGTCGGGTCTTCCGGCAGGGGCGGCTGGTCGGCATTGCGGGCGAACTCGGCGGCGTGGATGCCGGCGTGCTTGCCGAAGACGATCAGGTCGACCAGCGAGTTGGTCCCCAGGCGGTTGGCCCCGTGGACCGACACGCAGGCGCACTCGCCGGCGGCGTACAGCCCGGGCAGGGTTGTGCCCTGGTCGTCGACCACCACCTGCCCGTAGACGTTCGTCGGAATGCCGCCCATGGCGTAATGAGCGGTCGGCTGAATTGGCATAGGGGCCTTGACCGGATCGACGCCGAGGTAGGTCTTGCAGAAATCGGCGATATCCGGGATTTTAGAGGATATCTCCTCGGCGGTCACCCGGTAAGGCGTCCCGTCCGGGCGGGTGCGCCCGTCCAGTTCGGCGTAACGGTTGACCGTGTCCGGGCGGACGTCGAGGTAGACGTAATTCTTGCCCTCCACCCCGCGGCCGTCGCGGATTTCCAGGTAAATCGCCCGGCTGATCACGTCGCGCGAGGCCAGGTCTTTGATCGTTGGGGCGTAGCGCTCCATAAAGCGCTCGCCCTGGCCGTTGATCAGGATGCCGCCCTCGCCGCGGACTGCCTCGGTGATTAGGATGCCGAGCCTGTAGATTCCGGTCGGGTGGAACTGGAAGAATTCCATGTCCTCGGCGGGGATTCCGCGGCGGAGGGTGACCGCCACGCCGTCGCCGGTGTACGCGTAGGCGTTGGAGGTGATTTCCCACATCCGCCCGTGACCGCCGGTGGCGAAGATGACCGCTTTGGCCTGGAAGACGTGCAGCTCGCCGGTCGCCAGCTCGACGGCCACCACCCCGGCTGTCGCGCCGTTGTTGATGAGCACATCCAAGACCTGGAATTCGTCGTAGAACTGGATCCCGTTCTTCAGGCACTGCTGGTAGAGCGTCTGGAGGATCATGTGCCCGGTGCGGTCGGCGGCGTAACAGGCCCGGCGGACGGGCTTTTTGGTCGTGTTATTGGTGTGCCCGCCGAAGGGGCGCTGGTCGATGCGGCCTTCTCTGGTACGCGAGAAGGGCAGCCCGAAGTGCTCGAGATCATAGACGGCCTGGACGGCCTCGCGGCACATGAATTCGATCGCGTCCTGGTCGCCCAGGTAGTCGGATCCCTTGACCGTGTCAAAGGCGTGCCATTCCCAATGATCCTCCTCCAGGTTGCCCAGCGCCGCGCCGATGCCGCCCTGAGCGGCGCCGGTATGCGAGCGGGTCGGGTATAGCTTGGAAAGGACGGCCGTTTTGGCGGTCTTGGAGGCGTACATGGCCGCCATCAGGCCGGCGCCTCCCCCGCCGACGACGATCACTTCGTATGAATGCGTTTGGGTCATTCGTTTTGACTCCCTGGATTTATTCGACGGGGAAGGGCTGGCTGACCCCGCCGATCAGCGCTGCCGCGCCGATGGCGAAGATCGCCAGCCAGAAGATCAGCAGCGCCCAGCTCATGATCCTGCGGGCGTTCTCTTTGTGGATGAAATCATTCAGCACCTGGCGCAGCCCGTTAACCCCGTGAGCCAGGGCAAAGCCGAGCAGGAGCGCGTCGTAGATCCGCCAGCCGATGTTCGCCCAGCGCATGGCGACGTAGTTGAGGTCCATCGCGTGCACGCCGACGATCACGTCCTGGAGGATCAGGTGGAACCACACCAGCGGGATGAGCAGGATCGCGGAGTAGCGCATCCAGCGCCAGGCGAACGATTCATAGGTGCGCGGCACCTTGACTTTTCGTACTGCGGGAGACTCTGCGGCCATCTTTCCCTCCTAACCGCCGAACAGGCCGAAATTGTGAACCAACAGGTTGCGTCCCATCCAGAAGGCGGCAGGCAGCCAGAGGACGATGGAGAGGATCAGCGTGGCAACCATCGATTTGCGGTGCCTGGAGTAATCCCACATCTCCGGCTTGAACATGTCGAAGTAGGCCACCCTCAGCCCGTTGATCCCGTGGTAGAAGACGCTGAACACCAGGGCGATCTCGCCGATGCCAAAAACGGTCGACTGGTAAAGCTTGAGCACGTCCAGAAAACCCCTGGGATGAAGATATACGAGGGCGATGTCGATGACATGGATGACCAGAAAGAGGAGCGTTCCCAGGCCGGTGATGCGGTGCAGGAGAAAGCCCCAATGCCCTTCACGGCCGCGGTAACCGGCGTAACCGGTCAGCGTGGTTCTGAGACTTGTCATATTCGCCTCCTTGTTAAAGTGGGACAACCTGATTTTAGCATGGGAGCGGATTATAAATATAGTATTTGGGTAGTAATTTTCCAGAATCACCCCTCATCATCCTCATTTTTCAACCATCATCATCCGATTAATGAAGGGGTATAATACCGGGTGCATGGGCGCATGACCTGGCATAACGCGCGAAGTCGGGAAATGGATGCCCATCTTAAATTCCAATCGCGGAGAAGATTCTCAGCCATGCAGCGCAAAATTGTTCCGATCCTCTTCCTGGTAATTCTCCTTGCCAGTCTGATCCTGTCCGCCTGCGGACCGGCCGCAACGCCGGCGCCGGCTAGCCTCAAGGTAGCCATCCTGCCGGTGCTGGACGTTCTGCCCATGCTGGTCGCCGAGGCCGAGGGCCTCTACGCCAGGCACAACCTGACGGTCGAGTTCGTCCCTGTCGCTTCAGCGCCGGAGCGGGATCAACTGATCAGCGCCGGCCAGGTGGACGCGGTGATGAACGAAATTCTCTCGGTGATGTTCCTCAACCAGGATAGCATCCAGGTGCAGGCGGTGCGCTTCGCCCGCGCGGCGACACACGAGCAGGCCATCTTCAAAATCAACGTTGCCAAAGATGCGGGAATCAGCGATGTGAGCGGCCTGAAGGGCGTGCCAATCGGCGTCTCGCAGGGCACGGTGATCGAATACCTGACCGAACGCCTGCTCCAGGCCGAAGGTTTCAGCGGGGATGACATCCAGGTCGTGGCCGTGCCCAAGATCCCTGACCGGATGTCGCTGCTGGCCAGCGGCGAGCTCAAGGCGGCCATGCTGCCCGAGCCGTTCTCCACCCTGGCGGTTCAGTCCGGCGCGCCGGTGGTGCTCGACGACAGCTCCCACCCCGAGTTCAGCCACAGCATCCTCACCTTCCGCAAAGAGGTGATCGACCAGCAGCCCGAGGCGGTCAGCGCCTTTCTGGCGGCGGTCGAGGAGGCGGTCGCGCTGATCAACGCCGACCCGCAGAAGTACGCCGGGCTGATGGTCGAGAAGCAGCTCGTGCCCGCCCCGCTGGCCGAGACTTTCAAAGTGCCGACCTACCCGACTGCCGGCGTGCCCAGCCAGGCTCAATTCGATGACGCGCTCAGCTGGGCGCTCGAGAAGGGCTACGCCAAGGTTGCGGTGACCTACGAGGACTGCGTCAACGCCAGCCTGCTGCCCAAGTAGACCGTGATCGAAGTCGCCGGCCTGACCTTCGCCTATCCACACGGCGAATCGATCTTCCAGGACTTCACCTGGCGGGCGGTGCGCGGTCAGGCCTGGACGGTGATCGGTCCTTCGGGTTGCGGCAAGAGCACCCTGCTGGCTTTGCTGGCCGGGCTGCTCCTGCCGCAGCAGGGCCAGGTGCGCGTGGACGGCCAGGCGCTCGCCCGACCGCGCCCGCGCACCGGCCTGATCATCCAGGATTACGGCCTGCTCCCCTGGGCGACTGTACGCGAAAACGCCCGCCTGGGCCTGAGGGTGCGCAATTTCTACGGACCGGACGGCGTCCACGCCCCGCGCAATTACACCCGCACGCTGGAGGTCGACCGCTGGCTGGAGCGGCTGGGTCTGCTGCCGGTCGCCGGGCAGTATCCCGGGAAGATTTCCGGCGGCCAGCGCCAGCGGACGGCGATCGCCCGCACCCTGGCGCTGCAGCCGGACCTGCTGCTGATGGACGAGCCTTTCTCCTCGCTCGACGCGCCGACGCGCGAGTCGCTGCAGCGCCTGGCGCTGGAGCTCTGGCAGGAGAGCGGCCTGACCATGATCACCGTCACTCACGCGATCGAGGAGGCAGCCCTGCTCGGAGAGCAGATCCTGGTGCTCAACCGACCGCCCAACCGCCAGGCAGCGATCATCCAGAACCCAAACATCCTGCGCGAAGGCTACCGCGATTCAGCCGAATACCACGAGCTGTGCCGCGAGCTGCGCGCCCGCCTGGAGGCGGAATGAAACGCCGCGATCTGCTCCTGGCGACTCTAGCGCTGTTGCTGCTCTGGCAGGCGGGCGCCATGCTGCTCAACCAGCCGATCCTGCCGGGTCCGCTCCGCGTGGCGGCTGCCTTCTGGCAGGAGCTCGGCGGCGACCTGCCCGGGCATTTCCTCGCCAGCCTGTGGCGGGTGGCTGCCAGCACCTTCCTGTCGATCCTGCTGGCCGCGCCGGCGGGTCTGCTGCTCGGGCAGTACCCAAAGATCAACGCGTTTTTCTCGCCGGTGATCTACCTGCTCTACCCGATCCCGAAAGTGGTCTTCCTGCCGATCATCCTGCTCTTTCTGGGGGTGGGCAACCTGCCCAAGATCGTGATCATCTTCCTGATCCTGTTTTTCCAGATCCTGGTGCTGGTGCGCGACCAGGCCGCGGGGCTGCGCCCGGAGCTGATCCGCAGCGTGCGCAGCCTGGGCGCCGGGCGGATGGCGCTTTTGCGCTTTGTATATCTGCCGGCCAGCATCCCGGGCATCCTTACCGCGCTGCGCCAGTCGGTGGGCACAGCGGTGGCGGTGCTGTACGTGGCCGAGCTGTTCGCCACCCAGAAGGGACTTGGCTACTATATTTATCTCAACGGAAGCACGCTGTTCAACTATCCCGCCATGTACGCCGGCGTGGCGGCGATGAGCCTGCTCGGGCTGGGGCTGTACTTTGCGGTGGATTTTTTAGAAAAGAAATTGTGCCCGTGGCTGTTTGTGAAGTAGGTGGTCAGGGGTCGCGGGGGCGGATGAGCTTTTGGGTTCGTGCTCTCTTGTTTCCGTGATTTCAATGACAAGTCGTGGTCGTAGGTTGGGTTGAGGGCGGTTGTAATGTTGTCGGCTCGAGATTTCTATCGCCCGAAACCCAACACCCCTGCTGCAGATTAGGTGAGCCGATTGCACTACTTCTTTTCGATTTCCTTCTCGCTCAGCGTGTACACCCATTGCTCGAAAGCCTCGTCGATCAAAGTCAACCGGTCGGGCTCGGCCCAGTAGACAGCCTGGAAAGCGGGCTGCCAGCCTTCCAGCAACGCGGTGCGGATGCCAGCCGCTCGGTCAACGTAATATAGGGCTGAAGTGCACTTTCTATGCTCTGGGCAGATCATTTCTATGTACACCAGATCCTGATTGACCGGCGACCAGGCAACATGGTGCTTTCCCCAGCCGGCGTCGCTGAACTTAGTTTTGTACTCGGCGAGTTTATCTCCGTTGAGATCCCAGATCGTCAAGCCAAGTGGAACAAAAAGGTATTGCCCCTTCGCGTACACTTCAGACGCGGCGATTTCTTTTCGGTCGGGAGAGAGCTCTGCAGGACCCATCACTAGCGCCTGCCGGGTAGCAAGCTCGAACCGGTAAATCATGCGCATCCAGCCGGGAAAACCCCCATCCGGTGACCCTTCGCGGGCGGCGGTATAGTAATAGTACTGGCTGTTTGCTGACCAGGCGATTTCGCCCAGGCCAAACGCTCCCAGCCCCTCGCAATATTGTAGCTGGTCGGCGATCTGGATTGCTTCCCCGCTGCTGGCGTCGACCAGCCGCAGGATGTCGTAGGCGTTGGTTCCCGGGATTTCGGTTTGCACCGGCGTGCAGGGATAAATCACCAATTCGGCGCGCCAGCGCTGATCCGGAGATGTGGACAGCACGCGGATGTCCGGTTGGGCTGATGCCATCAGCCGCCCGGCGATGACGACCGCGGTCTGAGTAAATTCGGGGGGAACAGGGGTCTCGGTATAGTCAGGCGCTGTCGGCCGGGGTGTATCGCTGGGCGCGGAGCTTGGCGTTATCCGGGTTTCAGTCGAGGAAGGGATGGGCGCGGCGGTTTCCGTCGCGGTCGATGTGGGCTGGATGATTTTCCCTGCCGGCTGGCAGGCGGCCAGCACGACACCAGCGAGGAATAATAAGATCAAACTGTGATGAACAGACCTTGTTTCGCGAATATTCATTTTTCACCTCACGGCTTTAACCCTGCAGCGATGCAGTCAGGTTGATTATCAACGGGGATGAGTTTTATTATTAACGTATCTGGATGCGAGTTTGTTCCCGTATCAATATACCCCAGGAGTAACCATTACAGGCCGCTCTCCAAAGTAACCTACCCGCATTGCATCTGGCATCGCCGCACAGTCTCCTGGCTGCAGAATGCGCAAATCTGACTCCGAGAGCGGAGCGAAGCAGCCTTTGTACCGCATGGAAGATAGATTTAGCCCAAACAGCGTTGATCCCTGGCTTTTCTCCCGAATTGGGAGGAATGAATCAGCGCCGCAGAGGTTAAATCTCCTCTCCCGCGCGCGAGGGGCCGGGTGGGGACTAAACCGCCCTCATCCCCAGCCCTTCTCCCAATTTGGGAGAAGGGGATCGTCGTTCACCAGGCGGGTGTTTGCCAGTGGTCGTGATCCGGGTCTACCGAGATCGAATCCCCTCTCCCGCGCGCGGGAGAGGCCGGGTGAGGGCCAATCTGCCCTGAATCTGTATCCTGCTCCTTCCCCGGCGTCAATTTCTATCTTACTTTTGAGCGGATAAAACTGCATATTCTGTCTGCAGCGCCAAGCGCCAATTTCGCATCGGCTGGGTTCAGGCGCGGCGTGTAGTGAAGCGGAGCGCCGTCTCCTGCAACCCGTTGTTAGCCGCGTTTTTGCATTACAGAGCCACTACATATAAAACCGATAGCGTGACTGAATTTTTCCATCTTCAGGTACATGTTTCATTATCTCCCCTACCTTTTGAGAAAACGAAATGGTTATTGGTGTCCCATCTGCAAAAGCGCAGTTGTTGACATTCATCTTAGTCAAGGCAAGTATTTCACGAAAGAGTTCCTTTGGCGAACTTCCACCTACGTGTTGGACAATCTGCCAAGGTTCGGGAACATAGGGTTTCGGATAAGTTTCCAGATAGGGAATAAAGCCCATCGTAAACAAGAAATGCTCTTTATCTTCCACTGAAAAGTAAGTGCCACGCAATGGCGGGTACATACCTTCACGGAATAAACGCACGCCCGTTTGGCGAATGGCAACGAAGTCGGTTTCACAACGAAAAATTTCGTCTATTCCTTCATAGAACCCATCTATTTCGTTGTAGTCTCCCTTGTCTTTACCCCAAAATTCTGATGTCTTGTGAATAACCACTCGCTTAGGTGGTATGTTTCGGATTTTGACATATTCGGCAAGAATATTTCGGATTAACTTTCTTGCGGCTTCTTTGGTTAGATGAGGCGTTGAGCCTAAAGCATCAGTATCCCATTCAAATTGGTCGCCACGCAAAACAAGCCCTTGCCCAAGATAATCGAAGGCTTGCGCGACGCTGGAACGCATAGTTAGTGTGCTGTCAATGTCCTGCGCGATATAGAAACTCACGCCTATATAGCAAGTATCTTGCTCAAGTGTGATAGGCCGCCAAGGGACTCCATTTGCTTTGTAATACTGTGCTGTACAAAAATTCCATGCCCTTGTTGCTACTTCTTGAACATCACCTTTGCCTTGAACAGTTCTCTGACGAAGCAACTGAACGGGAATGGGCGATTCTTGTCTCATTGCGCGCGCTTTGATAGCCCGCCGGAGATTGAGGAAGAAATTTCCGGACAAGCGAACAGTATCTGCACGTTCTTCCATTTCTGGTGTAAGGGCAATAACAATCAAATCGGGTGTCGGATCCGTTTGAGTGAGACTAGCAATCTTATCTTCAATCAAATCTACAAGTTTCCAGATTCGCTCGGCTTTATTTTCTATCGCCAAAACAGAAGCAAGTTCCCTTGTATCAAGATGCCTTTCCCATCTTGGATTCATTTGAAAAGAGCAAGCAAAACTAGAGTCCTTGTTGAAGCCCACAAAGTCACGATTAAGAATCTTCTGGAGTCTTCGCAGAGCAGGAATGGTGGCATCGTCAAAAAGCCCGCCCTTACGAGTCGGTGATTTAACAATTTTGATATTTTCACTTTCGATAAAAGAGCTGCATTTATCCACCCACTCTTGGGCGCCCACTATTGTTTCGCGTGTACCGATAAATCCTAACCTGATTACAGTGGGGTGCAAGCCAGGGATATTTTTACCAAACGGACCGAACTCCGCCAAGCCTGTCTTGGTATCTTCGTGCTCGAAATAATCCCCAAACTGAAGTTTGGGCTCCTCAAGGTACTCGACTTTAATCGTCATCACTGTTCTCGTCTAATTTATCCAGCCAGTCTAAGAAACTAATTTGTGCTGATGAGGCTGGTTCTTCATAAGTGGCAGGATCAAACGGTATCGCAAATTTTGCTATGCCCGTCACAGGCATTTTATCTATAACCATGACGGTACTTGTATCAAGTTCGACAATAATCTCTGCCTTATTCGAGTTGTCCTTCTGAGCGCGCGAGAGGACATCAGCCCAAAACAAAACATGATTCAGAACTTGTTGGTTGGTTTCAAGTGCTTTTATCTGTGTCGTGTACTTGCCTACCTTGTTTGAATCCCAAGGGACAACTCCGTCTTCTGTGAAGAAATACTTGGGAATGATTTGCATAAACCAAGTTTGCCCCATTCTGCGGAAACTCAATTCGGCGGCTGCGTGTCTCCAAAAGCTGTCATTACCGTAAGTATAAAACTTGGCTGTTGTTCTATCCGGCACAGTTCTTTTTGTGCGGACGTTGTACCACTGGGTTTGGAATTCGCTGTCCGTTTGGTTTTCTCGCGGGAGATAGTTGCGCTTAAACTGCCTGTTGTATCTTATGCTGCAACGCCGCAAGTGTATACCCAACAATTGATTGAGCATGAAAACATAATTTCGTTCCAATACTTCATCGCCCCACCAATTTTCGGGCTGCTCCAAGCGTACAGTTGATGTATCGCAAAACCTTCTCAAGATGCAGTTTTCGGCGCGTAAGTCTGATAGGCTATAAATCTGCCCGGCTATCACGTTGTAGGGTGGAACGAAGCCATGAAGGGCAAATCTTACTTGATCGAAATGCTTGACGGTACATTGGGCGGACCAAACTTTGGGTATTCGCTTGATATGGAGCAAATTTGAGATAAGGCGTTCTTGTTCATTAAGCGATATGCGCGTCGTTTGCGACTCCGGCGCAAGGGAACGAACCGTTTGAAAACAAATAGGGGTAAATTCGTCCGTTGCTTTATTGAAAACTATTTTGTGCGGAGGTTGCCACACATTCGGAGTATCTTTGACATACGACTTTATCTCTTTCCAATAGAGTTTGTCATCGTCGGGATGGTAGACGATGTAAATGGTGGGGTAGGTAGCTTTGTGCCAAAGTTCAAGGTCATCTTTCTTTACGGGCGAAAAAAAGCTGGTGTCGGTATCTTGTTTTACATAGGACATTCCCGATTTGGCTTGAACCTTTATGATTCCACCAGAAGTTTGATAACCGCTTCCATCCGGCTTTTGCTCAACTACTTCGATTTCACCATCTATCCCAAAATCGTCCTTATTAATTTCACGAAAGATGCACTTCATCTCATGGACGATGGCGCTTATTCGGTCTAACCCTTTCCATTCTTGAAATTTGGACTCTGGGACAGTTTTCGGCATAGTCGTTATTCTAAATAGTGGTGTTGGAAGGAAATGCTCAGGGCACAAAACAAGCGGCTAACGCTTTTTTCAGCAGACATTCCCGGATAGCGGTATTGAACCGCAAGACCTTCCAGGGTGTTAGCATCAGCTTGAAGAAACATAAAGTCTGGATCGTTTTTTGAGATGAGTACCAGTAATTCAATTAAACTGTGAGTGCGCGGGATGGTCGTGTCGCTCTCCTGCAGGACCGCCTTTAAATATTTTTCAGCAGCTTGTTGAGCATGAAAACAGACCGCGTCGAAATTCGGCGCGTTCCTCGCACGGTATTCCCTCCGGGCAGTGAGCAGATCGGCCTCCGCTTTGGCTATCCACTCACGTGTCAGCGGATTCATAAACCACAATTCCTTTTTCAACGATTTCTTTCAGGAAGGAATCTCCCCAATCGAGTCTTTCTGCTAGGCGCTGAGGAGTGATCACGAGGAGATCTACTGCAAACATGGGCTGGATTGCGCGGCGGATTTCTAAGGCCTGGGCTGACTCGCGGTTTTGAGTTTCCATGACGACCAGCAGATCTACATCGCTTTCCGGGCGGGGGATTCCATGCGCGTAGGATCCAAAAAGAATGATGCGCAAAGGTTTAAATTGGGAAGATATTCGGGAGACCAGTTCCCGGATAATTTCTTCTGGTATGCGCGTTCTAATATCAATCGTAGGCGCGGTGAGCATCGATAGGCAATCCTTAAAAAGAATTATAAATCATAATTCCGAGGGGTATTTGCCGTTAACTACGATTTTATCCGAACGATCGCATGGTGTAGCGAAGCCAGGCCAGATTTAAATCTAAGAAATGGAATACTGAACGATCCTCGTTACCCTCTACATTCCTGATCAAAGCGGTAAAAGGATTACAGGAGGTGAAAACGAACGATATTCTCTGCGCCGCTGGCATCTACGCAGCCAAAATCGCGCCTGTCTCCCGACCGCGTGTGATCAGGTGGCGGAGCGGGCCGGAACTGTCCCTACGCAATCAACCGGCCGAGCACCATTCCGATGCTGTACAACACCGAGAACAGCAAATCCAGCTGCCCTGCCCTCGCCAGGATCTTGTTCAACGCCCGTCCGCGGACCGACTGCATGTCGCGGAACAGCTTCCAGCCCAGGGGCAGCGAGAGCCAGGCGAGCAGCACCCACGGACTGACCAGCCCCGCGATCACCGCGCCGAACGGGGTGAGATAGGCCAGGGCTAGGAACAGACCGAACTCGACCAGCGTGCCTTTTTCCCCCAGGCGCACCGCCAGAGTGCGCTTACCGCTGGCGCGGTCGGTGGCGGCGTCGCGCAGGTTGTTGACTACCAGGATATTCATCGTCAGCAGCCCCACCGAGATGGCCGGAATCAACGCGTTGACGCTCAAACGCAGCATCTGAGCGTAATAGCTGCCGAGGACCGCCGCCAGGCCGAAGAAGAGGAATACGAACAATTCCCCAAGACCGTGATAACCGAGCGGGTACGGCCCGCCGGTGTAGGCCAGCGCCGAGAGGATCGCCAGCGCGCCGACCACTGCCAGCGGCCAGCCGCCCTGGATGATCAGATACAGTCCGGCCAGCGCCGCCAGAGCAAAGATCACCGCCATCCCTGCCGCCACCTGGCGCGGGGGAATCAGCCCGGCCTGGGTTACCCGCAGCGGTCCCAGCCGTTCTTGGGTGTCGGCGCCCTTGAAGAAATCGAAGTAATCGTTGGAGACGTTTGCCCCGATCTGCAGGAGCAGGGCAACCGCCAGCGCCGCAAATGCGACCAGCGGGCGAACGCCGCCGTCGGCAACCGCCGCGGCCGTCCCGGCGATCACGCCTGAGGCAGACGCCGGCAGCGTCCTGGGGCGGATGGCCAGCAGCCAGGCCCGCCAGGTTGTTACGCGGAGGTGTTCGCGATTGCTCGTCATGCTTTGCCTACCGCGCCGATTATACCGGCATCCGTCTAAAAAGGCAGAAATTGGGTACAATAGGCTCATGCCCGACCCATTCGATCCCTGGAGGCTGGCGGAACCGCCGGCGGAGATCACCCCCGAGCTGCTTGGCTTCATCCGCGGCCGCTTCAGGCTGGGATTTGACAGCCTGCACGGTTACAGTCACTGGATGCGGGTCTGTGAAAATGGTCTGCGCCTGGCCTCGCTGAACAGCGCCGACCGGCGGACGATTGTCCTCTTTTCATTTCTCCATGATATTGCCCGCGAGAATGAGGGCTACGACTTCGAGCACGGACCGCGCGCAGCCAGCATACTGCGCAGCGAGATTCAGGGTCGTTACTTCGATCTCGACGAGGATGACCTCGACCGGCTGGCCGAGGCAGTCGCCGGGCAAACCAACGGCCACTGCCTGGCAGACCTGACCGTGCAGACCTGCTGGGACGCCGACCGGCTCGACCTGGGCCGCGTGGGGATCGAACCCGACCCTGACCGGCTGTGCACCGCCGCCGCGCGTAATCCTGAGATCATCCTGTGGGCCTATGAGCGCAGCCGCAGCCAGTTCGCGGTCCCACCGCTGATGCTGGACAATTGATCTCCGGTTCGGGTAGGATGAAGAGAATTGATCAGGATTTATCGGGTGCGTCCGCTCCCGTCAGGTGTCTAACATGAAAAGACTGCTCCAGGTTATCCTTCTTGCCGGGCTGCTCGCGGCGCTCTTTGCGGCTCCGAGGTCTGGCGCGGCCCAAACCGCCCCGGAAATGGAGCCGTTCGCCAGCAAGCCGCTCTGCCTGCCGGGGGCTTATCTGGTTGACCCGCTGGACTGTCTGGCGCTCGGCCCTTCCCAACGGATCAGCGAACTGGCCCGCAAGGGGATGACCTTCCCGCCGCAGCCTCTGCCGGCGGTGACGCCGGACAAATCGCTCACGGTCAGCCCGGTGCGCATTGCCCGGATCAACCTGGACAAAACCGAGCGGGCTGCTCTCTACGCCACCTTCGAGGACGCCACCCAGGGCCTCAACCCGACCCGATACATCGACCCCGGCCCGCTGCGCTACGTTTCCTACATTGACGTCCAGTACTACAACGAGAAACCATTCATCCGCGTGCGTTCGGGCGAGTGGATGCGCGCCTCGCCGATCGCCTATTCGGATTTTCAGGGGCTGCAGTTCAGCGAAACCCCCAAAAATTCATTTGGCTGGATCGTCGACACGGCTGATGTCCTTACCGCGCCGGGCTACGCCAGTCCGAAAACCGGGCGGAAGCTCTACCGCGAGGATGTCGTTCAAATCTACGACATCCAGCCGGCGGACAACACCGACTGGTATATGATCGGGCTGGATCAGTGGGTCGAGCGGCGCTACATTCGCCAGGTGCGGATTAATACCACCCCGCCGGAAGGAGTGACCGGCGACCGCTGGATCGACGTCAACCTCTACGACCAGACTCTGGCGGTCTATGAGAAGCGGAAACTGGTGTTTGCCACCATGGTCGCGAGCGGCGGCGAGCCTTTCTTCACCCGCCCGGGTCTGTTCCAGATTTACAAGAAATATAAGACGGAGACGATGAGCGGCGCCTTCGAGGCCGACCGTTCCGATTTCTACTACCTCGAGGATGTGCCCTGGACGATGTACTTCGACCAGGCGAGGGCGCTGCACGGCGCGTACTGGCGGGCCTGGTTTGGCTACGAGGGCACCCACGGCTGCGTGAACATGTCGATCGGCGACTCGGCCTGGCTGTTCCAATGGGCCAGGGAAGGCGATTGGGTCCACGTTTGGGATCCTTCCGGCCGTACGCCGACTGACCCCGGCTATTACGGCGCCGGGGGAGCGTAATTCGATCGCCTGGAGGGGGCTTATTCCTGGATCGGGCGCCTGGTGCGGAAAAACAGCCGCCAGATGATCCACGCGGTGAGGAGCACCAGCAGACAGGCGATCAATACCGGCACCACCACCGAGAGGATCGAGACGATCGTCGAAACCAGGTCTTCGGCCATCGAAACCGGCACGTTGCCGGCTCCGCCGGTTGTAGCTGTCACCGCGGGCCGCACGGCCAGCGATTTGACCGCGTGAACCCCGCCTGCCACCAGCAAGCCCAGACCGAGGGCCAGGACCGGGTGAATATCGGTGACCACATTGGTACTGGCGGCGAAGGCAATCGCTCCGGCGGCCGGCCGGACAAAGGTTTGAATCACATCATTGATATGGTTGACCGCTGGAATTTTATCGGTGAAGAATTCCACCACCGACAGCACAGCCAGCAGGCCGATGATCCACCAGGATTCGAGCGCATTCCACGGCTCGCGCAGCGTGATCAGATCGGTAAATTTAGACAGCAGCGAAATGACGAGCAGTGGAATGTACGCGTTCAATCCCGCGCTGGCTGAAAGCCCAAAAGCCGAAACCACCCCCAATAATTCAAGCATCGCAATCCTCCAACGCACTCATCTTCAAAGCTATTATAGCTGGAATCCACCCCAGGTGCCGGTCAGCCAGAAGCGCAGCCAGTCGATCAGCCCAATCTGGATCAGCGCGGTAATGAAACCCGCCAGGAGGGGCAGCCACGCATCCCGCAGGCGGCGGTAAGTATTTTCTTTGTGAAATAAAATCACCCACAGCAGAGCGTAACAAAGGGTGAGGACCAGCGGGATGACCGCCGTGCTCGCCAGGGCCAGGGGGTAAAGGACGAGGGTGTTCTGGCTGTAGAGCGCCAGGGCGGCCAGCGCGGCGATGGCCAGCATGACCAGCACTTGAGGCCAGCGCTCGATCGCGGCCTGGTCCTCGCCGTCGGCCCAGAGAGTCTGGTTGACTACCGGTAGGAGAAAGACCGCCGCCAGCAGCCCCAGCCCTGTGCCGGTCGCCAGCCGCAGGGCGTTATTCGGCTCGTAAAGAGAAGGCGCCCCCGGGAAGAAGTGCAGATACGAGTTGATCCCATCTACGGCAAAGGCCAGGAAGAGCGCCGCTAACGGGATCAAGATCTTCGCCGGGGGCAGTCTGGTCCGCCGCCCGGAAGGGAGCTGGTAGAGCAGCCCGACCAGCATGCCAAGATAGGTTCCCGAGCAGCGCGCGCACAGGGGGATCTGCCGGTCGCCGAGGAAGAACGAGCGGGCTTCGATCCGGTGGCAGACGGCATAGCCGATCGCATCGGCCTTGCCGAGCAATCCTTCGGGTGTGAGCAGCAGCCAGGCGGCCAGCAGACCGCCGGCGGCAAGGATCAGCGCCGCTTTGCCGACGGCGGCGAGGGTCATTTTCGCCGGCGATTTTTCCATGGTGAGGTGATTATAGGACAGCCGCCTTCCAGCGGCAAGCCGGTGAGTGGGCTTCCTCGAAGAGATGGCTGCAACCTCTTACCCTTCTCAGGTTGCCAAACGGACCGAATGCGGGTATCATCCAGTCTTAATGTTTCACTGTACCTCGGAGGGACAATGAAAAAAGCCGTCTATGTCATCTTTGTCTTGGCAGTTGCCAGCTCTCTGGCGGCCTGCAGCCTGCTGCCGACCCCGATACCCACCGCTACTCTGGCGCCGAGCGCTACCATGGAGCCGTCGAACACCCCTGAGCCGCCCACCGCGACGGCCGAGCCGACCGCGACCGAGCCCCCCACGGAGACTCCCACGCCGCTCTACCCGCCGGAGGGAATCGGGCCGAAAGGCTACCCCTATGAGGTCAACCCCTTGACCGGCTTGAAAGTCGAGGACCCCGAAATCCTCAACCGGCGGCCAATTCTGATCAAGGTGGAGAACCTGCCGCGCAAGGACCGCCCGCAGTACGGCCTTTCGCTGGCTGACATCGTGTACGAGTACTACACCGAGCAAGGCACAACCCGGTTCGCGGCGCTTTACTATGGAAAAGATGCCGAAATGGTTATGCCGATCCGCTCAGCGCGCTTTATCGACATGAATTTTGTGCGCATGTACAAGGCAGTCTTCGTTTTCGGCAGCGCTTATTATTTGCTGTATCAGCGCCTGTTCAATTCCGATTTCTCCAACCGTCTGATCATCGAATACCGCGACGCCTGCCCGGCCGTCTGCAGGTTCGATCCAGGCGGAAAGGATTTCCTCTACGCCAACACCGCCGCTCTGCAGGATTACCTGGCCAGGAGAGGAATCGACAATTCGCGGCAGAACCTCGACGGCATGTTCTTCAAGCTGGAAAGCCCGGAGGGGGGCCAGCCCGCTGAACAGGTGTTTACCCGTTTTTCAGGCGCAATCTACAACCGCTGGGATTACGATCCGGCCAGCGGTAAGTACCTGCGCTTCGCCGATACCGAAAATGATCTCTCTGGAACCAACCCGCAATACGCTCAGTTGACTGACGAGCTAACCAAGCAGCCGATCGCGGTGGACAATCTCGTTGTCATCTTCGTGCGGCACAGCAGGATCGACCCGCGCGCAGATGTTGAGGTGCTGGACGCGCCTATGCTTGGCACCGGTCAGGCTTACCTGGCTCGCGACGGCAAGATCTACCCGGTCCTGTGGTCGCGCATGGCTGAAGATCAGGTGCTGACCCTGATCGACGAGAACGGCAATCCCTTCCCGTTCAAGCCCGGGCAGACGTGGGTCGAGGTTTTCACGATCAATTCCACGGCTGCTCAAGAGGGCAATGCCTGGCGCTTCCAGTTCTTCAAAGACTGGTAGTCTGTTTAGGTTGTCGATCGTTTGCAAAGAGATTTGCTTGACAGTCAGGGTTATTTATGGAATACTGGTGATACGTCGAACGAAGACGTCCCCTCATGATCCGCCATTCTAACGATGAGGAGGTGATGCTAACGATGTCAGATAGTAATTTGCAACTGGCTGCGGCGTCCCTCCTCGGTCTCCGATAAGGATGCCGCAGCCTAAGAAAACAGAAAGCCGCCCGACGGGGCGGTTTTCTGCTTAAAGGCGCAGCACGGCCTCGACCGCCAGCCAGAAGAGCAGCTCGCGGATTGAGTCGCGCTTGACCCAGTCCCGGTTATCCCAGCCCTCCGGAACGACCAGGTCGCCGCCGTAGACCAGTTCCCCGAAGACAACGCCGCGGAACTTCGCCACGGCGAAGAGCGCGGACGCTTCCATTTCAACCACCTGGCAGCCTTCGGCAATCCGGCGGGCGCGGCGTTCAGCGGTCTCGCGGTAGATCGCGTCGGTCGTCCAGCTCTTGCCGACCAGGTAGGGGACTGCGCGTTCGCGCAGCACCGATTCGAGCGCCTGGACAGCTTTCGGGTGGGCGGCGACTTCGCGGGACGGGGGCAGGTAATGGTAGGATGTGCCCTCGTCGCGGACTGCGGATGAGAGAATCACTGCATGCCCGACCGCGATATCCTCCCTCAATACACCGCAGCCGCCGCAGGCGATGAAATATTTCGCGCCGAGCTGGATGGTTTCTTCGAGAAAACCGGCTGCCAGCGGCGCTCCCACGCCGGGGTGGACGAGCAGCACGCGCTGCCCGCCTTCCTCAAGGACATAGAGCGGATTTTCGCCGATTTCCGAGAGCAGCCGTCCGATCCGGCGCAGGCGTCCGGCGTTGACCAGCCCGTGGATGACATCCTGGAAAAAACACAGCACGCAGCGCTCCGGCGCCGGCTCGCTTGTCCGGGTGCCGTGTGGCTCGAGGATCGCCTTGTGCGCTGGGTCGAATTCAAGCAGGGGGATACCGTTTCTCATCAATTATTTCAAGAAAAAACAGGGTTAAAAAGAATAATTATTCAGCTCGCGGAGGGCATCCCTGGCAATCCAGCGCGCGGATTGTGCGTCGATTTGCAGGATCTCTTCCGCGGCGGCGACAGCGGTGGCTCGCAGCGCCGGATTGCGCTTGCCGATCTGTCTCAGCGCCCAGTTGACCGCCTTCCTGACGTAGTTGCGCGGATCGGTTGCCTCACGTTGGATGACCGGCAAGAAAGCGAGGAAGAGCGCATCGGGCGCCTGCCTGTCATGCCAGGCCAGGCTGGCCATCAAGGCAAAGCCAGCCCGCTTGACGAATTCCTCCGGGCGGGCAGCCCACTCGACCGCTTTGGCCGCGGCGAAGGGCGTCTTGTCGAACAGATTCAGGCATACCTGGTCGCAGACGTCCCAGGAGTCGAAGTCCTCGACCCAGGCGTCCATCTGATCCTCTGTCAACAGGGCCGGGTCGTCGATCAGGGCGGCCAGGATGCGCGCCTCGTGTATCCCGCTCGCCCACAGGCCGAGGGCCAGGTCGTGATCGCGCTGCCCGCGCGCCAGCCGGCGCAGGTCCGCAACCGATACGCCCAGGGTGCCCTCGGGGTTGATCCCGAATCGGGCCATGCCCTCCACATTGCGCGGGTTGGCCAGGGCTTTCAACCGGGCGAGCATTTCCTCAGCGGAGACCGGTTCAGCTTTCTTCGCCATCACTCCTCGCTTTGATGCGGGTTCCAGCCGATCCATTCGATATCTTCCCGCCCGGCAAACCGCCCGGCCATCACCTGCATTGCCTGGGGGTTGTCGTCGATCAGGATGAAATTGCGGCCCAATTCCAGGCAGGCGGCGCCAACTGTACCGCTGCCGGCAAAGAAATCCATGACCAGCCCGCCGGGGGTCGAGGATGCCTGGAGGATGCGGCGCAGCACCCCGAGCGGCTTTTGGGTCGGGTAGCCGGTCTTTTCTCTGGAGTTGGTGCCGACGATAGTGTGCCACCAGGTGTCGGTTGGCAGCTTGCCGCGCGCGGCCTTCTCCGGTCCGACCAGCCCCGGCGCCATATAAGGGATGCGTTCGATCGCCTCGACGTTGTAGATATAGTTATGCGGGTCTTTGGCGTACCAGAGAATGTTGTCGTGTTTGGGCGGCCATTTCCTGCGGGTGCGCGCGCCGTAATCGTATGCCCAGATGATCTCGTTGAGGAATGAATCCCGACCGAAGATCAGATCGAGCAGGATTTTGCAATAATGCACCTCGCGGTAGTCGATGTGGAAGTACAGGCTGCCTTTTGGCTGGAGCAGACGGTGGGCCTCGACCAGGCGCGGTTCGAGGAAAGCCAGATAGTCGTCGAACAGGTCGTAGTAAGCCTTCGAGCCGATCTTGAGGGTCTCGTAGCGCCGGCCGGCGAAGCCGGTCCGGTCGCCATTTGGGTTTCGTTCAGTTTTGATCTGGGTGCGGGCCTGCACCCGCCCGGTGTTGAAAGGCGGGTCGATGTAGATCAATTCGACCGACCCGGCCGGCAGGGACTGGAGGATGGGCAGGTTATCGCCAAAATAAATCCGCGAGGACATGCCCATATCTTACCAGCAGTTTGCCGCGGAGGCTATCTGCGCGGCGTGGGATTTTTGCCGGACTCAGCTGCCCTTCTGCTCGATCTTGGCCCAGGTATCGCGCAGGTTGACGGTCAGGTTGAAGACCAGCCGCTCAGGCGTTGTATCCGGGTCAACGCAGTAGTAGCCCTTGCGCTCGAACTGGTAATGGCTGCCGGGAGCAGCCCCCGCCAGGCTGGGCTCTACCTTGCAGCCGGTCAGCACGGTTAATGAGTTTGGATTGATGTAATCCAGGAAGGATTTGCCCTCTTCCACCTTGTTCGGGTTCTCTTCGGTGAAAAGCCGGTCGTACAGGCGCACCTCGGCGTCGAGCGCGTGAGCAGCGGAGACCCAGTGGATGGTGCCCTTGACCTTGCGCCCGTCGGGGGCGTAGCCGCCGCGCGTTTCCGGATCGTAGGTGCAATGGACCTCTATTACCTCGCCGGTGGCGGGGTCTTTGACAAAGTCCACGCATTTAATGATGTAGCCGTAGCGCAGGCGGACTTCCTGACCGGGCGCCAGACGGAAATACTTGGGCGGCGGAACTTCGTGGAAGTCATCCTTTTCGATATAAATTTCCCGGCTGAAAGGCACCTTGCGCGTCCCGGCGGTGACGTCCTCAGGGTTGTTGAGCGCCTCCAGCTCCTCGACCTGACCTTCCGGGTAGTTGGTGATGATCACCTTGAGCGGCTCGAGCACGCCCATCACCCGCAGGGCGGTCTGATTGAGCTCCTCGCGGACGTGGTGCTCGAGCAGGGCGACGTCGACCAGATTTTCCCGCTTGGCCACGCCGACCGCGTCGATGAAGCGGCGGATGGCGGTAGGGGGATAGCCGCGCCGGCGCATGCCGCGCAGGGTGGGCATGCGCGGATCGTCCCAGCCCGAGACGATCCCGTTCTCGACCAGCTGCTTGAGAAAGCGCTTGCTGAGGATCGTGTAGGTCAGGTTGAGGCGGGCGAATTCGATCTGGCGGACCCAGCGAAGCTCGAGCTTTTCAAGGAACCAGTTGTACAGCGGGCGGTGGTCTTCGTAGTTGATATCACAGAGCGAATGGGTCACCCCTTCGAGCGAGTCGGACTGACCGTGGGCGAAGTCGTACATCGGGTAGATGCACCATTTGCTGCCGGTGCGGTGGTGAGGGGAGTGGATGATCCGATACATGACCGGGTCGCGCAGGTTGATGTTTCCCGCGGCCATGTCGATCCTGGCCCGCAGGGTGCAGGCGCCTTCGGGAAACTCACCCTTGCGCATCCGCTCGAACAGCTCCAGATTTTCTTCGATCGGGCGGTTCCGCCAGGGGCTTTCCTTGCCGGGCTCGGTCAGCGTGCCGCGGTATTCGCGGATCTGCTCCGGGCTGAGTTCATCGACGTAAGCCAGGCCTTTTTTGATCAGCTTGACCGCCAGCTCGTAGAGCTGATCGAAGTAATCCGAGGCGTAGTATTCGCGGTCGCCCCAGTCGAAGCCCAGCCAGCGGATGTCTTCTTTGATCGCGTCGACGTACTCGACGTCTTCCTTGACCGGATTGGTGTCGTCGTAGCGCAGACTGCACACCCCGCCGAAGGCTTCGGCCATGCCGAAGTCGATGCAGATGGCCTTGGCGTGGCCGATGTGCAGGTAACCGTTCGGCTCGGGCGGGAAGCGGGTCTGCACCCGGTCGAAGACCCCGGCGCGCAGGTCCTCTTCGATGGCTTCGCGGATGAAATTACTGGTTTCAGCGGGCGGCTGGCTGGTCATCGCTCTTGCTCCTGAGGGAGAAATCAAGCGCCCCGCGGCGCGTTATGGGGAGCTTGCGGGGCAGATGGCTGAGGGAAAAGGGATTCATGCAAGCCCTCAACCCGGCCGGCTGGTCAGATTTTATCACGGCTGAAGGGTGAAGTCCAGCGGGGGCGTATTAACCTTCCATTCGCTCGAAAAGAAAGACGACAAACCAGCCTTGCAGGTTGTGGTCATTTCGACGAGCGACACCCGCTGTGCGGGTGCCCCCCACTTTGTGGGGGCAGGGGCGCGAGGAGAAATCCTCATGCGCATCAAAAGATTTCTCGCTTCGCTCGAAAAGACAAAGAAGCCTGGATATGACAGACTAACCTCTAATTGACGCCTGTAGCGGCCTCCCGATTGGCTGGTATATTACATAGCAAATCCGATGTAACCCTTCGCAATGACGCTCTCCTTCCCTTTGACATTCCGGACAATCTATGGTAAAAATGTAACAACAAACAAATAACAGCCCCGAAAGGCGCTCTTATCCAGAGAGGCGGAGGGACCGGCCCGATGAAGCCTCGACAACCTGAAAACCCAGGCGGTGGATCCAGGGTTTCCAAGGTGCCAATTCCGGCAGAAGTATTCTGGAAGATGAGAGGGCAATTCAGCAAGAAATGTACTTGCCCCTTCGTCTGAAAGGGGCAATTTTTTACGGAGGTCACTCTTCAATGAACACAACTTTTATGAACTCAGCCCACTACCTTTTCACATCCGAGTCAGTGACTGAGGGACATCCGGACAAGATTTGCGATCAGGTCAGCGACGCCGTGCTGGACGCCTGCCTGGAGCAGGATCCCTACTCGCGGGTCGCCTGCGAATGCGCAACCAAGACCGGTTTCATCATGCTCCTGGGCGAGATTACCACCCGGGCGAACATCAACTTCGACGATCTCGTCCGTAACGTCATCCGAGAGATCGGCTACGATTCTTCTGATAAAGGCTTTGACGCCGAAACCTGCGCTGTGCTGCTGGCAATCGCCAAACAGTCCGGCGACATCGCCATGGGCGTGGATAGGGCCCTGGAAGCCCGGGAAGGCGGGATGAGCGAAGCTGAAATTGAGGCGGTCGGCGCCGGCGACCAGGGAATGATGTTCGGCTACGCCTGCAACGAGACCCCGGTGCTGATGCCCATGCCAATCTACCTGGCCCATAAACTGGCCCGCCGCCTGAGCGAGGTGCGCAAGAACGGCACTCTCCCCTGGCTGCGCCCGGACGGGAAAACCCAGGTGACGGTCGAGTACCGCTACGGCAAGCCGGTCCGCGTCGCCACGGTGCTGATCAGCACCCAGCACGCCGATCACATGTCCCAGCAGGAGATCGAACTGGCGCTCAAGAAGCACGTCATCGAGCCGACCATCCCGGCGGGGATGTACGATGAAAAAACCCTGGTCTACGTCAACCCGACCGGGCGGTTCGTCATCGGCGGACCGCAAGGGGATGCAGGCGTGACCGGGCGCAAGATCATCGTCGACACTTACGGCGGGATGGGCCGCCACGGCGGCGGCTGCTTCTCGGGCAAGGATCCGACCAAGGTTGACCGCTCGGCGGCGTACGCGGCCCGCTGGGTGGCTAAGAATATCGTTGCCGCCGGGCTGGCCGAGCGCTGCGAAATTCAGGTGGCGTACGCGATCGGCAAAGCTCACCCACTGAGCATCAATGTGGAAACCTTCGGCACTGGGGCGATCCCGGATGAAGAGATCGACCAGTTGGTGCGGGAGAAGTTCGACCTGCGCCCCGGGGCGATCATCCGCGACCTGGACCTGCGCCGGCCGATCTACCGCCAGACGGCAGCCTACGGCCACTTTGGCCGCGACGATCTGGACCTGCCCTGGGAACGGACGAACAAGGCGGATGAGCTGCGCGCGGCGGCGCAACTCAAGCTGGCAACCGCGGCAGATTGAGCGAATATTTTCGAGAAATAAATGAAGGCAGGCAACTTGCCTGCCTTATTTTTTTCGATTGGATTTTCGTAAAACCGGAAAAATCAGCTTAGAGGCTTTTCGCTTTTCAGGTGTCGCCAGCAAAGACCGTTTTTGTGAAAATAAAAAGTAACACCGCTGAGGCGCTGAGAACGCAGAGGTTTATATAGAAAAATCTCTCAGCGCTCTCCGCGTCTTTGCGGTAATCGATCCTTTTCTGTCACTCTTCCTCCGGCGGGGCGGCGGGGCCGTAGTCGAGCACCTCGCGCACCTGCGAGTTGGGCAGCGCCGGCGAGATGATGCCCTTGTCCTCCAGCGCGTCGATGATCCGCGCGGCGCGGGTGTAGCCGATGCGTAGCCGCCGCTGGAGCATGGTGATCGAGGCGCGCCCCTCGCGGCGCACCAGGTCGACCGCCTCCGAAATCAGCGGATCGCCCTCTTCCTCCAAATCCCACAGCTCCCCCTGCTTGAGCGGAATACCCGCCGGGAGCATGTCCACAGGCGCTTCGCCGCTTTCGGCCGGACGCTTCTCGGCCAGAAGCGCCGCCTGGGTGCGCCAGTAATCCACCAGGCGCTGGATTTCCGGGTCGGAGACATATACGCCCTGCAGGCGAACCGGCGCGGGCGCGTCCGGCGCCTGGAAGAGCATGTCGCCGCGCCCGAGCAGGCGTTCGGCGCCAGGCTGGTCGAGGATCACCCGGCTGTCCACTCCAGAAGCAACGGCGAAAGCGATCCGCGCCGGGAAGTTGGCCTTGATCAGTCCGGTGACCACGTCGACCGACGGCCGTTGGGTGGCGATGATTAGATGAATGCCGGTGGCGCGGGCCAGCTGGGCAAGGCGGGTGATCGCCCGCTCGGTTTCGTCCGGCGAGAGCATCATCAAATCGGCCAGCTCGTCGATCACGGCGATCAGGTAGGGCAGGCGCTCGGCGTGCTTGCTGTTGTAATCCTGGATGTTGCGCGCGCCCTCGGCCGAAAAACGGTGGTAGCGCGCATCCATCTCGCGCTGGAGCCACTGCAGGGCGCCGATCACCCGCTCGGTATCGACCACTACCGGCGCGAGCAGGTGCGGGATGCCGTTGTAATTGGTCAGCTCGACCCGCTTGGGGTCAACCAGCACCAGGCGCATGTCGGCGGGTGTGTTGTGGAGCAGCAGGCAGGTGAGGATCGAATTGACGCAGACCGACTTGCCCGAGCCGGTTGTGCCGGCGATGAGCAAATGCGGCATGGCCGTCAGATCCGCGGCGGCCGGCTTGCCGGCCACATCCTTGCCGAGGGTAAACCGTAAGTTCGAGCGGATGCGGCGAAAGGCGTCGCTGTCGAGCACTTCGCGCATCGAAACGTGGCTGACCTCGATGTTCGGCACCTCGATGCCGACGTAGCTGCGCCCGGGCACCGGAGCCTGAATGCGGATGCGCGGGGCAGCCAGGGCCAGGCTAAGGTCATCGGCCAGCGAGGCGATTTTGCTGACTCGCACGCGCATCCGCCCGGAGCGGGATTCGATGAAGTCGGGTTCGACCCCGAAGCGGGTGATGGTCGGCCCGCGGGAAATGTCGACCACGTGGGCGGGAGCGCCGAAGGAAGCCAGGGTCTCCTCGATCAGCCGGGCGCGCTCCTGATCGATGTTGGTCTGCTGGGCAGCCGGCGTGGCCGGGTCGAGGATCTCATCGATAGCCGGCAGGGTCCAGAGCGATGCCGGTTGAGAAGGGCGGTTGACCGCGGCGTGTTCACGAACCGGGGCGCTCTTGTGCGGCGCTTTAACGGGCGGAGAAGGCTCGGCGCGGGCCGGCGCGGGTTCGATGGGCTTGCTGCGAACGGCTGGCGCAGGCGTAGCCTCACGGCCGGGCAGCGGGCGGAAATCGGATGGCAGCGACTCTGGGCTGGCCAACGGCCGCTCGCTTCGTGTCATTTGTGATGAATTGGCCGGGCGGCGGCTGGTCAAGGCGGCCGCCTTTTTCAGCCGCTCGTAGAGATCCGGCACGGATAGATCGAATGTGAAGATCAGGGAAATGACCAGCCAGGCGGCCATGACGATCACGCCGCCGGCGGTCCCGAGGGTGCGGACCAACCCGCGCTGGAAGAAGGCGCCGATGTACCCGCCGCCGATGCCAATCTCTGCCTGCTCCCACCCGCCGCCGGCGAAGAGGTGCAGCCAGGCCAGCAGGTTCAGGTAAAGCAGGATGACGCCGGTCAGGCGTTCAGTGGAGAGCTGCGGCAGCGACTCGATCCGCCGAAAGACCAGCCAGAGGCCAACCGCCAGGAGGGCCAGCGGCAGCGCCCAGGCGCCCCAGCCAGCAGCTTTACTCAGCGCATTGATCCAGGCGCCGGTGACCGTCCCGCGTTGGGAGGAGACCAGCGAAAGCAGGGTCAGGAATCCGAGCAGGGCGAGGAAGATTCCGAGGATATCCAGTTTGCGGTCGAGCGAAAGGCGGCTCCAGGAGAATGAAGGCGGGGTGGAAGAGTGCCGCCCGCGGCTGCTTCGCGCGCCTGTTGTCCGTTTTGGGGGCGCGGCAGATCGCCTGGCCGGCGCGCCGGCGGATTTGGCTCGCGGCGACCCCGAACGGCTGCCGGAAGATTTTGTGCTGCGGGTGGCCGGTTTCGGCACGATCGGTCTCCAGGGCGAATGAGTTGAGCAGAAGGTCGCCGGTCAGGCGGGGAAGCGAACGGCGGTCAACGGCCGGCCAGATTCATGCGCATAGTAATTATAGCACAGAGGAAAACAGGATGAACCTGCGGGCAGTCCGCGGTTTATTCTTCCAGGCCGAGGGCCAGGCGGGTGGCGCGGAAGGCCAGCGGGGGCAGCTCGCCGCGGGCGAAAAAGGCGACCTGGTCGGCGTCATCTCCGGGAGCAAGCTCACCGCCGGTGATCACCGCGCGGTAGACAATGACGATATCCGCGCCGTGCTTGTGCTCGCGTCCGCCGATGACCCTGTCCAATCCGGTGATTGTTACTTCCAGGCCGGTTTCCTCCAAACATTCGCGCCGGGCGGCTCCGGCGGGGTCTTCATAGGCGTCGATAAAGCCGGCGGGGATGCTCCACAGGCCCTGCTGAGGCTCGTTCACCCGGCGCACCAGCAACACCTTGCCGTCCTTCTCGACCAGCACGCCTGCGGCGACTTTGGGGTCGCTGAAATGGATGTAACCGCAAACCGGGCAGACTGGCCGGGGTTTTCCAAACACCTGACGCGCCTCGAGGCGGCTGCCGCAGTGCGGGCAAAAACGAAACCAGTCTTCGCTCAACGCTGCGCGTTCCTGCGGATAATCCAGGCGGCGAGAAACAGCCCAACAGCAAGCGCGAGCAGCCCGGCCCCAAGGTAGATGTAGGGCAACTGCCGGGCGCCCTGCTCTTTTTGACCGGGTTCGCCGGCGGCGATCATGGGCAGCACCTGCCGGTTGGTTTCTGGCAGAGCTTCGCCCTGCTTCTCGCTCGGGGCAACGCCAAGGATCGGTCCGGAGCCGCTGAGCGGCTGCGCGGGCAGTTCAGCCGCAGGGGCAGGGGTCGGTGTGGCTAATCCCGCTGGAGGGGGTGTGGCTTGAAGCTTGAACGACTCCGCTGGTTGGGTTGCCATGACCATCGGCTGCGGAATGGTACTCCCATCACCGCCGCCGCGCCCATCGGGGGTTAACCCTGTGCCATCGCCGCCGCAGCGGCCATCCGGGCACCCTGCTCCGCCCATCCCGTATGCTTCCAACGGCTGCGGCGGACCGCCCCAGTAGACCACTGGCGGCGGAGAACCTTCGGCTTCCAGAGCAGGTTGTGCTTCGCCCAGCATCGGGGCAGATTCCTTGGCTGTCTGGTCTGCCGGCGAGGCGGCCATCTGCCTTCCAAAGGAGAATCCGCCCATCAGTGTGCTGACCATGAAGAAAATGGCTGCCAGAGCCGCCACTGCTGAGGAAAGGCGCAGCGCCGGTACCAGCCGGAGGGTCAGGCTGGGCCGGGTCTGCGCCATGCTGGCCGGCAGGGTGAAATTGCGCGGGGCTCGCCGCGCGGGCGCGCGGCGTAAGACCTCTTTTGTTCGCCGCAGGCTTTCGAGCGCATCCCGGAGGGACGGCTCGGCCTGCAGGCGCGCCTCAACCCGCGCCTTTTCGCGCGGGTTGAGCTCGTCATCCAGATAGGAAGAGAGCAGAATCCATTCCTTTGAGGAAATTCGTTTCATCATCGTTATTCTGCCTCCCTCCCTAGACGGAATAAAGATGGCAGAAGTTCCCCGAAACCGCTCAGGCAGTCGCGCAGGCGGAGGCGGGCGCGCGCCAGCCGGCTCTTGATCGTGCCCAACGGCTTGCCGACAGCCTGCGAGGCTTCGGTGTAGTCGAATCCCTGCACGTCGATCATGATCACAACAGCGCGAAATTCTTCAGGCAATTCCTGGATGCAGTGCTGGATGGCGGTCTCCAGCTCCTGGATTTCAACTTGCTCCTCCGGCGAGGGACTTCCGTCCGCCAGCCAGACCGGCGATTCGATTTCCTCCTCATCCTCCTGGTTGACTGGCTCGAGCGGGACCGTCGGCCGGCGGTGGCGGCGGCGCAGCTCGTCGTAGCAGGTGTTGGTAACCATGCGCATCACCCAGGCTTTGAAAGACCCGCCGCGATAGCTGCTCAGGTTGCGAAAAGCGGAGATGAAAGCGGTCTGGGTGGCGTCCTCGGCGGCGGCTTCGTCCGAAAGCATGCGGTAGGCCAGGTTGAAGGCCATGTCCTGGTAAGCCAGTACCAGACGGTTGAAAGCGTCCAGATCGCCGTGGACCGCATCCTTAATCAGGCCGGCTTCGTCCATCGCTCAGACCTTTTTCCTCGTCAGGAACGCAAAAATCAGCCTCCAAACGCCCATCGCGGCTGCGGTCATGGCGATCAGAACCAGAATGAAGACGGGGATGATCATTCCAGGAAACCAGAGCGTCCGGACCAGCCCGGCCAGCGGGCCGGTATAGGCCGCCGCAAGGAACACTCGCCAGATTTGGGCGGGCTGGCGGGTGATATCGATTTTGTACAGGCCGAAGGGGAGGGCGATCCCTGCCCAGGAGACGGCCAGCGGCAGAAATGTGGACAACCAGCGCCCGCCTGCCAGGCTGCGCTCGTGAACCGCAAAGCCGATCAAAGTGACGGCCAGGAGTATCAGCGCATCGACGCCGATCAGCAGCAAGAGCCTTTTGCGGGAGGCCGGGGAAGTCACACGGTTATCCTAACCCAAAGCTGGAAACGCGTCAAGCGCGAACAGGCGCTGCCTGTGAATCCGTTCAGGAATAGATGACAGCGTCAGGAACTGGCAGAAGAACCAGGATATTCTTCTGCCCTGCCTATTTTAGATAGCGGTCGAAGAAATCGATCGAGCGCTGCATGGCAACGCTGAAGGATTGGCTGAGGTTATGATCGTTACCCGGGTAGGCGTAAAATTCCACTTCTTTTCCGGCTGCCAGAGCTGTCTGGAAGAGGCTCTCTGAAAAGGCAAGCGGGACGGATTCGTCTTCCTCTCCGTGGTGGAGCTGGAGCGGTCCGCTCAGGTCGGCGACGTAGCTGATTGGCGAGATGGACGCCCAGAAATTTGGATTGCTCTCCGGATCGCCGTACATTTCAACGAAATCGGCTCGCCATCCGCGCGCTGACCGGGAGATGCTGGCCGGCGGCGTAGCCCGCCAGCGGTACATCAGGTCGGGGTATGAGGCTACCACGCCTGCCCAGATCACGCCAGCCTTGATGGTTTTGGTCGTCACCATCACCCGCAGGGTAATGTGCCCGCCCATTGAATGGCCCCACATGCCAATCCGCTCGGGGTTTGCCAGCGGGTAGCGCTGGACGGATGCGACTGCGTTGAGCACATCGACGGTGTAATCCGGGCGGCTGTAAGCTCCGCGAGCTTCTCCCTCTGAATCGGCGTGCCCCCGGTAGTCGGGACGGAGCACGATGTAGCCGTTGCGGGCGAAGCCGTCCACGTAGGCGATGTAGCGCTCGGTCGGGCGGTAGACATCGGGGGGGATATAGCCGTGATTGAAGACGATCACCGGCCAGCCGCCCTCCGGCGGTTCGCCGAATGGAATGGTCATCAGCGCGTTGATCTTCAATCCCTCGGAAAGATAAGAGACGATCATCCGCTCGTAATTGGTTCCGTCCGGCAGGACTTCGACGATCTGCAGGTCGCTGCCGGGGTAACTGCCAGCCCGCATCGCTTCGATGCTCAAAGGATGCGGGGTGGGGGTTGGCGTCACAGTGGCGGTAGGCGTCTGCGAAGGCGTGGCCGTGGGATCGGGCGAGGGGGTGGCAGTTGCGCTGACCTGAATAACCTGGCGAGGATCAACTTCAACCTGGGGGTCGACTGCGGCAGGCGCCAACCACCCGCAGCCGCCAAGCAGCAGGCTGGCTGCAGCCAGGGAAGGGATTGCCCATCTCATCGTCGGCGAAATATGCATGATCAAATCCGATATAAACGGTAGGAATTGATTGTACTGAGGAGCCTGTCAGGTGTCAAGCTGCCGAAAGTCGGTCTGGCAAGCGCCGTTTGACCGCGTAAAAAATACCCAAAAGAATGATTAAAGGATGAATTCTGGTCTCAATTTATTTACATCCGTGATCAGAATCGATACACTTGGATCATATCCTGGTCGAAGGATACCGCGGATTTGGCGTAGTCCACCTTGGAGGTTGGACCGCCGCAAAGCCGCACGTTTTGGTATCAGACTTACTGATTTTTTATCGGCGGGCAGGGAACACTGATTCGATGGATGAAACCCAACTGATCAACAGAGCGCTCCATGGCAACCTGGATGCGTTCGATCAGCTGGTTCTGGCTTACCAGGATATGGCTTATTTTCTGGCTTATCGGATTCTGGATGATGCGGATGCCGCTGCGGATGCCGCCCAAATGGCGTTCATCGCTGCTTACTGCGGGCTGGCCGGTTATCGTGGAGGCTCTTTCAAGGCCTGGCTGATGCGCATGGTCACCAACATTTGCTACGACGAGGTTCGCCGCCGCCGGCGCAAGCCGACGGTGGCGATCGAGCCGGTGGATTCACGAACGAGCGAGGAAGTCGAATCACCTGCCTGGCTGGCGGACAGAAATCCGGCCCCGGAGCAGCAGGTCGAAATGCGAGAGCTGGCAGTTGTAATTCAAGATTGCATCCAGAAATTACCGCTGGAGTTCCGTGCGATCGTCATCCTGGTGGATGTGCAGGGATTCGATTACAGCGAAACTTCGCAGGCGGTTGGCAGGCTGCTCGGCACGGTCAAAAGCCGGCTGGCCCGGGCCCGGCTCCGTCTGCGCGAATGCTTGGGCAGCGATGTCATGGAGACTGGCGGCTATCCTCACCGCCCCCTGGCGGTGCCAGGCGGGGTGGGTTTGAGCGAAATGTAACTGAGCATAGGGATCATGTGGAGAATTTCACCACCTGGCAGAGGGGGGTGAATTATAGACGATAAAAGGGTGAATTTGATCTTATTTGTATATAATTAATTTATAATCAAATTGAAGATTATGGACGGCAGAATAAAAGGATTGCTGAAATGAACGTCAGAATGTGGGCCAAAGCCCTGCAGGTGATCCCGCGCCTGGGCAAGGAAGAATTCCAGCGGCTGGACGTGGTTTCGAAATGGCTGATCTCGACCCGGTCGGCGGTATTGGTGACCACCTTCACCTCCGCCACGATGGCCGGGCTGCTGGCCCTTCGGGCCGGCACGTTTGATTTACTCCGCTGGCTGGTGCTGCTCATCTCCCTCTGGTTTGCCCATGGGACAAACAATCTGCTCAACGACCTGACCGATTATTCGCGCGGGGTAGACACAAACAACTACTTCCGCTCACAATACGGCCCGCAGCCGATGGAACAGGGACTCTGGTCGCGCCGCACGCATCTGACCTACGCCGCGATCTCGGGTCTGCTCGCTCTGGCAGGCGGAATTTATCTGGTTCTGGCAAGCGGCTGGCTGGCTTTCTGGCTGATGCTGGCCGGGGCGGTCTTCGTCCTTTTCTATACTTATCCCTTCAAACACATCGGGCTGGGTGAAATCTCAGTCCTCCTGGTTTGGGGACCGCTGATGGTCGGCGGCGGATATTACGTCCTTTCCGGACAGTGGGATTGGTTCGCCGCGATTGCCGGACTGGCCTACTCCTTTGCTGTCGGGCTGGTCATCTTTGGCAAGCACATTGACAAGCTCGATGAGGACAAAGCCAAGCGGATCTACACCCTGCCGGTCATCCTCGGCGAGAAGGTTTCGCGCTATGTGGTCATTGCCATGATGGCCGCGCAGTACCTGATCGTCATCGGGCTGGTCATCGCCGGCTATTTCTCGCCGGTCATGCTGATTGTCCTGGCCTCGCTCTACTGGGCGCCGCCGGTGGTCAAACTGCTGCTCAAGCCGCGGCCAAAGGAGAAACCAGAGGGTACGCCTCTGGCGGCAGTCTGGCCGCTGTGGTTTGTTGCCAGCACTTTCTATATTACCCGCAAATATGGGATGCTGCTCTTGCTTGGATTGATCCTGCAATTGTTCATCGGCTGAGCACGGCGGTTGGCCTTTGCGCCTGCGCATCGGGCGCGAAAGCCAACCGCTGTCCTCCATAAGAGGATTTGGGAGATTGGGTGTGTCTTCAGCGTGCGGGCGACCGCGCGCTGAAGGCCATTAACGGGCGATCACACTCAGGCAGTCCACTTCCAGCCAGGCTTCGGTGCTGGAAGCGAGGCTGCCAAAGCGCAGGCGCCCGTCCGGTGGAAAGGCGGCGTACTGATTATCGATCCAGATCACCAGACCGAGCGGCGGGCGCGGTGTGATCGTTGATTCGAAGGCAAGCGATCCGTCGATCAAAAATGCAGCTCTGTCCGGGCTCAATTCCAGCCGGTAAACGTGCCAGGCGGTGACGTCCACATCCAACGCGGCGGCGTCCTCTTGCACCAATCGGCGGGCAGCCCGGCGCAGCAGGCGGGCGGCAGCGTTCCAGGCGAGCAGCGGCAGGAAGGGAACGGCCGGGGCAAGCAGCAGCGGGTGAAGGCGCGGGGCGGAAAACACACCGGCGAGAAAGCCAGCCGCCGGGTGACTGTCGCGCAAGGCCAGGTAATTGGGCGGCGACGCGTAGAAGAACCAGGCGGCGTTGGGCAGGGCGGGCAGGCGCCGGGCGGTGCCGCCGATGCCAATCGAGGCGTTGAACGGATCGTTCCAGAAGCCAAACCCCCAGGTGCCGGGCAGGTCCGGCGCAGAGACGCGGGCGCGTAGCTCGAGGGTAAGCGGCGGGCGCCAGGCAAAGTTCTGGCGAGGGCGGTGGAGGTAGTCGTCCAATTGGGCCAGGCGATAGCGCCTGGCCGGTCCGGCGGGAATGGACAGGCGCCAGACGCCGTCCGCGTTTTGAGTCACAACTGACCCGGGCGTGGCGCGCGCGTGGAGGTCCGCTGGGGATGAGGAATAATCAGCCATATCGTTATTATAGAGATTTCTTGCCGCTTGCGCCTGGTGAGGCATCCGGCGCAAGTATCCGGTGCTGCTTGACACGCCTATCAGGTCGAGTATAATCCTGTCTATATTAAACCCACCCAGGAATCAGTAGCTGAGCAGCCTGGCAGAGAGCCGGCGGTAGGTGCGAGCCGGCAGGTCGATCAGCGAACTCCACCCTGACGCCCTCCGGGCAGGGGCCCTCGCAGGGGTTGACAGGACCGCAACCGTAAGAGGGACGGCCGGAACCGTTATCACCGCAATAAGGCCGCCGGTTCATAATCGTTCCCAGGGCCGGCGGTGAAAGCAGGTGGCACCACGAGATTTGTCCCCTCGTCCTGCAGGGCGAGGGGCTTTGTTTGTTAATCTTGAGGAGGTTATTAATCATGTTGGATCTCAACCTGGTTCGCGAACATCCCGAGCAGGTGCGCGCGGCGCTGCGAGCGCGGCAAATGGACCCCGCCCTGATTGAGCCCGTGCTGACTCTGGACCAGGAGCGGCGAGCGCTGCTCAGCAGGGTCGAGGGTATGAAGGCGGAACGCAATGCCGTCTCCAAGGAGATCGGTCGGATGAAGGATCCCGACGAGCGCCAGGCGAAGATCGAGGCGATGCGCTCGCTTGGCGAGCAGATCGAGGCCCTCGACGCCCGCCTCCGCGAGGTGGAGACCGACCTGCAGGCGGCTCTGGCGGTCATCCCCAACCTGCCAGACGCGCGGACGCCGCTCGGGACTGGCGAGCACGACAACGTCATCCTGCGTCAGGTCGGTGGTGTTCCTCAATTTGATTTCACCCCGCTCCCACATTGGGATCTTGGTCCGCAGCTCGGGATCATCGACTTTGACCGCGGGGTGAAGATCAGCGGTACGCGCTTCTATATTCTCAACGGCGCGGGGGCGCGCCTGCAGCGGGCGCTGATCGGCTGGATGCTCGACCTGCACCTGCGCCAGGGCTACCGGGAGCGCTACCTGCCCTTCATGGTCAAGAGCCAGACGCTCTTCGCTTCGGGGCAGCTCCCCAAGTTTGCCGACAACCTTTACCATGATGTGGAGGAGGATTTCTGGAACGTGCCGACCGCCGAAGTACCTCTGACCGGCATGCACATGGATGAGATCCTCGAGGAAGCCAGCCTGCCGCGGCGCTATGTGGCTTATACGCCCTGCTTCCGGCGCGAGAAGATGAGCGCCGGGCGCGACGTGCGCGGGATCAAGCGCGGGCACCAGTTCGACAAGGTCGAGATGTACATTTATTCGCGCCCGGAAGAATCGATGGCTGAGCTGGAAAAAATGCTGGCAGACGCCGAAGAGACCTGCGCCGGGCTCGGGCTGACCTACCGGGTGGTGCAGCTCTGCACCGGCGATATTGGCTTTAACTCAGCGATCACCTACGATCTGGAGGTGTGGGCGCCCGGCTGCGGGGAATGGCTGGAAGTCTCCTCGGTCTCCAACGTGACCGACTTCCAGGCGCGGCGGGCAAACATCAAATATCGCCCGGCTGACGGCGGTCGGGCGCGCTACGTCCACACGCTCAACGGCTCAGGGCTGGCTCTCCCTCGCACGCTGATCGCCGTTCTGGAAAATTACCAGCAAGCCGATGGCTCAGTGGTCGTCCCTGAAGCGCTCCGCCCGTGGATGGGCGGCCAGGAGGTCATCCGCGCGGAGGATTCCATTTGAGCGAGCTGCTGCAGACGATCAGCAATGTCTTCTTCCCGCTGGTCATCGGCGGGGTGATGCTGGTGGGGCTGGCAGCCCTGCTTTTACCAATCCTGCCGGGCCTGGCGCTGATGTGGGCTTCTGCCCTGGTCTATGGTCTGGTTACCGGTTTCGACACCCCCGCCTGGATCATCTTCGCGGTCATCTCGGCGCTGGCGCTGGTCGGCGGGCTGGTGGATAATGTGTTCATGGCGGGCAGCTCGCGCAAGGCAGGCGCGAGCTGGATATCGATCGGCGTTGCTTTGCTGGGGGCATTGCTTGGCAGCCTGCTGCTGCCGCCTTTGGGCGGGCTGCTGTTCGCTCTGGCTGGAATATTTCTTGTGGAATATTTTCGGCTGAAGGATTGGAAACAGGCACTTAATTCAACACGCG
Source organism: uncultured Anaerolinea sp. (assembly GCA_964564935.1). Classification (GTDB taxonomy): domain Bacteria; phylum Chloroflexota; class Anaerolineae; order Anaerolineales; family Anaerolineaceae; genus Bellilinea. The sequence continues at coordinate 3,488 of CAZMCF010000006.1, read as the reverse complement.
GACTGGCCACCGGCTGCGGTCTGGCGGCTGTTACCCGCTTTGTGTTCGGTCTTTTTATCCTGATTGCCTGGCTGGTGTGGGTGCTGGCCTATTGAGCTTGATTAAAAAACGAGGCGGGCTGTTCGGCCCGCCTCGTGGTTCTTCATCGGTCGCTATCACCCTTCGTGGGAGAGATAAGCCTCGACCATGATCAGGTTCTTTTCGCCGACCCGCTGGACGACCTTGAGCAGGTTTTCCATCGAGTTCACCTCTTCGATTTGTTCTTCTACGAACCAGTCGAGGAAGTTCTGCGCGGCGTAATCCTTCTCCGCAACGGCGAGAGCGTACAGCTCGTTGATCTGCCTGGTCACTTCCAGTTCCCAGTCCAGGGAGAGTTTGACGGCTTCTTCTGCCGATGCGAAGGTCGATTTTGGCGCCGCAACGGATGGAATGCTGACCGCGCCTCCGGTATCGACCAGATATTTAACGAATTTCATTGCATGCTCTTTTTCTTCTTCTGCCTGCTTGTAGAACAGGTCGGCCAGTTTTTTCAAGGCCTCGCCGTCGAACCAGGTAGCAATGTTTACATATTGCAGCGCGGCGCCAAACTCGCGCCCGATCTGACCATTGATGGCTTCGTTCAACTTCTTGCTGATCATCATATTTCGGATCTCCTTCTCTCATTTGTGATATGGATCATAAACTATATCAAGATTATAGCATGCAGATGTTATATTATTGTTAACGGTTCCCAGCTCTGTACAATATTTTGTGGCAGTTCATTGCTGCTATTTGATCGCTGCCACCTGTCCGGCGCTCATCCGGATCAAATCTTCCGGGTGACAGCGAAAGACCGCCCGCGGGGTGCCGGCCGCAGCCCAGACCTCGTCGAATTGGAGTAGGTCTTCGTCAATCCAGGTCCGCAGCGGCTGGCGGTGAGCCAGGGGCGGCACGCCGCCGATGACGAAGCCGGTTGCGGCGCGGACAAAGTCGGCATCGGCTTTTTCGACCGGCTCGCCGGCCAGGTCCGCCAGGCGATCTTCGCTTACCCGGTTGACCCCGCTGGCAAGCACCAGCAGCGCTTCTTGGCTGCGGCTGCCTTTGAAGACGATGGATTTGACGATTTGAGCCACGGTTGTGCCGACCGCCTGGGCGGCCTCGACGGCGGTGCGGGTGGAGGCCGGCAGCTCCACAACCTGGCATTCCAACCCAAGTGCGTCAAGAGCAGCCTGGACAGTCCGCGCGCTGTTGCTCAATTCAGTTTCGGCCACTTCTCCCTCCGCATGCAAACGCCCCAGGGTTCAACCGGGCTTTGACCGCCGACCCAGGGCGAGATAAATCGCGATCGAACCTGCGACTGCGGCGTTAAGGGATATCACCTGCCCACGCATAGGCAGTGCGGCCAGGTAGTCGCACTTCTGGCGCACCAGCCGGCGCATGCCCTGGCCTTCGCTGCCGACCACCAGCGCAAGCGGACCGTCGAGCGGAGCGGCCTCGATCGGCCCGGCTTCAGACCCGCCCTCGAGGCCGACCACCCAGACGCCAGCCTCTTTGAGTTCGTCGATGACCTGGGCCAGGTTAGCCCGGGCGATCAGCAGGTGCTCGCTCGCCCCCGAGGAAGCGCTGACCACTGCCGGAGTCACTTCCGCGCTGTGCGCGAGCGGTAGAACAGCGCCGTGCAAACCGGCCACCTCGGCAGTGCGCAGCAGCGTGCCAAGGTTCTGCGGGTCCTGGAGAGAATCGAGCAGGAGTAGAAAGGGCAGTTCGCCGCGCCTGCTGGCGCGCTCGAGGATATCCCCCAGGGCGCAGTAGGGGTAGCCGCTGGCTTCCAGGGCGACCCCCTGGTGGTTATCCGCGATCCGCTCCAGGCGTTCGCGCTGGGTTACCTGGACCGACAGCTTGCGCGCCTGGGCAAGGTGGAGGATCTCGGCGAGCTGGCCTTTTTCCTGCGCGCCCTCGGCGATCAGCAGGTTGAAGACCTGCCGGCGGCGGGCGCGTAGAGTTTCGTAAACTGGATTACGCCCGTAGATGAATTCGCGCACGGCTCTCGAATCCTATGATTGTTCGGCCTGATTCCCCTTCTCTCGGCGATTTGGAGGGAGAAAGGATTGGAGGAAGAGAGAAGTCTGGACGCTGGCCATTCATAAGTTCACTTGCCAAACGATCATTCCGGCCGGGCAAAGATCATCCGTCCGGCGGCGGTTTGCAGCACCTTGGTGACCGTCACCAGGATCTCCTCGTTCATATAATCCTTGCCGTTTTCAATGACCACCATGGTGCCGTCGTCCATGTAGCCGACGCCCTGGTTGGATTCCTTGCCTTCCTGGATGACGCGAATCGACAGGGTCTCGCCGGGCAGGAGCACCGATTTGACCGCGTTGGCCAGCTCGTTGACGTTCAACACATTGACACCCTGCAGTTCGGCAATTCGGTTGAGGTTGTAGTCGTTGGTCAGAATTGGGCAGCGCAGCTGGCGGGCTAGGATGACCAGCTTGTCGTCCACGTCGCGCACACCCTCGACGTCGATATCGGTGATCCGCACCGGGATATTGGGCTCTTTCTGGAGCTGAGAAAGCACCTCCATGCCGCGCCGGCCGCGCTGGCGGCGCAGGCTGTCGGGTGAATCGGCGATGTATTGCAGCTCATTGAGGACGAAGTGCGGAATCAACAACGAGCCGGGCAGGAAGCCGGTCCGGGCGATGTCGGCGATCCGCCCGTCGATGATCACGCTGGTGTCGAGCAGGATGGTGCGGCTCTCTGCCCAGCCCTGGGCCTGTTCCACAGGCGCGGCCGCCTGGCCGCTTTTCCCCAGCCCGCCGAAAATGCTGAAGATATCGTTCTGGCGCATTATAAAGACGGATATACCGAGGTAGCCGAAGAGGATGACCCCAATGAATGGGAAAAGGTCACCCAGGGGCGAGGGCAGCCTGGAAAGAGGGAACGCCAGCAGGACAGCGATGATCAACCCGGCAATCAGGCCGAACAGGGCAGCAAATAAGGTTTGAGCAGAGACGCGTCCGAGGAACGCGCGAATAGCGCGCACCGGGCGCGTTGAGAAGTAAGGGGTGAGAATCAGACCGATCAGCGCGCCGACCAAACCCATGGTGAACGCGTACTGCTCGATGCTCAGGGTATTTTCAGATGGCGTCAGGTTTGCCAGTTGGCCGAGCTGAACACCCCAGACAACGCCAAGAATACAGAATAAGACCATGCCGATTAAACGGGCAATAAAATCACTGGTCATCAATGACTCCTTAGAAAATAAATGAAGGATGAAGGGATGTTAAGGTGCGGGATGAAGAGGATGTTAATAGAATGAAGAATGATATGTAATGAAGCAACCTAATGATAGCATTACCGGCGGGGCGAGTCAAATAGAATCGGCGGGTTGTCCTTGACGGGTCGAGAAGGATGGGGTATACTACGGGTCGCGATGCGGGGTAGAGCAGAGGCAGCTCGTCGGGCTCATAACCCGGAGGTCAGTGGTTCGAATCCACTCCCCGCTACTA
>CAZMCF010000005.1:186-132280 GCA_964564935.1 uncultured Anaerolinea sp. | reverse complement strand
AATTTCGTCGCGGAAAATCAAATCATTTCATCAGAAGGAGAGAGAGAAATGAAAAAGAACCTGTTTATCTTGCTTGGCATTCTGGTGATTGCCTCGCTGGCGCTCGCCGCATGCCAAAAGCAACCTGCAGCCGAACAGCAGCAAACTCAACCGGAACAGACAGGCGGCGGTTGGTGTTCAGGCACCAAAATCATTTTCTTCCCCGGCGGCGCTCCCGGCGGCTCATTTGAGACGGTCGTGTACAACGGCGCCGTCACCGCCGCCAAGGATACTGGCGCGGATGTGGAGTACGTCTGGTCAGACTGGAACCCGGAGAAAATGATCACCCAGTTTTCCGAGGCGATGGCGACCAACCCGGATGGCATCGCCATCATGGGCCACCCGGGGAATGAAGCCTTCGCGCCCCTGGTCGACGAAGCCGAGGCAAAGGGCATTCTGGTGACCAGCATGAACGTCCAGCTGCCCGGTTTGCAGGAAAAATACGGCCCGAACGGCTTTGGCTACGTTGGCGCAATCAACTACACCGCCGGATATAACCTTGGCAAGGAAGCTCTGAAACGCGCCGGTCTGGTTTCTGGCGACAAAGCCTTCGTCTGGGGTCTGGTTGCCCAGGCCGGACGCGGCGAACGCACTCAGGGCATCCTCGATGCGCTCGAAGAAGCCGGCATCAAAGTCGTGTACCAGGAAATCGACGACGCGACCAACAAGGAAGCCTCCGCTGGCATCCCCGTCTTCACCGGGATTATGTCGGCCAACCCGGACATCAAGCTGGTCATCACCGACCACGGCAACCTGACCGGCACGCAGCAGCAATACTTCGAAGCTGCCGGCCTGGGGCCTGACGCTGTGTTCGGCGCGGGTTTCGACCTTTCCGGCGCGACCGTTGAAGCCATCCGCGGCGGCTGGACCGATCTGGTCATCGACCAGCAGCAGTTCTTGCAGGGATATATGGCGATCCTGCAGCTCTGTCTGTCTCACAACTACGCCTTCACCGGCCTGCACATCGACACCGGCTCGGGCTTCGCTCACAAGGACAATATCGAAATCCTGGCCCCACTGGTGGAGAAGCAGATCCGCTAAGGCAGGCGTGACCGCGGTCTATTGATCCAATTTCGGGAACCAACAAACCGCGGTTGATCGGCAAGGGCTTAATGGTCCGATCCAGCCAGCGACCAAGGTATCGGCTGCCAACTTGACTATCCCATTAAGCCCTTGCCCCCTTAGGGTAGTCAGTGCGTCATTTCATTTCAACTCACCGTCGATTTCATATCAGGTTCAGATCAGCTTGAACCCGGCAGAAGCAGCTGCAACCTGAGCTGAGATGGAGAAATTCTCATGGAATATCGCTTGGAATTAAGGAACGTATCAAAATCTTTTGGAGAAGTCCGGGCGCTCGAAAACATCAATTTTCGGCTGGGCCATAATGAAATTGTCGGGCTTCTCGGTGATAACGGCGCAGGCAAATCCACCCTGATCAAGATCATCACCGGCTATTACCAGCCAACCTCAGGCGAAATCTACTTCAACGGGAAGAAGGTGGAAAATCTCACCGTTCCCCTGGCGCGAAAACTGGGCGTGGAGACTGTGTATCAGGAACGAGCCCTGGCTGAATTGCAATCCGTCTGGCGGAACATTTTCCTCGGCCGAGAAATTATAAACCGGTGGGGCTTTCTGGATATCCCCACGATGCGCACGGAAACCTTCCGGCTGATGAACCAGTCGATGGGTTTCACCTCGATGGCGGTCAATCCCGAATCGCGGGTGGGCACCTTCTCGGGCGGCGAGAAACAGGGTGTCGCGATCGTGCGCGCGCTCTATTTCGACGCGGAGATCATCATCCTCGACGAACCCACCATGGGGCTTTCGCTCAAAGAAACCGCCAAACTGGTCAACTTCGTCCGGGATATCAAGAAGGCCGGTAAATCCGCAATCTTCATCGATCACAATGTTGTCCATGTCTATAACGTCGCTGACCGGATTGTGGTCATCGACCGGGGCAGGATCGCCGGGGAATTCCTCACCAAAGACATCAGCCTGGATAATCTGATGGAAAAAATGATCAAAGTAGCCGAGACCGGCAGCCTTGATTAAGGGAAGAGGATGAAATGAACGAGCATAACAGCCAAAACACGATAGCGAACGCGGGGACGTATAAACAGCCCTTCAGCATCGGCCGATTTGCCCGCGCCAACGGAACCCAACTGGGGATCCTTGGCGTCTTCTTCGGCCTGTGGCTGATTTTTATCTTCTCGGCCCCCCAGACCTTCATGCAGCCACAGATCTACTACGCCTTCATGTCCACTGTTCCGTTCTTTGCCATCATGGCCATCCCGCTCACTATGCTGGTCGTTGCCAAAGAGATGGACTTATCCTTCCCGTCCATCATGGCGATGGGCATGGTAGCGTTTTTACTGACCTACAAAAACACCGTCGGTATTGGCTCCATTCCAACCCGGGTATTCCTGGCTTTTCTCGCCGCGTTGATTACCGGCACGGCGATCGGCTGGCTGAATGGCTTTATCATCGTCAGGTTCGGCATCCCCTCGTTGGTCGCCACCATCGGCACCCAATTCTTGTGGAGGGGAGCTGTGCTGGTACTCTCTCAGGGCCAGAGCGGTACGCTGTCTTATGTAAAGGAATCATTTTTATATCCATTGTTCGTCGGCAAGATCGGCGGATATTTCCCGATGCAGATGATCTGGCTGATCGTAATTGCGATCCTTGGCTGGTTGTTTCTCAACCGGCACAGCTTTGGCGCGCACATCTACCTGATCGGCGACAACATCAACAGCGCCGAGCTGATGGGCGTCAATACCGGCCGGGTGCGCATTCAGACCTTCGCGCTGGTCGGGCTGGTCTCAGCTTTTGCCGGCGTCATCGCCAGTTTCCACGTCGTTTATTTCTGGCCGAGCCTTGGCGATGGCTACCTGCTGCGCACCCTCGCCTCGGTTTTCCTTGGCGGCACCTCTGTGTTCGGCGGCGTCGGCACCATCCTGGGTACCTTCATCGGCGCCTTCATCATCGGCGCGATCGAAGCTGCCACGGTCGCCGTCGGCCTGACCGGCTTCTGGACCCAATTTATCTACGGCCTGATTATCGTCCTCTCGGTCATCATGCACACCTATTTGCGCAAGAGGGTTGAGTAACCAGGAAAATATAGGGTTCTCCCCTCTATCCGGGTACTGTTACAAATTGAAAGGCGGCATCAATCCCCTGGGAGATTTTGATGAATCAAATCGATACCCGAAAAGCGATTGAAAGCGGAAAAACCGCCCTTGGAGTTGAATTTGGCTCGACGCGCATCAAAGCGGTTCTGATCGACGAGGCGCATCATCCGATCGCGACCGGAACCTTCGATTGGGAAAACCGCTACGAAAACGGCATCTGGACCTACCATCTCGAAGATGTCTGGACCGGTTTACAGGAAAGCTACCGCAAGCTCAGCGATGAAGTGACCTCAAAGTACCAGACCTCTCTGCGAACCATCGGCTCGATCGGCTTTAGCGCCATGATGCACGGCTATCTGCCGTTCGACTCAGGCGGCCGCCTGCTGGCCCCGTTTCGAACCTGGCGGAACACCATGACCGGAGAGGCAGCCGAAAAGCTCACCGGGCTGTTCCGGTTCAACATCCCCCAGCGCTGGAGCATCGCCCACCTCTACCAGGCAATCTTGAACGGGGAATCTCACGTCAGGGATATCCATCATCTCACCACCCTGGCCGGATTCGTCCACTGGAAGCTGACCGGCGAAAAGGTGCTGGGCATTGGCGAAGCCTCGGGCATGTTCCCGATCGACAGCCAGACGAACGATTACGACCGGCGGATGATAGAGCTATTCAACGGGCTGCCTGAGGTGAAAAACCTGCCGTGGAAGCTGCAGGAAATCCTGCCCAAAGTCATTCTGGCCGGAGACGCCGCCGGCGCACTGACGGAAGAAGGCGCAAGGATGATCGATCCGACCGGCCAACTCCGCGCGGGGATCCCTCTCTGCCCGCCCGAGGGTGATGCCGGCACCGGCATGGTAGCGACCAACAGCGTGGCCGAGCGCACGGGCAACGTCTCGGCGGGTACATCTGTATTTGCCATGATCGTCCTGGAAAAACCGCTATCGAAAGTACATCCGGAGATCGATATCGTGACCACGCCGACCGGCAAGCCGGTGGCGATGGTGCACAGCAACAACTGCACCTCCGACCTGAACGCCTGGGTCGATCTGTTCCATGAATTCGCCCGCGAGCTTGGATTGGAGATCAGCCAGGCCAGGTTGTTTGAGCTGCTCTTCCAACAGGCACTGGCTGGCGATGCAGACGGCGGCGGGCTGCTCGCCTACAATTATCTTTCTGGCGAGCACATCACCCACCTGGAAGAAGGGCGCCCATTGTTCGTACGGACCCCCGAAAGCCGTTTCACTCTGGCTAACTTTATGCGCACGCAACTCTTTTCCGCCCTCGGCGCATTGAAAATCGGGTTGGAAATCCTCATTGAGGAGGAGCAGGTGAAGGTCGACAGGATCCTCGGCCACGGCGGCTTCTTTAAAACTAAAGAAGTGGGCCAGAAGTTCATGGCCGCGGCATTGAACGCCCCTGTTTCGGTGATGGAGACCGCCGGCGAAGGCGGCGCCTGGGGGGCGGCTTTGCTCGCCGCTTATCTGCTCCACAAGGCGCCAGATGAATCCCTGGAAGCATATCTTGCCAACAGAGTCTTCGCTGGAGCGACCAGCTCGACCTCCGCACCCGACCCGAGGGACGTCGATGGCTTCCAAGTGTTCATGGAACGTTACAAAAAGGGGCTGGCCATCGAAAGAGCCGCCGTGGAGGGATTGAGGTAGGGACTGAGCCTTAATTACGAGGTATGGATATGCTCGAAGAATTGAAAGAAGAGCTGGTCGATTGGAACCGTGAATTGCCAAGGAATAACCTGGTGGCCTGGACCAGCGGTAACGTCAGCGCCCGCGACCCGGCCAGCGGGCTGGTGGTCATCAAACCAAGCGGCGTGCGCTTTGAGGCGCTTCAAGCCGAAGACATGGTCGTTCTCGACCTTGAGGGCAAGGTGGTCGAGGGAGCTTTAAAGCCATCTTCGGATGCCGCCAGCCACCTGTACATATACCGCCACCGCGCGGATGTGGGTGGGATTGTCCACACCCACTCGCGCTACGCGACTGCATTCGCCGCGCTCGGTCGGCCGATCCCCTGCGTGCTGACCGCCATGGCCGACGAATTCGGCGGGCCGATCCCCTGCGGCGGTTTCGCCCTGATCGGGGGGGAAGAAATCGGCAAGGCGGTGATCGAGAGCATCGGTAAATCGCCGGCTGTGCTGCTCAAGAACCACGGCGTGTTCGCCATTGGTCCAAACGCCGAAGCGGCTGTCAAAGCCGCGGTGATGACCGAGGATATCGCCGCCACGGTCTGGCTGGCGCTGCAGCTGGGCGCGCCGGAGGAGATTTCGCCCGAAGATATCGCCAAACTCCACTGGCGCTACACCCATATCTACGGGCAATAAACCTGGGGAAGGGAGCTTATTCATGATGATCGATTTGAAGCAGTACGAAATCTGGTTCGTTACCGGCAGCCAGCACCTCTACGGGCCGAAAACGTTGGAACAGGTAGCCAAAGATTCTGCCGAAATCAGCGCTTTCCTGGACGCCTCAGCCCACATCCCGGTCAGGGTGGTCTTTAAGCCGGTGCTGACCACGGCGGAATCCATCCGCGAGCTGTGCCTGCAAGCCAACGCGTCAAAGGCCTGCATCGGCCTGGTGACCTGGATGCACACCTTCTCGCCCGCCCAAATGTGGATCGGCGGGCTCAGTCTGCTTAAAAAGCCGTTCGCCCACCTGCACACCCAATACAACCGCGAGATCCCCTGGGCGGAGATTGACATGGATTACATGAATCTCCACCAATCAGCCCACGGCGACCGCGAGTTTGGTTTTATCGCCAGCCGCATGCGCATGGAGCGCAAGGTGATCGTCGGGCACTGGCAGGATGAGGATGTCCAGATCAGCCTGGGGGTCTGGGCGCGGGCTGCCGCGGCCTGGGCTGACTGGCAGGGCGCCCGAATCGCCCGCTTCGGCGACAACATGCGCGATGTCGCCGTGACCGAGGGCGACAAAGTCGCCGCGCAGATGCAATTCGGCTACGGCGTCCAGGGGTACGGCGTCGGCGACCTGGTCCAGGCGGTCAACAGCGCGACCGATGCGGAGATCGACCGCATGGTTCAGGCTTACCTGGATGAGTATGACGTCGCCCCTGCCCTGAAACCCGGCGGCGAGCGCCATGCATCGCTGCGCGAGGGCGCGCGGATCGAAGTTGGAATGCACAATTTCCTCCAGGCTGGGAACTTCAAAGCCTTCACCACCACCTTCGAAGACCTGCACGGTCTGGCCCAGCTTCCCGGTCTGGCCGTCCAGCGGCTGATGCGCGACGGCTACGGCTTCGGCGCAGAGGGCGACTGGAAGACCTCCATGCTCGTGCGGGCCATGAAGGTGATGAGCGCCGGACTGCCGGGCGGGACAAGCTTTATGGAAGATTACACCTATCACCTCACTCCTGGAGGCGACAAGGTGCTCGGCGCGCACATGCTCGAGATTTGCCAATCGATCGCCGCGACCCGGCCTAAACTGGAAATCCTGCCGCTCTCCATCGGCGGTAAAGCCGACCCGGTGCGGTTGATCTTCGACGCCAACACCGGCCCGGCGATTGGCGCCTCGCTGATCGACATGGGACAGCGCTTCCGCCTGGTCGCCAATGCGGTCGACGTGGTTCCCACCGACCAGCCGCTGCCCAAACTGCCGGTCGCCCGGGCGCTCTGGCTGCCCCGCCCCGACCTGAAAACCGCCGCAGCCGCCTGGATCTACGCCGGCGGCGCCCACCACACCAGCTTCAGCTTCGCAGTTACAGCTGAGCATCTGCGCGACTTCGCCGGCATGTCCGGCATCGAATTCCTGTTGATCGACGAGTGCACCCGCATCGAGGAATTCAAAGAGAAGCTGCGCTGGAATGAGCTGTATTATTTATTGGCTAAAGGGATTTAAATTAGATTTATAGCCAGTTCTTCATCGGGATCAGTCCTGCCACGCTGCGCAACTGGGAGCAGGGCCGGCGCAGCCCGGAAGGACCGGCGCTGGTGCTGCTGCATGTCGCCGCAAGGCACCCTGAGGCCGTTTGGGACACGGTGTGCAATCCATAAATAGATACACATGAAGCCGCGGGCGATGCATCTATTCATCGCCCGCCCCTTCGCGCCCACAACCCAGCCTGCTTACTTCTTCTTCCTCTTCTCCGCCGCCCTGCGCAGATTTTCCTCCGCCCGGTACCTGACAATCCGGCCGATCAACTCCAGCGGCAACGGCTGGTCGAGCGGGAACTGTACAGCGCCCTTGGAATTTCGGTAAGCCGCGAGGTCATCCTTGAAGTGCTCTATCCCGCTTGGATCGGGGTAAAAGCCAATATGCTTCGAAAATGCGGTAAGATAACAGTTTGGGACAAAGGTGACTAAGGAGGAGCCATGCAAAAAGAAATCACCCAGCCGGGTCCCTTATTGAACCCCGATGGGAGTCTCGCTCAGGTGGGCTGGTCGCGTCAGCCGTTGCTCGACTGCAACCTCGAGGCAGCCCGTTTTTATGCCTTGCGCCCTTTGCAGCGCTTTCGGATTAAGCGCTGGGATTACTATGCGGTTTTCACTCCACGGCGCTTCTTTTCCGCCACCATCGCCGACCTGGGTTACGCCGGGAACCTGTTCGTCTACACCCTGGATTTCCAGACCGGCGAATTGCATGAAGAGGGCCTGGTCGTTCCCTACGGCAAGGGAGTCGAACTGCCGCGCAACAGCGTCTCTGGCGATAGCCGCTTTGCGGACGAGCGCCTGAAGCTGCACTTCAGCCTGCATCCAGGCCGCAGGCACCTGTCCGTTTCCTGGCCGGCTTTTCACAACGGGCGCGGCATCACCGCTGAGATCGACCTGACGGTCCTCCCAGAATATGAGTCGATGACCATCGTCATCCCGATCGGCGCGAAACGCTTCTATTACAACCGCAAGATCAACTGTCTGCCTGCCAGCGGCGAAATCCGCTACGGCAGCGAGACAGAAACGCTCGAGCCTTCCACCTGCCTTGGCTCGCTGGATTGGGGCCGCGGGGTATGGGAATACAAATCCTTCTGGAATTGGGCGAGCGCCTCGGGTTTTCTGCCCGACGGGCGGACAATCGGATTGAACCTCGGCGGCGGATTTGGCGATCTATCCCAGGCAGGCGAGAATGCGCTGATCCTCCAAAACCGCATCCATAAACTCGGGCAGGTCAAATTTGATTATACTTCCGGCGATTATATGCAGCCCTGGCGGTTTTCCGACAGCGAGGGGCGCCTGAATCTGGTCTTCACTCCCTTCAAGGAACGCCTGGCGAAGACCAACCTGGGCATCATCCGCAGCGAAGTGCACCAGATGTTCGGGCGCTACAGCGGCACGGCGGTCAGCGACCAGGGTGAGCAAATCACCATCCAGGATCTCATCGGTTTTGCCGAAGAGCACCGGGCTGCCTGGTAACCCGCGGAATCGGCCTTACTCGCCCCTGCGCCGCCTCTGTTTGGAGATCAGCCCGACCAGGTGGGAAATCACCATGGCGACGTAACATACGCCGGTGAACTGTTCGAGCATCATGACCACCCGCGCCGCCGCAGTGAGCGGATAAATGTCGCTCAAACCGGCCGTGGTAAGGTTGGTGAAACTCACAAATAACAATTCGATGAAGGTCAACGGCTGGTGAGGCGGCGTACCGCCGATCAGACTGCCCGGCGACCAGGTTTGCAGCACCAGATACAGGTAGGCATAACCCCAGGCGATCAGAGTAAAGGTCGCGCCAACCGCGAAAAGTTCATCGGTCGTCACCCGTAAATCGCCGAGCATATAGGCGATCAGGCTACCGGCGGCATAGAAATAGAGCATCGCCTCCAGCAACGAGGACAATCCCAGCATAATTGAATTGACATAATACACAGAAAGCAAGGAGAGGATGAACGCCGGCACAGCCAGCAGCCAGGCGATCCAGTTGCGAGCCGGGCTGCGGCTGACTACCCAAATGATGAGGACGAGCAGCACCCCGCCGATCGCGCTGAGCAGCGCCCGTTGCTGGTGAATGCCGTCGAATACCGCGTAGAGGATGAGCAGCAATAACTGCGCCGCAAGCAAGAACGCGGATGGATGCAGGCTGAGCAGCCTGAGTTTGACACGAGATGGTGCCTCGGGGTTGCTCATCTTTCCACGCTTGAGGGCAGGTCACCCCCTGGCTGCGGCTGATACAGGCTGCGGAGCAAGAGGAAACCGCCGATCATGGTGCTTACCACCGCCAGGTCAAAACCGATGATGGAGCCAAGAGCGAGCCCATACCAGATCCCTCTGGCTTCGATTTCCCCGGAAGCCAGCCCGGAAGCTACCGCCAGCGCCTGCCCGCCGAAGAGCAGGACAAAGCCAATGGCCACGCTCCAGATAATCAACCGCCGGTAACAGCGCGCCCGGACTGCCGCTGCGATCAACAGCGCTGAGCCGATCAGTACGTAAGGGAAGACTTCGGCGGGAAAGAGGAAATCCACTGTGAACCGCCCGCGAGTGACCAGGGCGGAAAACGCCAAAACGATGGGCGCCAAAATGGTGAACACCAACAGCACCGTTCCAAGCACCGCAAGAAATTTAGTGAGATTGCCTTTTTCCGCCATAGTCATCCCTCAAACAACGTTTTCGAACCGTGTAGATAATCTTACGCCATTTCGCGGAGATATGTACCCGATTCGACCGCCCGATTTTCCCTGAACGGGGGCCTCGGGCAAAGGTCAGCATTCGATCCCCATTCCTGTCAGGCTGGCAGGATCACCCGAGGAAAAATTATGTCACCCCCTATGACGCTTCCGAGGTAGTGAAAAGACGATGGTTTGGGCATGGTGATATAATGATTGGGGAAAAACCATCAGGGAAGGGTAGGAAAAATGGCGGGGCGGAATTTAAAAGAGAAGCTCCTTGATCAGGCGAAACGCGAATACAGCCCAAAACAGCGCTTCATTGCCCTGGCCTTCGAGGCAGTCTTTTTTTTGGTTATCCTTCCGGCTGCTCTCGTCCTCCTGGGCTGGTCGATTGACCGCTGGCTCGGTATCTCAAAGGTGTCATACGAGCCGTTCAACCTGATTTTCGGCGTTGTTTTCATCCTCTTGGGCTGGCTCTTCGCTATATGGTCCATCTATGCCCAGTTCACCGTTGGCCGAGGCACACCCGTGCCGCTCATGGCGACTCAGAAACTGGTCATCCAGCCCCCCTATTCCTACTGCCGCAACCCGATGGCGCTCGGCGCGATCGTTTTGTACCTGGGGGTAGCCATCCGGATCGGCTCGCTCGGCGCATTGATATTGGTGCTCCTCGGCGCCATTGCCCTGCTGACCTACATCAAAAGGATCGAAGAAAAGGAAATGGAGATTCGCTTCGGTCAGGATTATTTGGACTACAAAGATCGAACGCCTTTCCTGATCCCGCGCTTCACCAGGAAAGGCTAAGCGCATATTCCAGAGCACGTTATTCAATTGAATCAGGCGGTGAATTGTGCCATAATCTCTTCATTGGGCCATTATTCCATTTTTACAGGAGCGCCGCGTGACTGAAAAATCCTTCCAGCTCTACCCTTACCGCTGGGTAGTGCTGGCCGTTTTTATGTTCATCAACCTGACCATCCAGATCCTCTGGATCACCTATGCGCCGATCACCGGACCAGCAGCGCGCTTCTACGGAGTGAGCGACCTGCAGATCGGCCTGCTGGCGATGACCTTCATGATCGCCTTCATCCCGCTCTCCATCCCGGTTTCCTGGGCAATCGACTCCTTCGGCTTCCGCCGCACGGTCAGCCTGGGCGCGGCGCTGATGGGCGTGTTCGGAATCGTCCGCGGCCTGGCCGGCGCGGATTACACCCTGGTTCTGCTGGCGACAGTTGCTATCGCCATCGCCCAACCCTTCCTGCTCAACGCCTGGACCAAGGTACCCGCCCAGTGGTTCAGCATCGAAGAACGCGCCACCGCGGTCGGTCTGGTGACCCTGGCCAACCTGGTCGGCACCGCGCTTGGGATGGTTCTCACCCCGCTGCTGACCGAAAGTATGAGCATCCCGAGCGTCCAGTTGCTCTTCGGCGGCATCGCGGCGTTTTCCGCTGTGTTATTTATCCTCCTCGCCCGCGAAAAACCACCGACGCCGCCCTGCCCTCCGGGCCAGGAGGTACGCGCGCTGATGCTGGACGGGCTCAAGCACGCCCTCAGGGTCAAAGATTTCTGGCTTTACCTGTCCGTCTCGTTCATTGGGATGGGCATTTTCAATGGAGTAACCACCTGGGTGGAGAACATCATCCGCCCGCGCGGGTTCACCCCGACCGACGCCGGCGCGCTCGGCGCGCTGATGCTGGCGGGCGGGGTGCTGGGCGCGGTGGCCATCCCGCCCTTCTCCGACCGGCAGCATAAGCGCCAGAAATTCATCTTACTCGGCTTTATCCTCGCCGTCCCCGGGCTGGTCGGGCTGACCTTTGCCACCAGCGGCTGGCTGTTGTTTGCCTCCGCCTTCGTCATGGGTTTCTTCCTGGTCAGCGCCAGCCCGGTCGGCATGCAGTACGCCGCCGAGGTCACCCAGCCGACGCCGGAAGGGACTTCCAACGGGCTGATCCAGCTCTTCAGCCAGGCCTCGGTAGTCTTCGTATATATTATGGAAGCGTTAAAATCCCCCGACGGTTCATTCACCCCGGCGCTGCTGCTCGCCATCGGCTTGATGCTGGCCAGCACACTCCTGATCCTTCAGATGCGTGATCCGAAACCTGCCGCCTCAGCGACCTTTACAGAGGGATGAATGCCAATCCCTCCATTGGGTGGGAAGCGCTCGCTGATTAAAGATCGATGAGGTGTTTGTACTCGATCTTCCCTTCGAACTGGTAATGCCCGCGGTACCTTTCCGGCAGGCATTCTGCGATTTTATACATGATCTCGTCGGTGATCTCCTGACGCGCCTCGCGCGAGCGGTAATCCACGCCGGTGTTGATCCTGAACGGCTTGCCAACCGTGATACAAAAATCCGTCCGGCGCAGCCGTTTGAGATTCTGCCAGAAGTTCTCATGACCGTAAAAACCAAAAGGCTGCAGCGGGGCGCCGCTTTGAATCGCCAGGGCAACCACGCCCGGTTTTCCCGGCTGCAGTTTCCCGTCCTTGCTGCGGGTGCCTTCAGGGGCGATCGCCAGCATCTTCCCCTGCTCCAGCGCTTCCAGGCTCAAGCGAATCGCCTCGCGGTCGACCATTCCGCGGTCGATCGGGATAATTTTCCAGGCGTTGAACAGGAATTTGAAAAGCGGATTATCCCAGGTTTCCCGCTTGGCCAGGCCGGTCAGCAGCGGATTATCGAGGTGAGAAACAAGCAGCGGCACTTCCATGAAATTGATGTGGTTCCCGACCAGAATGATCGGACCCTTCTTTGGGAAGTGATCGAAAGCCTTCTTATCAATCCTACAGAGAAGGCCGAAAATTCTACGCAGGATCCAGTTGATACCATGCATACAGCCGTCGGAACCCTTATCCTCTCGCCCGAGTGATCACCTTGAGCGAGGACGGGAAGATCTCGATGGTCAGCGCCTGGCCTTTTTCGCAGATCGTCTCGCCATCCGCGTGAGCCGGGATGGTACCCTTGACAGCCCGGATGGTGATCTGGCCCGCCCGGGCCATGCGGATCGCGGGATGACCTTCCTGCTTCCCGCTGATGAACTTGGCCGCCAACGGCAGGATTTTGATCTGCGCCACCTGACCCGCCAGGCAAAGGTCGAACAAACCGTCGCTGTTGTCGCTCTGGGGGGCCATGTGGAACATCCCGCCCATCCTCCGCCCGTTCATGATGGAAATCATCAGGAAAGGCTGCCGGATTGTCTCGCCGTCCATTACCACTTCATAGACTGGCGCTTTTGCGTACAGGAAGATGGTTTTAACCACCGCAGCAAGATAAGAAGCAGCCCCCTGGATGAATTTCATCCTGGCTGCCTCGAAGCC
The DNA here is from genome assembly GCA_964564935.1 of uncultured Anaerolinea sp. Taxonomy (GTDB): domain Bacteria; phylum Chloroflexota; class Anaerolineae; order Anaerolineales; family Anaerolineaceae; genus Bellilinea. The sequence continues at coordinate 119,243 of CAZMCF010000005.1, read as the reverse complement.
GACCACTGCATCGAAACCCAGGCCGACCCCATTGCCAAAAAAACGGCCCTGGGGGTAGTTCCCCCCGCTGACCCGGCCAATATCGATGATGCACTGCTCCGCCTTCTTTAGGACCTTGACCGCCTCTTCAAGTTCCCCGGGAATATGCAGTCCGTAGGCGAAATCATTGCCCCGCCCGACCGGAAGAACCGCCAGCACCGGGCGGTTATTGCCTTGCGGGTTAGCCTCCATCAGCCCGTTGATCACCTCGTTGACCGTCCCATCCCCTCCGGCGGCCACAACCAGCGTACGTTTCTCTTCAGCAGCCTGGCGGGCAAAGCCCATTGCATCCCCCGGCCGGCCGGTCAACGACAGGTCATATTCGAACCCCGCATCGCGCAGGAGTTCTTCTACCTTTGGCAGGATTTTCCCGGCATTCCCCTGATTGGCGGCGGGATTGTAGATCAGCAGCGCTTTTTCACTCAAATTTAATTATCCCTATAAAATAGTAACTATTCATACAACCCCATCCAAATTGAACTGATGCGCATGGGAGACAGATATTCGGAGCTGGCAACATTCGCCTGAGCGTCAAATTATAAGCCAGAACTATGCGCTTGCACAGCACAAAAGCCAACATGGATAAACAATAATCGCCCAATCCGCAATTTTTCAGATACAATCCATCCCAGCAGCCACAATACCGGGAAAATCATCATCTTCTCCAGAATTGGTCCCCAACGTCATGAACGTTCAGCTAGTCATATTCGACTTCGACGGAACCCTGGCTGACTCGTACCCCTGGTTCTTATCGATCTACAGCGACTTTGCCCGTCGTTTCCAGCTCCCGCCCATGGACCGGGCCGAGCTGGATGCGCTGCGCCGCATGGATTTTACCGTGATTATGAAAGAGCACCGGATTTCACCGTTCAGAGCCATCCAGATGGGCGCCTACCTGAAACAGCTCATGTCCAGCCAGATCGACCGAGTTCAGTTGGTCAGCGGAATCCAGGAGGTGATTGACGCGCTCTCCGCCTGCCAGGTCAGGCTGGCTGTAGTCAGTTCCAACGATGAAGCCAACGTCCGCTGCGTTCTGGGAGAGAGCAATGCTGGCCGCTTCTTCGCCTTCGAGTGCGGCGTATCGATCCTCGGCAAGACCGCCAAGTTCCACAACATCCTGCGGAAAAGCGGGGCCAAACCTTATCAGGCGCTGAGTATCGGCGATGAAATCCGGGACTTGAAATCTTCTCGCCAGGCAGGCATCCCCTTCGGCGCGGTCACCTGGGGCTACACGGACGCCGAGCGGTTGAGAGCTCAGAATCCGGACTTTGTTTTTACTCATCCCCTGCAAATCCTGGAAGCGCTGGGCATCCAGGCAGCTTGATCCTATCAATGAAATCGTCCCTGGTCAAACAAACGAACTTAAGAATTGGGCTGATTCTGCTGGCCTATCTGGCTTTTATTGCCTTGGGCATGCCGGACGGGCTGCTTGGGGTCGGCTGGCCATCCATCCGGGCCAGCTTCTCTTTGCCGCTGGATGCTCTTGGCATGCTGCTGATTGCCTCCATGTCCGGCTACATCAGCTCCAGCTTTGCCAGCGGCGCGCTGCTCAGCCGCCTTGGGGTCGGGAAAGTGCTGGCTTTGAGCTGCGCACTGACCGGCGCCGGGCTGATCGGTTACACCCTGGTCCCCTCCTGGTGGATGATGGTAGCTCTCGGCGTATGCGCCGGTCTTGGGGCCGGGGCAATCGACACCGGCTTGAACACCTACATGGCCGCCAACTTCGGCGAGGGATTGATGCAGTGGCTGCATGCCAGTTATGGCGTCGGCATCACCCTCGGACCGGTGATCATGACGGTGGCAGTCAACTCGTTCAACTCCTGGCGTACGGGCTACACGGTTGTCGGGTTGGTTCAGTTGATTCTGGCTTTCTGTTTCACCCTGACGCTGCCTTTGTGGGTTTCCAATCGGCCGAGCGAAGGCAAAACCGAGCAGAATCTGATCGACTATAAGACGCCGCTCGTGGAGACGCTCCGCCGGCCGGCGGTGTGGTTGAGCGCTTTTCTGTTTTTCGTTTATGTCGGCGCGGAGGCATCGCTCGGCGCCTGGGCTTATACGCTGCTGACCGAATCGCGCGGCATCGCCTCGACCGCGGCAGGTTTCTGGGCAGGTTCCTATTGGGCCACCTTTACGATCGGCAGGGTGCTGGCCGGCCTGTTTGCCCGGCGGGTTGGCGTCGACCGGCTGGTCTGGGCGAGCCTCACCGGGGCGCTGCTTGGCGCGGTTCTTCTCTGGTGGAATCCCGCGGAGGCTGCCAGCCTGGGCGGGGTCGCGCTGATCGGCTTCGCGATCGCGCCGGTGTTTCCGGCCCTGGTATCCGGCACCAGCCGGAGGGTCACTCCGCGTTACGCCGCCAACACGATCGGCATGCAAATGGTTGCCTCCAGCCTGGGCGCGGCGCTGGTTCCGGGTCTGGTCGGTGTGCTGGCTGACCAGACCTCGCTGGAGATCATTCCCCTTTGCCTGTTCACCCTGTTCGCGATTCTGTCCCTGTTCTATCTGGCATCCACCCGCCTGCGCAGGCGGCGCGAATCGAGCAGGGCATAGCCCGGAATTTTGGCCTGAACATCCCCGTCCTCATCCGCACTGCGGCCGAGCTCCAATGCCTGGTCGCAGAAAACCCATTCACCCACGGGCGCAGCGAGGATCCCGCCAGGCTGGCAGTTGCCTTTTTACAGCGGGAGCCGGACAAGGACAGCCTGAAAAGGCTGACCAAATTCAGCGATCCGGCCGATGAATTTGTCATCAGCGGGCGGGAAGTCCTCCTGTTCTGCCCCAACGGGTTTGGCCGCTCAAGGCTGACCGACGCTTATTTTGAGAAAAAACTCGAGCTTCGCTCTACTGCCCATAACTGACTTATGGTCAATCCATTGATAGAGATGGCGAAAACCGAAAATTTAACAGATAATTCATAAATAGCATGAACGGAAAAATTCTGAAAAGTCATCAGGAATCATGATCCCCTGATATACACAGGCTCGTTTTGCAGGCCTGTGCGCTGATTCTCGATTGTATGCAAGAGGGTCTTGAGATGGTCAACCCACCTTCCGGGGTTATCGCCTATAGATTCAACCGTAACTACGCGGTTTATAATTACGCGGTTGCGCATTTTAAATAGCAAAGGAAACCTTATCTTTGCCAATGGCGTGCAACTTCCCAATCCTGCCAGATTGTTGACCGGCGACGGGAAGTGCACCTGGCACATAGGCAGTGAGCTAAGCGAGGAAATCAAGGATCCTGAACTGCTTGACCTGACCCTCGCCACGCTTGGATATGATTGCCCCACTTAACTTTGATCCATTGCCTGATGTGAGTCCTGCATGCAAAAATCAATCAGACCTCTACACCGCCTGGCGCCCATCTTGATTTTACTGCTTTGCGCGCTGTCCATCCGATTGATTGACCTCTTTGTCATGCTGGGACAGCAGCCAAACATTTTTTCCGTCCGGGATGCGGATGGTTATGTCACCATTGCCAGAAATTTGGTCGAGTCTGGCGCATATTCACGGGGAGCTAAGCCTGACCTTTCACCAGATTTGACCCGCCCCCCGCTATACCCCCTCTTCCTTACGGCTCTGATGCAGGTCTTTGGGGAGAACGGCAATCTAATCGTCCTCTTTCATATCATATTAGGAACCATTCTGGTTATTTTGACCTATGCAATCGCCAGAGAATTGAAAATTTCGCCCTGGTTTTCTTTCCTGGGGAGCATCCTGATAGCCCTGGATCCCCTTTTCATTCTGACAGGGCATTACTACCTGAGTGAAAATCTGTTTCTACCAATCTGGATCGCCGGCTTATGGTTGTTTATCAGGTATTGGAATTCCCGCCAGCTGGCGCACCTGCTGCTCTGCGCAATGCTGTTTGCGTTAGCAGCATTGACACGCCCGGTATTGCAGTATTTCCCAATCTTGATCATTATCCTTGCTTTATCCATTTCACGGCCTCAGATTAAGGCAGTCTTTTGGCGGAATTTTGTTTTATTCGCCCTTGTCTTTGTCATGCTACTACTCCCATGGTGCCTACGAAATCAGACAACCGGCGGGGTCTTCACCTTATCAACAATCTCCGATATCAATCTTTATTACTACCGCGCAAAATCGGTTCTGGCGGATTCTGAGCAAATCTCTCAGGATAAAGCTATGCAACAGCTGGAAGGTGAGATCGACAGCCTGACTGCCAGAAAAAGTGTGACACCTGGGCAGGTTCATGCCTATATGCGTTTTCGATCCGTAGAAATATTCGCCAGTTACCCTCTACAGACTCTGAAGATGACCGCCTTTGGCGCCGCGCGGTTGCTACTAGACCCGGGGTTTTCGCTTGTTTGCACTGGTCTGGATCCAAATAACCTGACCATGGAGTGTTTCCCAGGGGAGGGTACGATGCTTAGCGGCAACCTTTTCCAACTGATAGCTTCCCGCTTTAGGACGATGTCTCTCATCCAGAAAATCGCTCTGATCTGGAGCATTGTCCTGATGGTTGGTCTGTACGTCGGCTACCTTACTGGATTAGCGGTTGCGTGGCGAGAAAAGCAGTGGTTTGTCTTGGGGGTAACACTGCTAAGCGTGCAGTATTTCGTCGTCATTTCCTCAGGCGCGGAATCACTTTACCGCTTGCGTATGCCATTTGTTCCCGTGTTGGCAGTTGTGAGCGCCTATGCACTCAGCAAATGGAGACCAAAGCGGAGTTAATACAGCTCATCTCCGCGAAACGAATTTTGTTTATACCTTAATAATCAATGGAACCGGCCTCAGCGATCTTAACCCAAACCGGCTCACAGGCAGTATAATCTTTCCACCCCCCGTAATTTTATTCACCAGCCTTTTCTAAGAATTACTGTCCCTATCCTCTTCCCTTGAGGGCTGACTTGAGCATTCATATCCAGGAAGTCGACACGATCCGCGATTTGAAGACATTCATCCGCTTTCCGCTCAGCCTCTACAAGGGGAGCCCGTATTACGTCCCCCTCCTCAATGCGGATGAGCTCAACACCCTCCGCCGGGATAAAAACCCGGCCTTCGAGTACTGTCAGGCCAGGTACTGGCTGGCGTACAGGGACGGCAAAGCAGTCGGCCGCGTCGCCGCCATTCACAACCGCCTGCACATACAGAAATGGCAGCAGCCCATCCTGCGCTTCGGCTGGATCGACTTCGTCGACGACTACGATGTCTCAGCGGCGCTCATGGCCGCGGTCGAGGGCTGGGCCAGAGAGCTTGGCCTGCCGGCCTTGCACGGGCCGCTCGGCTTTACCGATATGGACCGCGAGGGCATGCTGATCGAGGGCTTTGAAGAACTCGGCACATTGGCCACCATCTATAATTACCCCTACTACCCGCGGCACCTCGAGCGGCTGGGCTACCAGAAGGACACCGATTGGCTCGAATACGAGATCAGCCTGCCGGAAGAGCTGCCTCCTTCGATCTCGAAACTTTCCGAAATCCTCATCCGCCGCTACCAGCTCAGCATCCTTGAACCCCGCAGCAAGAAAGAGCTGCTGAATTACGCTGGCGAGCTGTTTCAGTTACTCAATGAAGCCTACGAGCATCTCTACGGGGTCACCCCGCTGACCCCCAGGCAGGTGCAGGCCTACATCCGCCAGTATTTCGATTACATCTCGCCCGATTTTGTCCCGATCATCCTGGACGCAAATGGGCGGATGGTCGCCTTCGGCATCTGCCTGCCATCACTCTCCCGCGCCCTGCAGAAGGCGGCCGGCAGTCTCTTCCCATTCGGGTTTATCCATCTGGTCCGGGCTTTGACTCACAACGATCGAGCTGACCTGTATCTCATCGGGGTCAAAGACGAATATCGCGGCAGGGGGCTGAATGCGATCCTGATCGAGCGGATGTACCACATTTTCCGCAGGCGCGGAATCCGTAAGGTGGAATCGAACCCGGAACTGGAGACCAATCTAAACGTTCAAACCCAGTGGAAGCTGTTCGACACCCGCCAGCACAAACGAAGAAGATGCTACATCAAGCAGCTCGGCTGAGGAAAGTTTACCGGGAGAAGAGCAGGGCAATTCATCACGCTTCAGGTCGGCCATTCGACAGGCGCAGGGATCGGCTCTAGAGTTACCCCCCTTGTCATTGTTTCGAAATCTTTACTGGAACAGGATCGATGATTTCTCCTGTAAAATCAAATTACCCGTAACCACCTCAGGAGCCGCCATGAAACAGATCCCCTCCTCGCCCAAACTCGCCTGGAAGTCCATCCTCTTCATCAGCCTGGTCTTCCTGCTCTTCTTCCAGCTTGTCTCCGACTTCATCGAAACCGTCTACACTTTCGGCTTGCTCGGCACCAGCATCCCGCCGGAGATCGTCAGCGTGCTGCTCTTCTTCTCCCCTGCCCTGCTGCTCCTTTCCCGAAGACCGCTCCCGCGAGGGACCGCTCTGGCGCTGGCAGGGGGAATAGCAGTTGCCCGCGCATTTGAGGTGACCCTTCACGCCAGCACCAAAATGCTTGCTGCCGGGCTTGGCGTTGGCATCCTCTTCATCCTCATTCCGCTGCTGTTCGACCGGCTGAGCGGGCGCAAAGGGGAGGAGATCGCCCTGGAGATGGGCGCTGGGTTAACCATCAGTCTTTCGCTATCCATCCTGCTCCGCGCGCTGGCATCCGGCAGCGACTATTCGCTGACCCACTCCTGGGCAGGCTGGATATTCGCCGGCGGGCTGATCCTGACCTCCCTGCTTCTCAACCGCGAAGAGAAGGGCACCCCGCCCCTGCCCGAGCCGGTCACAGGCGGGTTTGGGCGGCTGGTGACGCTCAGCATCGGCCTGCTCAGCGCATTGATGGTGCTCTATTATGCCTTCGTCTCGCCCGGCGTGCTGGCCCGCTGGAGCGAGGTCGATTACACCACCATCCTGCTGATTCTGGTTGCGGTTCTGGTGCTGTTTTTCGCCGCGCTCTCAGGCAACCGCCTGGAGCGCCTGCCGAAAGGGCTCGTTTTGGCGGGCAACCTGATCTTCGTCGCGGCTGGAGCATGGGGTATCTTGCAAAACCAGACCCGTTTCCCGGCCGAGAGCAGCGCATATCCGATCGACCAAATAGGCCTGGCCCCCTGGCTGCAATGGCCGTTGTATCTCATGATTCTTCTCAGCCCGATCGTGCTGATCGATTTCGGGCTCCTTGCCCGCGAAATCGCCTCGCGGCGCCCCACGCCGCGCGCGCTTGGCGGCAGCTTCCTTCTCGCCAGCCTGTTCTTCCTGCTCATGATCTTTGCCCAGGTCTTCACCACCGTGTATGACTATATCCCGGTCGTCGGTCCCTGGTTCCGCGACCGCTTCTGGCTGGTCTTCCTGATCAGCGGGCTTGGGATGGTCCTTCCCATCCTGACGGTCAATCATTCGGCTATGCGCAACCCTTCGCCGGTCCTGCGGGTGTCCTTCCTGCCCGCCGTCACCGCCGCCCTGCTTCTGGCTGCTGTTTGGGCCGTGATCAATTCCCCGCAGCCGCAGCCCCCAGCCGAGACGAACACTTTGCGGGTTTTGACTTACAACATCCAGCAGGGCTACGATCAAAACGGAGTGCGCAGCTATGAAGGCCAGCTCGAGCTGATCCGCAGCCTGAATCCGGATATTCTTGGCCTGCAGGAGAGCGATGTGGCTCGCTTCTCCGGCGGCAACGCCGATGTGGTCCGCACCTTCGCCGAGGGTCTCGACTTGCATTCTTACTACGGGCCGAAGACGGTCAACGGCACATTTGGCATCGCCCTGCTCTCGCGCTACCCGATCGAAAACCCGCGCACGTTTTACATGTACAGTTCCGGCGAGCAGACTGCCGCGATCATGGCCAACATTTTTGTCAACGGTACACCGTATACGATCCTGGTGACCCACCTGGGCAACGGCGGGCCGATGATTCAGCAGGAACAGGTGCTGGCCGAATTGGATCAGCAGCCCAACGTGATCGCCATGGGCGATTTCAACTTCGACCTCGAAACCGAGCAGTACGCGCTGACCAGGCAGAGCTTCGAGAGTGCCTGGGAGCTGGCCGGCTCGCCAGCCGCGCCCGGCCTGAAGGTCAACCATCTGATCGACCATATCTTCGTCTCCCCCGGGATCAAAGTTCTTTCTGCCGGCTATGTCGTTTCGCCAATGTCAGATCACCCCGCCTTATGGGGCGAAATCCAGCCCTGAACACCCTTCCGGCAGCGCTGTCAGATCAATAAACCGAACCTGACTGCCTGCTCCTTCAATTGCCCGCGGATGTGTTCAATCAGGACCGGCATCAGCCGCCCCCCGTGCGCTTCGGCGATCAATTCCGCCGCCGGCAGCGGCGGGGCAAAGTGCAGCCTCGCCGCAGCCCGCACCGTCTGCGGCAGCGTGAGCTGCTGAAGTACCTGCATGAATTCCGCCAGCCTGCGCCGGGCAACCGGGTGACGGCGCAGCCGCGCCAGCGGATGGTTGAAGAAGCGCTTAAGCAGCACCCCGCTGGCGATAGTAAACACCACCCGGGTTTCAGGCGCCTTGCGCAGCATGATTTCCACGCTGCCGTACCAGCGCGAGAACCACTCGGCCGCTCCAGGCTGGACCGCCGGGTCCGGCTCGATGGTCCCCCCGCCGAACTGCAGCAGCGAGCCGCCCTGTTTCAGATGATCGACTGCCCTGCGCAATGTGACCATTCTCCCTGCGGTATCTTCGGCCTGCGGAGCGTAGATCAAATACGGGGCGGCTTTCTCCAGCGCCGAGTAAAGCGGAATTTGACCGACGATGATGCTGAAATCTTTACGCGGCACCAGCGACCCGATCGCCACCGAATCATACGCGCCGGGGTGGTTGGACAGGATCATCAGGGGACCGTCAGCCTGAAGATTCTCGACGCCGTCAGCCTGGATCGATACTCCCAGGTAATCAATTACTTTTTTACAAGCGGCCGGCAATCCCCCTTCCGCCGCGGCCTCATCCGCTTCGGCAAACATGCGGGCGAACCGGTTGGTGGGCAGGTAAAACAGCCAGCCAAATATTCGGCGCATGAAGCCGTCTTTCTTAAAGCCGAACGCGCCAAATAGTTCATCTGTGATCCGCTCGCGGAAATGAAGGGTCTTTTCGCGGATAACCATGCAAAAATCCTATAACCAGGATGATTCCCACTTTAAAACCCGGCGTCGATCGTCGGGTTACTGTCTGCGTAAGGAGCAGCAACGTGCGCAAGAACGGATGAATGGATCAAGTTTAACATAATTTAATCGATCGAATGCGGATTGAAAAAGGTCAAAGCCACAAGGGAGGGTAGAATTGCGAATCAGTCAGGCATAGGGTAAGATGAAACAGGAGGCCAGAAATGAGCGCTTATGTGATCGTTGATATTCGCATCACGGATCCAAGGGGATACGAAGAAGCCAAGAAGCTTACCCCGGCAACCGTTGCGGCGTACGGAGGCCGTTACCTTGCCCGCGGTGGGCGGACGGAATGCCTGGAAGGTGATTGGACGCCTGAACGCCTGGTGATTCTCGAATTCGAGAGCATCGAACGCGCTCGGGAATGGCTGGACTCGCCCGAATACCAGCCGATTAGAGCCGTACGCCATCGCTGCGCACGAACCAATATGGTGGTCGTCGAAAGCCTTCCGCCAGGGTACTTGCCTAAAGCCGAGTAGAGCGCGGTAGGACAGAGCATCTATTCAATGGGTGATGGATTCACCCCGCCGCATTGCTTCGCGATCGCAGCGCAATCCGGCTTGACATTCTGTGTTATACTTGACACGCTTTCGTAATACGGATAGAAATTATCCATAAATATACCTTGCGAATGGAATAAGCCGGGTCAAGCCGGTTTGTTATTAAGGAAATCTTGTGTCATTTGATTCATATTCTTTTCACCCGCAGATTCATGCGGGTATCCTTAGGGCTGGTTACGCCCATCCTACCCCGATTCAAGCTCGAACCATCCCGGCCATCCTGGAAGGGCGCGATGTGCTTGGCTTGGCTCAGACCGGCACAGGGAAAACGGCGGCCTTTGCGCTGCCCATCCTCGAGCGCCTGCTGGCTGGTCCGCGCCGTAAGCTGCGCGCGCTGGTGCTCTCGCCAACCCGCGAGCTGGCCGAACAAACTCATGCAGCCTTCAACCAGCTTGGTCAAAAGACCGGCCTGCACAGCCTGACCCTCTACGGAGGCGTCGGCATCCAGCCGCAGATCAGCAAGCTGCGCGCTGGCGCGGAAATCGCCGTGGCCTGCCCAGGTCGGCTGCTCGACCTGATGAGTCAGCGGGCTATCCGACTGGATGCAATTGAGGTTCTTGTTATCGACGAAGCAGACCGGATGTTCGATATGGGCTTTCTGCCCGATATCCGCCGCATTATCGCCGCGCTGCCCCAACGGCGGCAAACGCTTTTATTTTCGGCCACCATGCCGCCGGAAATACGTTCGCTTGCCAACGACTTTCTGCGCAACCCCTTCACGGCTGAAATCGAGGTTTCCCGCCCGTTGGAAACGATCAGTCATGCAGTCTATCCGGTCGATCCGACCCGAAAAGCCGACCTGCTCATTGGTTTATTGCGCAAGATCAGCGGTGGGCAGGTGTTGATTTTCACCCGCACCAAGCACCGCGCGAAGAAACTCGCCGGACAACTGGAAAAAGCCGGTTTTTCAGCCACATCCCTGCAGGGAAACCTCTCGCAGACCCGCCGCCAGGAAGCCATGGATGGTTTCAGAAGGGGGCGTTATCAGATCATGGTGGCCACCGATATCGCCTCCCGCGGCATCGACGTCAGCCAGATCACTCATGTGATCAATTTCGACTTGCCGGATACGGCAGACGCTTACACGCACCGCACCGGGCGCACCGGACGCATGGCCCGTCTGGGCACAGCTCTATCGCTGATCACCCCGGACGACCTGGGCATGCTGCGCACTATCGAGCGGCTGCTTGGCAGCCGGCTGGAACGGCGAAAAATGGAAGGGTTTGACCAGACTCTTGATAATCAGCCTCAATCCAGGCCGGCAGAACGACCGGATTCTCTCCGCCGTAATCCTCTTCCCGGAAACCCGCGGCGCAGGTTCGAACCCACCCATTCCACCCGCTGAACCGGCTGCAACCAGGCTCAAGCGTTCGATCCATCTCGAACGCTTTTTTTAGGATAGAGCTCTATAGGGAAAAATCCCTCCAGGCATAATCCCCCTGCAGGGATCTCAACTCTCCGGTCGGACCTTGAAATCAACCGGGCGAGAGCGCTTACGTGTGAAGGAATCCTTTATAGAGAAACCAGTCGCGAGCAGATCCAGTCAGAATCTAAAAAAAAACGCCCTGCTTTATCGGCAGGGCGTTCTGGATTGGTTTGGGTAGGAATTAAAGGATCTTCACGTCCGCGGCTTGCATACCCTTGGGGCCTTTTTCGAGGGTGAACTCCACCTGCTGTCCCTCTTCCAGGGAGTGGTAACCCTCGCCCTGAATTGCCGAATGGTGGACGAATACGTCCTCGCCGTTCTCGCGCGCCAAGAAACCGTAGCCCTTGGAATTATTGAACCATTTTACCGTACCAGTTACTCTTTCAGCCATCTCAAATCTCCTTGTTATTCTTTACGTCTATTAATAGCGGCGCTTGTTAAAGCTGTCGCGCCGAACTTCTTCCTTCGGCCGGGCGATATTGACTTTCATTTCCCGATTATTCAAAGACTGCCCGTTGAACATTCGGATTGCCTGCTGCAACTCAGATTGATTGGCCATTTGCACAAACGCAAATCCCTTCGACTCGCCGGTCAGGCGGTCTTTGATCAGATCGACAGCAGTCACCGTGCCCGCCTGGGCGAACAGAGTGCGCAATTGCTCCTCGGTGGTCGAGAAGGCCAGGTTGCCAACATACATTTTTGTTTCCATATTTTCCTTATCTTGCCTGGCAATTTTAGCCAGGAATAAATTTACCGCCAGCCCAACTAAGAGGCCGGCGGTATTGTACACACTAGTCCCTACATCAGAAGCCATATTATAACACAAAATACAAGTATTTACATTCTTTTTGGCTGATTTGTCTGGCGATAAATGTAAATCTCTTTAGCGTTATTCATCGTTATTCTGGAAAACGACGTTTTGGATGGTCTGCCAGCGTTTTCCCACAAACCGGGTGATGATTCGGTCTGGAACAAGGCCGGCAATCACGGCCAGAAAGCCATTGACCATGCCGGGAACGTAGACCGCCTTTTCGCTCAAAGCCAGGGAAATCGTCCGGCGGGCAACACGTTGGGTATTTAAGGCGGTCAGCCTACCCCAAAACCCCTGGGCGGCGATCTTGCGGCGCGACTCCGCGTGAGTGGGCAATCCGGCCGGACTGACCACCAGTACATTGCCAAATGGCCTGATCTCCTCGCGCAGGGCGCGGGAAAACCTCTGGATGAATCCTTTGGCTGCTGAATAGGCGGCTTTGTAGGGCATGGGATAAAAGCCCGCCAGGCTGGAGATGTTGATCAACATGAAACGCCGGGTTGGGTCGCGGAGCATCAAGACTTCGTGCGAGAGGTCCACCATGGCTTCGATCAGCAGACGGATCAGGTAGAGAACCTGCTCGCGGGATTGATCGAGGAAAGCGCCCTCAAAGTCCCGCCCGGCGACATTGATCAGCCCGTGGAATAGGCAGCCCTCGTCTTTAATCGTTTCAATGAATTCATTACGCGATTCCAGCTCGGTCAGCTCGCAGGGGCGGTAACGCACCTCCACGCCATATTCGGCGGCAATTTCTGCGCAAAATGGTTTGGCATCAGGCAGGCGGTCGGTCAGATACAGGTTAAACCCCCGCCGGGCGCACTCCCGCGCCAGCTCGCTGCCCAACCCTCCCAACGCACCGGTGATCAAAATGTAGGAATCCAAAACGATTGACCCCAATAAGTGTATTATTCTGTGCAGGGGGCCCAGAGAGCTTAGGGAAAAAATTCGTCTGTATCCTCTGGTTGCCCTTTTGTTAATTTATCATTCAGATCGAAGGATCATCGGAATTGCATGAGTATAATAATCAAATTGTATCAAATATCTCTCCTGAGGATTACCCAACTCTAGCAATGGAAAACGATTCAATCCCGGCAGGAAAAACCGCAGCGGTCACCGGCGCCAGCTCGGGCATCGGGCTGCACAGCCTGATCGCCCTGGTCAGGGCAGGTGCGTTCGGCATCGGCATCGGGCGCGATTCGCAGCGCTGCGCCCGGGCTCAGGAGCTGGTCGAAGCCGCCTGCCCGGGGGGCCAGGTGCGTTACCTGGTCGCGGATCTCTCCCGTCAATCCGAAGTCCGCCGGCTGGCAGTCGAAATCGAAGCGCTTCTGGATAAAACCGGCTTCCCTGCCCTGGATGTGCTGGTCAACAACGCCGGGATTTACGCCGCCAGGCGCACCTATACTGAAGACGGCGTCGAGCTGATGCTGGCGGTCAACCACCTGGCAGCCTTCGTGCTCACCCACCTGCTTCTGCCGCGCCTGCGCGCCGCTCCCGCCGGCCGCATTATCACCATCTCCTCGGCATCCCATTACCGCGCCATTGTGGATTTCCACCACCTGAATAAACCGCTGATCTACTTCGGCTACGAGCGCTACAAGATCCACAAGTTTGCCAACGTGCTCTTCACCTACGAGCTCAACCGCCGCCTGGCGGGTACGAACGTGCGGGCATTCGCCGTCGACCCCGGACTGATCAACACTGATATGGGTCTGAAAGGAACGGGCGCGCTGGCCTCGCTCTTCTGGATGTTCCGCCGCCGGAATGGGCGCTCGCCGGAAGTACCCGCTCGAACCGTGCTCTTCCTGAGCAGCGAGCCGTCATTGCAGGAAAGCCGGGATTTCTACTGGCGAGACTGCCGCCCCAAGCAGCCCGATCCACGCACAGCGCGGGCCGACCTGGCTCAACAATTATGGCAGATTTCCGTACAGCTTTGCAAGCTGGACAATCAGGACTGAGCCAAGGGGCGGTCTTATTCCCAATTCTTGAGCATCTCCCGAACCGAGCGGTTCATCTCGACCGAAAAGTCGGCGATGAATTTACGCAGGTACGTCGCCTGCCCAAAATTCTTCGCCCCGCCGGAATAACCCTTCCCGGCGGCGATGCGCTCCTCGATATGCCGGTACATCCGGGCAAAATCACCGCCGCTCAGGCGGCGGTAGCGATTCTGGCTGACGATGAACTCGCGGTCGAAGCGCGAGGATTGATCCTCGCGGCGGTGCTCCTTCTGCGGCCGGCCGAAGCAGACCAGGGTGATCGGGATAACGTAAGGCGGTAGATTGAACATCTCACGATGGATTTCGTAATTCTCGAGGATATCGCCGATATAACAGGAGCCTATTCCCAGCGATTCGGCTGCCAGTACGGCGGTTTGGGCGGCAATCAGGGCGTCCATCAGCGCCAGCACCAGGTCGCCAGCCCCTGGCTTGCGCGGCGCCATTCCCATTTTCAGGGCAAATTCTTCCGCACCGCAATACTCGAAGTAATCCATCCAGCGCTGATAGTCGGCAAGGAAGAGCAGCAGGTACGGCGCCCGGGCAATGACCGGCTGGTTGTCACAGGTGACCGCCAGCCGGTCTTTGAGCGCCTGGTCTTCCACCTCGATGATGCTGTACAGCATCATATTGCCGGCTGTCGGCGCGCGCATGGCGGCGTGGAGAATCAGGTCCTTCTCCTCGCGGTTGAGCGGCGCGTCGGCGTAGGCGCGGGTCGAGCGCCTACGTTCGATCACTTCCAGCGTCTCATTCACGAGCTCCTCCTTTGGCTGCGATATCCATCTGGTATACCCGGTAGCGGCGGATTGGCGTCGCGCCAAGCTTGAGGATGGCATTGTTCATAGGAGCGTTATCCTCCAGGACGTAATTGATTTCCATACGCACATTCGGACTATAGCAGGCATCGTAAAGCGCCCGATACATCAAGCTGTCGATCGCCTTGCCGTGATACTCGGGGATCACCCCCAGGGCGAACATGCGGTATTGGTTCAGACGCGGCAGTTTCCAGAGCAGGTATAACCAGCCAAACGGCAGCAGCCTGCCGCGGATTTTCTTGAAAATCAGGTTGACATCCGGGATGGCGATGGCAAAACCGACCGGTCTGCCATCCGGATCTTCGGCAAAAAGTACCGCCTTGGGGTGTATGACCGGCTTTAAATCCCGGGCCATGGCGCGCACCTCGTCCTCGGTCACAGGGGAATAGCCCCAGTTATCCGCCAGGCTTTGGTTGGAAAGCTCAATGATCGTATCGATCTCGCGCTCGAACCTGCTCATATCCAACGAGCGTACGCGCACACCGTAACGCTCGGCCACCCGGCTGGTCAGGGTGAGAATCCGCTCCGGGATCGCGTAACCCCTGGCTGCGTCGGCTTCATAGACGACCAGATCCTTGACTTTGATCAGTCCATAGGCCCGATAGTGCTGGTTGTAATAATCCGGGTTATAGGGCGCCATCACCACCGGCGGCGGTGAAAAACCCTCAACGACCGAGCCCCATTCCTGCGAGACGAAGCTCCACGGACCGCGCATGGATCGCATTCCGCGCTCTGCGAGCCATTCGCGGGCAGTATCCAGCAGCAGCCGGGACGCCCAATCGTCCCGCGGGCATTCGTAATAACCGAACAGCCCCACCGGCTCTCCCCAGTAATCCACCGCCAATTGGTCGATGAAAGCCGCAATCCGTCCGACCGCCCGACCGTCGTTCCAGAGCAGGAAAAGAGCGTACTCGCAGTGGTCGAGCAAGGGATTGCGCCTGGGATCGAACTGCCCGTGGATCTCGCTGCGCAGCGGCGGCACCCAGTTGGGATCGTCACGGTAGAGCTGGTAGGGCAGGTCGATGAATTTCTCCAGTTCTTTCCTTGTTTTCACAGCGGCGATTTTCATCGTCTGCCCTCGCCCATCATCGTATTCGTCCTGCCGGTTCCGGCAGGCGTTAAATCATTCGATGGATACGTCGATTTCGTCCTCGCCGGCCTGCATGCGGTGAGCCGTCTGGCTTTGCGCGCTCTTGGCGATCAAGGACCGCAGAGCCTGGTTGTCGTAGCCATCCAGCTGCTGCGAGAGGCTGCCGGACGTGTAGAGCACCGCGTTGACCAGCCCCATCGGGATGCGCAAGTCGCTCTTCATGATCTGCCCGCCGCGTTCGCTGACCCGGATGCGGACGTGTTTACGCTCCGGCGCTTCTTTGGGCGCGGTCAGGCGCACCCACACGCCTTCGTTGACTTCGGTGAGTTGACGGCTGGCCTCCTCAGCGGTGATCCGGCCTTCTTCAAGGTTTTCCATGATCGCCAGGCGTTCGTCAATGGCGCGGAAGCGCGCCCGCCCGGCGCGCAGCTCCAGCGAGTAGAACGTCCCCGCGGCGATCACCCCGACCGCTCCAGCAAGGTACCAGAGCAGGCGCGGATCGAAATTATCCATCACCAGCCCGGCGAGAAGCGGGCCGATCGCGAAGGGGATCAGCCAGGAAAAGCCGTTGACTGCCATATAACGGCCGCGCATATCCTCCGGGGCCAGACGGGCGACGATCGCCTGGCCGACCGGAGCGACGAACATCTCGCCAATGGTGATGATCACCATGGCCAGCATGAATAACGCCAGCCCGCCGACCACGCCGTACATGGCAAAACCGAATGCGTAGAGCAGCGTGCCGGCGGTCATCACCACCAGCGGCCGGTATTTACTGATCCAGCGGGTAATTGAGAACTGGAACAGCACAACCATGATCGCGTTCAGGCTGAGGATGTAGCTGAAACCCCTCTCGTTCAGACTGTGGACGTCCCGCAGGTACACCGCCAGGGTGGTGTTCATCTGCAGGTACACCAGAGTCATCAAAATCGAGGCAAAGATAAACCAGACGAAGGCAGTGTCTTTCAGCACGGTCAGGTAGCCCTTGAAGGTCGCGCCCATGCTCTCCGGCTCCTTGCCTTCCTCCAGCGGTTTGCGGGTTTCCTTGAGAGCAAAAAATAATATCACTGCGGTAATCGTGCTGGTGACCGCATCAGTGATGAATAGAAAGAGGTATGAGCTTGTAGCCAGCAGACCGCCGATCAACGGGCCGATGACCACCGCCAGGTTGAAAACCACTCGTAAAATACCAAACCCTGAAGCCCGCTGATGCTCGGGGAGGATATCCGCCACCAGCGACTGGTGGGCCGGTCCGCCGACATCGGAGAGGATGCCGACCACCAGGGTCACCACCAGAAAGATGGTCAGATTGTCGATGATGCCCATCAGCACCGCGGAAAGAGCGCTCATCACCAGCCCGAAGAGCAGCACGGATTTTCGCCCAAGCCGGTCAGTCAATGCCCCGCCGATCATGCTGCCGATAAAGCTGGAGATGGAAAACATGCCGAAGATGGCTCCCACCTCGGTCATGCCGATCTCGAACTTGCGGGTCAGGTAGAGCGTGAAGAACGGGAACAGCATCGCTCCGCCCAGGCGGTCGATGAACGTGCTGGCGACGACGATCCAAAACTGGCTGGGGTATTCCGCGAATGTTTCCCGGATGCGAGTGGGCAACGGTTTTGTTTTATGGTCAGTTTTTGCCATTGCTGCTGCCTTGAGAATCAGGAATGAAACCGCCTCGATCCAGCACCAATAATTCACATACCATGCAAGTCTTTCTATTATACGGGTTTTTTGGGAGGACTGAGCAAAATCCAGCCGGTGAGTGCGAATGGAAATCCAGACCTCGACAATATACCGGGTCTCCAGGGTAATTATTTATCGAAATAATATGATTTATTTCTAGATAATATTGGCGATTCACGCGAGAGGGCATCCAGCGCCGGGCCGATCACCCATACCAGGGTGAATCGAATGAGGATTTAAGATACAATCTACCCGGCTAACGAAAACCACCCTTCATCGATAAGGAGCGAAGTTCCATGACTCTTACCCCCGGATTGACCGGAGAACTCCAGATCACCGTTCAGGAAAGCGACACCGCTCGCGCTTCCGGCGGCGAGACGCTTCCGCCGGTACTGAGCACTCCGCGGTTGATCGGCTACCTGGAGCGCACCGCCCACCAGTCTATTTTGCCTTACCTCTCCGAGGGACAGACCAGCGTCGGCGCGCTGGTCAACGTGCGTCATCTGGCGGCCACGCCGGTCGGCATGCAGGTGCGATTCCATTCCGAGCTGCTCGAGGTGGACGGGCGGCGGTTGAAGTTCAAAGTCGAAGCCTGGGACCAGGTCGAAAAGATCGCCGAGGGCGAGCACGATCGCTTCATCATCGACCAGGCCCGTTTCGATCAGCGCCTGGCCCAGAAACAGAGCCAGATCAAATAGCGTTGGTCAGCGACTCGATCTTCGCCGGCAGCCATTCCGAGATCGGCGGACTCAGGGGCAGGATGTTCTGCCAATCAGTCTGCCAGAAAAAGCGGTAATCGTCATAGCGGGCGGTAACCAGGCGGTTCCAGGAATCCGCCCGAAGGTCAGCCGGCATTTTATGATGCTTGAAGACCGGGTAATTTACCCAGGGGGAGAAATCCTGGATCTGCTCCGGCTTGAACCCCGCCAGAATGCAGCCCGCAAGAGCGCATTGGTGAATGAAATATTTGTAGAGAATGTTCCTCTGGTAGAAAGGTTCGAAAAACGGATCGGGATAAATACGGGCGAAGCAACCTGCCCAGCGGCCCAGCAAGTTCGCCCGCGGGCGGACGACCAGCAGTCCGGCGTTGAAATTCGCCCGAATCCGGCGCCGGTCGACCGTTGTCTCGACAGCGAAAACAGCCCGTGGATCCACGCCCAGGCGCTGGTAGATGGCGTTCCAAAAATCATCCGGCGGCTCGTCGTAAAGTGAGGAGATCAGCGCCAACTGAACCGGCCGGCAGCCCAGCTGGCGGTCCGGTTCGAGGATGAATTCCTCCGGCGGCTGGATGAGCAGCGTGTCCGGGTCCATCCAGACCAGCAGGTCAGCGCCTTTCTTAAATGCCAGAGCCTCCGCCTCCCCGGCGGCGAAAGCCTTGGCGGCGAACGGGAAAGCCAGCGCCTCGCCCGGAGCCGGAAAAGGGCGCAATTCAACGCCCACAGCCTTCAGGGCTGCCTGCGTCCGGGCGGTCAGCGGGAGCTGCTGAGGGAAGAACACCCACAGAGGGCTGCCTGCCAGCCAGCCGCCAAAAGCGCGGATCGAGCGGGCCAGCAAAATAAGCTCGCGCTCATCGCCATCAACCGCAGGCGTGGTGGCAAAGACCAGATGGACTTCAGTCGCTTCATTCACGCCGGGGCCTCCCTTTGAAAGGAATCTGGATATAGTCATTATCCACCTTTCTGTCCGGCGAGTCAAAAGCTGGCCCGGATGATCGCCGCTCTCTTACCCGTACAACCACTGGTTAATTCCGATAAGAAGGATGCAACCAGCAAACCTGCCCTCCCTGTGAATGGGAGTCGACTTAAGACAGATCATTCGACGGGCATTGTATAATGAGCAGGACGCTGATGTTTCCTGGCGCAGCCTTTTGTTCCCTCCTCCAAGATTGATTCATCCGGACATGATATGCTGAAACGCAAACGCACTGCCCGCCAAAATGCTGCCAATCTGGAGGCGCCCGCTCCCTTCGAACCGCTGACCGAGTTACACCCGCTCTTCGCGGAAATGCAGGTTTACTCAGCCTACATCCCCATGCGCGACGGCGTCCGCCTGGCAGCGGATGTTTACCTGCCGGCGCCGCTCCTGCCCGGCGCCCGCCTGCCGGCGATCCTGGAGCAGACCCGCTACTGGCGCTCCTCGCAGCTCAGGCCGCCGCTGAGCTGGTTCATGCCCAAGGAAGGCGAGGCGTTTCCCCTCCTCCGCCGCCAGCGGCATTTCTTCACATCTCAGGGCTACGTGGTCGTGGTGGTCGACGTGCGCGGCACTGGCGCGTCTTTCGGCGTATGGCGCTACCCCTGGGAAGCGGTTGCCGTCCAGGATTCGTTCGACATCGTCGAGTGGATCACCCGCCAGCCCTGGTCCGACGGGCAGGTCGCCGGGATCGGCAACTCCTTCCCCGGCAACACTGCCGAGCTGCTCCTGGCGACGGAACACCCGGCAGTCAAGGCGGTCATCCCCCAATTCAACCACCCGGATCCGTTCACGGATGTCGGATTTCCGGGTGGAATTCTGAACGAACGTTTCGTCCGCGCCTGGGGCGAGATGGACATCAACCTCGACCTCAACCGCTCGCCCTCCATTTTTGGCGGTGCCATGAACATCTTCATCCAGGGCGTTCGGCCGGTCGGCGGGAGTAGCGGGCGCATAGAACTGGCCGAAGCAGTGCGCATGCACCGCGAGAACGGCAAGCTGCACGGACTGCCCGGCGGGTTGATTTTCCGCGACCAGGTTCACCCCCTGGCCGGCTACGCGCCGGACGACGCTGCGCCGATCCGCTTCGCCGAGACGATCCGCCGCGCGCAGGTGCCGGTTTTCGGCTGGGCGAGCTGGATGGACGCGGGGACTGCCCAGGCTGCCCTGCGCCGCTTTCTCAGCTACACCGGCCCGCAGCGGGCGGTCATCGGCGCCTGGAGCCACGGCGGATTCCGCATGGCCAGCCCCTACCTGCCCGAAGACGCGCCGATGTCGCCGCCGTCGGGGGTCAAGCGCCGGGAAATTCTGCGCTTCCTGAACCCCTGGCTGAAGCCAGGCGCGGAAGGGACCAAAGAAAACACCCTGATCTACTACACCTGTGGGGCCGAGATCTGGCGGCAGACCCATCAGTGGCCGCCCGCCGGAGTCGAATGGCGAAATCTTTACTTTGCGCCCGAGCGCCGCCTGCAACCCTCTCCTCCAGAGACCGCCGGCGAAGATATCTTCGCGGTCGATTTCCGCGCCAGCAGCGGCCCATACAACCGCTGGTGGGAGCTAGGCGTGGCCAAAGGGCGCAGCGTCGAGTACAGCGACCGCCGGGCGCAGAGCGAGCATGTCCTGGCATATGAAACCGGGCCGCTCGAGCGCGATATGGAAATCAGCGGCTCGCCGGTGCTGACCCTTTACGTCGACTCGAGCGAGCCTGACTGCGCATTTTTTGCCTATCTGGAAGATGTCCTCCCCGACGGGCGCATCCTCTGCATCGGCGAAGGAGAGCTGCGCGCAATTCACCGCCGGAGCCTGACTGCCCCCTTACCGTACTACCAGGACCTGCCCTACCACTCCTTCCGCCAGGCGGATGCTCTGCCGCTCCAGCCCGGGCAGGTCGGCGAGGTGAGCTTTGCTCTGCTGCCGCTCTCGGTGCTGGTCAGAAAAGACCACCGTCTGCGGATCGCCATCGCCGGGCACGACAACGGCAATTTCGAGCGCGTCCCCGCCCGGGGTAATCCAGTTTGGAGAGTGCTGCGCAGCCGTTTGTACCCCTCTCACCTCCGTCTGCCGGTCATCCCTTCGTGAGCTTATTTTCTTTCTTTATTAATTTCGAGAATTAATTATATTTTTTTCTAGATAATAATCCAATGAAAATTCTCGCCCTGGAAAGAGAAAAACCCGGCCTGACCGCTGCAGATTTCGAGCCGCACCCGCCGGCCGAAGCTGCCCGCGTCTGGCAGCCGTCAAAGCGGGACTCATCCGCGAGATCTATTTCAATCCGCTGGAGCACACCGTGGTTGCAATCCTCGAGTGCGCCGACCTGGACGAGGCCCGGCGGATTCTCGGCGAAATGCCGCTGGTGAAGCGCGGGTTGATCCACTTCGACTTCATTCCCCTGCTACCCTACACCGGCTTCGAGCGGCTGTTCGCCATGGAAGCAGCGACAGATTGATAACTGGCCAGCGGTTGCCCCTGCGCGCTACGGGATCGAAGATCCGGCGGAATTCGCCTTGCGCGGCTGGGGCAATCCGTCAGTAGAGGTGCAGGCGGTCATGCGCGGCATGTTCCCGCGAATGATGCCATTAATTCATGAGAGGTTTGGATCGGTCAGGCCGAGAAATCAATTTACCGCCGAGCCGCAGAGCGCGGCGTGTTCACCCCATATGCTTGATGACCGCATCCCCAAACTCGGAGCATTTCACCTCAATTGGGTTTTCCATCAGCCGGGCGAAATCATAGGTCACCGTCCGCGCCTGGATCGCGCCGCCCATCCCGCGGATCACCAGGTCGGCAGCTTCCGTCCAGCCCAGGTAGCGCAGCATCATCTCGCCGGAGAGGATCAGCGAGCCGGGGTTGACCTTGTCCAGGTCGGCGTACTTGGGCGCGGTGCCGTGGGTCGCCTCGAAGATGGCGTGCCCGCTCTCGTAGTTGATGTTCGCCCCTGGGGCGATGCCGATCCCGCCAACCTGCGCCGCCAGCGCGTCGGAGATGTAATCGCCGTTCAGGTTCATCGTGGCGATCACGTCATAATCCCGCGGGCGGATCAGCACGAATTGCAGAGTCACGTCGGCGATCGAATCCTTGATCAGCAGTTTGGACTTCCACTTCCCGCCGCCGTGAGTTTCCCAAAGCGCCAGGCTTTCTTCCACCTCGCGCAGCACAGCCTGCTGTTGGGCGGGCGACATCATCTCGAAGCCCGGCTCGATCAGGCGGGCGTTTTGCTCAACGGTCAGCTCCGGGTCGGCTTCCTTATTCCCTAAAATCCAGCTCTCGCGCTCGGTCGCGATCTGGTCGCGGAATTCGCGCCTGGCGAGCCGGTAACCCCAATCCTTGAAGGCGCCCTCGGTATATTTCATGATGTTGCCCTTGTGGACCAGGTTGACGCTGCGGCGCCCGTTCGCCAGCGCCCAGCGGATCGCCGCGCGCACCAGCCGCTCGCTGCCCTCGACCGAGATCGGTTTCAGCCCGA
The DNA here is from genome assembly GCA_964564935.1 of uncultured Anaerolinea sp. GTDB lineage: Bacteria > Chloroflexota > Anaerolineae > Anaerolineales > Anaerolineaceae > Bellilinea. The sequence continues at coordinate 96,555 of CAZMCF010000005.1, read as the reverse complement.
TCCCGGATGTGTCCGGGAAGCGGATTTTAGCGTACTCCTTCGGAAAGGTTTCTTTGAGGAGGTTCTTGAATATCAGGTTCTCATCGTTGCCGTTGGCAAACTCGATCCCGGTGTAGATGTCCTCGGTGTTCTCGCGGAAGACGACCATATCGACAAACTCCGGGTGGCGCACCGGCGCTGGCACGCCCGGGAAGTAACGCACCGGACGCTGGCATACGTACAGGTCCAGGGCGATTCGCAGAGCGACGTTCAGCGAGCGGAACCCGCCCCCAATCGGCGTGGTCAGCGGTCCCTTGATCCCGACTCGATACTCCCTGAAAGCCTGGAGGGTTTCCTCGGGCAGCCAGGTGTTGAAAAGTTTGAAGGATTTCTCCCCGGCTAAGACCTCCACCCAGTGGATCTTGCGCCTGCCGCCGTACGCTTTTTCAACTGCGGCATCAAGTACCCGCACCGCCGCCCGCCAGATGTCCCGCCCGGTGCCGTCGCCCTCGACGAACGGGATGATCGGCTGATCGGGCACCTGCAGCATCCCATTCTGGATGGTGATCTTTTCGCCTTGCGGTGGGATTTTGATGGGTAGTTCGGTCATGCTGCCTCTCAAGGTAACTTTCGTTGGGATCCGTATGGTCAATTATTTCTAGAAATAAACTGGTTTGATTCGGAATTAAATGACGAACAGTTCGACGAACTCATCAACCGCCGTCGCTTCCAGGCGCGCCTGGTCGCTGCACAACTCCAAGATCGCCGCCGAGCGCTGCGGGTCGAGGCGGCGGGCCAGGTTGCGTTTGAACTTCCCCACCAGCAGCGGCACGCCTTCCGCCCGCCGCCGGCGGTGACCCAGCGGGTATTCAACAGCCGCTTTAGGGCTGGCGCTGCCGTCCTTGAAGTAAATTTGCAGCGCGTTGGCGATCGAGCGTTTATCCGGATCAAGGTAATCGCGGCTGTATTGTTGATCCTCGACCACCTCCATTTTTTCGCGCAGCGCGTCGATGCGCGGGTCGGCCGCAATCTGATCTTCGTAATGCGCAGCAGTCAATTTGCCGTAAATAAGCCCCACCGCGGTCATGTATTGAAGGCAGTGGTCGCGGTCGGCCGGGTTATAGAGCGGGCCTTTTTTGTCGATGATTCGGATGGCTGACTCGTGAGTGGTGATGACCACCCGCTCGATCTCATCCAGACGCCCGGCGACCAATGGGTGCAGCTCAAAAGCCGCCTCGACCGCCGTCTGGGCGTGGAACTCGGCCGGAAAGGAGATCTTGAACAGGATGTTTTCCATCACATACGAACCGTAAGGCTGGCTGAACTTGAACGGCTGGCCTTTGAAATAGACATCATAAAAGCCCCAGGTTTTCGCGGTGAGCGCCGAGGGGTAGCCCATCTCCCCGCTGAGTGCCATCAGCGCCAGGCGCACTCCGCGGCTGGTCGCGTCGCCGGCCGCCCAGGATTTGCGCGAGCCGGTGTTGGGCGCATGCCGGTAAGTGCGCAGCGCCTGGCCGTCGATCCAGGCATTGGAAAGAGCGTTGATGATCTGATTACGCGATCCGCCGAGCAGCCCGGCGGTCACCGCGGTGGTGGCCACCTTGACCAGAACCACGTGATCCAGTCCAACCCGGTTGAAACTGTTTTCCAGGGCAATTACCCCCTGGATCTCGTGAGCCTTGATCATCGCCGTCAGCAGATCGCGCACGGTCAGCGGCTCTTGCCTGAGCGCGCGCAAGTTCCGCGAGCGCCAGTCCGCCACAGCCAGGATGCCGCCGAGGTTATCGGAGGGGTGGCCCCACTCGGCTGCCAGCCAGGTGTCGTTGAAATCCAGCCACCGGATCGCCGCGCCAATATTGAAGGCTGCGGTGACCGGGTCGAGCACGTAATGGGTTCCGGGTACCCGCGCCCCATTGGGGACGAGCGTGCCGGGAACGGTCGGTCCAAGCAGCCGGGTGCAGGCCGGGTAGTCAAGCGCCTCCAGCGCGCAGCCGAGCGAATCCATCAGGCACAGCCAGGCGGTCTGGTATGCCTCCGGGCTCTCCACCCGATAATCCAGGACGTAGTCAGCAATATCGACCAGAACCTGGTCCGGCTGCGGGCGAACGTTTTCGGAAGAACCCGTCACCTGGGACACTCCGGGCTAGACACGCTGATCGAGCATAACGTACTCGCGCGGCTTGGGGCCGACGTATGTTGCGCTCGGACGGATGATCTTGCCGTCCAGGCGCTGCTCGATGATGTGAGCAGCCCAGCCCGAGGTACGCGCCATGACGAACAGCGGGGTGAACATGAAGGTCGGGATTCCCATCATGTGGTAGGTAACCGCGCTGTACCAGTCGACGTTGGGGAACATCCGCTTCTCCGCCCACATCACCTCTTCGATTTTCTCGGCAATGTCGCATAAGGTTTCGTCGCCGTAATCCTTGCACAGCGAGCAGGAATAACCTCTCAGGATCGGCGAACGCGGGTCGGCGATGGTATAGACCGGGTGGCCAAAACCATGGATGATTCCGCGGTTCGCCAGGATTTTTTGCACGCCTTCGACGCCCTCCTCCGGCGATTTGAACGTCTCGATCAGTTCCATGGCGGCCTCATTGGCGCCGCCGTGTTTTGGGCCTTTCAGCGCGCCGATCGCGCCGGTGATGGCCGAATACATGTCCGTGCCGGTGCCGGTGATGACCCTGCTCGCAAAGGTCGAAGCGTTGAATTCATGCTCGGCGTAGAGAATGAACGAAATATCCAGAACCCGCTCCTGCAGCTCGCTGGGTTTATGCCCGTGGAGCAGATGGAGGAAGTGCCCGGCGATCGAATCGTCATCAGTCTCCACGTCGATACGCCGTCCGTGATGAGCAAACTGGTACCAGTAGATCAGCATGGAGGGGAAGATTGCCAGCAGACGGTCGGCGATGTGACGGGCGCCCTCGACGGTGTGATCATCGCGTTCGGGCAGCACCGCGCCGAGCATTGAGCAGCCGGTGCGCAGCACGTCCATCGGGTGGGCCGCGGCAGGGATCTGTTCCAGGACTGTCTTAAGCGGCGCGGGAAGCCCGCGCAGGTTTTTCAGCCGGCGGCGGTAACGGTCCAGCTCGTTCTTGACCGGAAGCTCGCCGTGCACCAGCAGGAAGGCTACTTCTTCGAACGTGGCAAACTCAGCCAGGTCGCGGATATCATAGCCGCGGTAGCGCAGATCGTTGCCCTCCTGCCCAACCGTGCAGATCGCAGTACTTCCGGCCGGAACGCCGGAAAGCTGGACTGACTTCTTCACCCGGCTCTGCTTCTCATTGATTTTTTCACTCATTTCTTCTCCCTTGTGAATAACTGGTCTAATTTCTGTTCATATTGGTAATAATTCAGCACCTCATAAAGCTCCGCGCGGGTTTGCATGGCAGCGATCACCGGTGCCTGGGTTCCCAGCTGGCGAAGAGTCTTGTAAATCTTCAGGGCCGCGGCGCTCATCGCCCGAAAAGCCGAGAGGGGGTATAAAGCCAGGCTTACCTGCGCTCCGGCCAGCTCTTCCAGAGTGAAGAGCGGCGTCTGGCCGAACTCGGTAATATTGGCAAGGATGGGGACGCCCGCAGTCCGGGCAAAGGCTTCGTAATCTTCCAGGCGGGTCACCGCTTCGGCGAAAATCATGTCCGCGCCCGCATCAACATAGGCTTTGGCTCGCGCCAGGGCATTCTCCACTCCCTCGACAGCGATGGCATCGGTGCGGGCCATGATGACAAAACTCGGGTCGCGGCGCGCGTCGACGGCGGCTTTGATCCGGTCAACCATTTCTTCCGCAGGGACCAGCTCTTTTCCGGGTCGGTGTCCGCAGCGCTTGGCCTGCACCTGATCCTCGATGTGCATCCCAGCTGCGCCGGCCTTGATCAGCGAGCGCACTGTGCGGGCGATGCTGAAGGCCGCGCCGAAACCGGTATCCGCATCGACCAGTAACGGGAGGTCAGTCGCATCGGTGATTCGCCGGACATCGATCAGAACATCATCGAGGGTGGTGATGCCCAGGTCAGGCAGCCCGAGCGAAGCCGCAGCCACCCCTCCGCCGGAGAGGTAGATCGCTCGAAAACCGCTGCGTTCGGCCAAAAGCGCGGCGTAGGCATTGATCACCCCCGCCACTTGGAGCGGCTTTTCGATTGTCAGCGCTGCGCGAAATTTTGCGCCTGGAGAAGAAAGGTCTGCCACTGTCACCTCAATCTGGTCAGAGAGAGCGCCGCATGGGTTCCAGGCATATTATTTGTAACACGATAAAATAGAGCGAATTACACCTGGTTTGTTAAATGATACCAACCCGGAATCGCTGTGTCAAATAAAATGATCTGATTAGTGGAAAATTCATCCCTTTGGATATCCGTGGTTAACCCCCTGCCACTTTACAGGTACAATATCAACATCTACCCCATGATCGAGGACAGCGATAGAAGCCGCCGAATTCAGGAAACTAGAGGTCGCGAACCCGCGCAGGCGGGTTGATTCGGTCCTGAGCGATCTTACGAGAAGATCCATTTTACGGACGCGAGCATCCGGCCGCCGAGGTGATCGCTTGTCTGTTCATGCATTCAGCCCTGCACGCAGGCGAAATGGCTGCCATCCGCGGTTTATCAGGCGTGGGAAGCCTGCCGCTCTGATCCGACTGGCACGTTGTCACTCAATCACTTTTCTCCGGGAGGTTTTGCAATGAAAACGATCGGTTTACTGGGAGGATTAAGCTGGGAATCGTCCAGGGAATACTACCGGATCATAAACCAGGCTGTTCAGCAGCGTCTGGGTGGAACATCATCGGCCAAAATACTGCTCTACTCGGTCAATTTTGCTGAAATCGAGAACCTTCGGATCCAGGGACGCTGGGATGACGTGGCCGCCATCCTGGCCTCCGCCGCCAGAAACCTGGAAGCCGGCGGAGCTGATTTTCTTATTCTCTGCACCAACACCATGCACAGGATGGCTGAACAAATCCATGCGGCAATCCGCATTCCCTTCCTGCACATCGCTGACGCGACAGCCGCAGTGGTTGCAGCGCACGGATTGACTACCATCGGCCTGCTTGGCACACGAATCACCATGGGGAAGAGGATTTTTATAAAGGGCGCCTTTATTCTCGTCACAACCTGAATGTGCTGACGCCCGACGCGGCTGACCGCGAGATCATCAACCGCGTGATTTACAACGAGCTGATCCTCGGAAAGATTGAGCCGGCCTCACGAGAGGAATTCCTGCGCATTATGGACACGCTGGCAGACCGCGGCGCCCAGGGGATCATCCTCGGCTGCACCGAGATCGGTTTACTGGTCAAACAGGAGGATACCCGCCTGCCCTTGTTCGACACAACCGAGATCCACGCTCTGGCGGCGGTCGATTATGCCTTGAGCTGAGGTGTTAAAAATTAGAATATAGACAGGAGGCCGTCATGAAGCCAATCAACCTCGCCGAGAAACTCAAATGGATCGAAGCGTATTGGAGCCCGAAAATCATCGCCGAGTTGAATGATTCCTACATCAAGCTGGCGCGGTTAAAAGGCGAATTCATCTGGCATCGGCACGAAGAAGAGGATGAGCTCTTTTTGGTGATCAAAGGCGCGCTGACCATCCGCCTCCGGGATGGGGATATCACTCTCAGTGAAGGCGAGTTGACGGTCATCCCGCGGGGAGTTGAGCACTGCCCGGTCGCCGATGAGGAAGTGGAAGTGCTCCTGCTCGAGCCGAAGACGACGGTTAATACAGGCGGTCAATTGACCGACCGTACTGTCCCCTCGGAGTGGATCTGATCCAGGCGTGTCTACCCGGTCTGCCACTGACATAATATGGATTAAATAATGAATTCTTTCACTATGCGTTTTTCGAGCCCATCTTCTATAATAACTACTAAGTAAACACCTACCATATTTCACAATTCATGTGCGCCACCAACTAGAAAAAAGGACAAAACCGAATGAAAAAGCATAATTTCAATCCTGGACCCTCTATTTTGCCTCAATACACGATTGACGGCACGATCGAAGCGATCAAGAATTTTGCCGGTACCGGGCTTTCGATCCTCGAAGTATCCCACCGCAGCAAAGAGTTCGACGCTGTCATGGTCGAGACCGTTGCGCTGTTCAAAGAGGTACTGGGAGTTCCGGAAGGCTATGCGGTGATCTTTGTCGGCGGCGGCGCCAGCACCCAGTTCTTCCACGTTCCGTACAACCTGCTCGAAAAGAAAGCCGCCTATCTGGTCACCGGCGCCTGGGCCAAGAAGGCCGTCAAAGAAGCCAAGCTCTTCGGGCCGGTGGAGATCGTCGCCTCATCGGAGGACAAGAACTTCACTTACATCCCCAAGAACTACACGATCCCTGAAGATGCTGACTATTTCCATATCACCACCAACAATACGATCTATGGCACGGAGATCCTGACCGACATTGATTCGCCGATCCCGCTGGTCGCTGACGCATCCTCGGATATCTTCAGCCGGCCAATGGACGTATCCAAGTATGCTTTAATCTACGGCGGCGCTCAGAAAAACCTCGCTCCGGCAGGCATCACTTTTGTCGTTGTGCGCGAGGACATCCTTGGCAAGGTCTCCCGCCCGCTGCCCACAATGGTCGATTACCGTACTCACATTAAAGAGAATTCGCTCTACAACACGCCGCCCTGCGTGATCATTTATTCCGCCTTGCTGACCCTCAAATGGCTGAAAGAACTCGGCGGCTTAAAAGTGATGGAGCAGATGAACATCCAGAAATCTTCTCTGCTCTACAACGAAATCGACCGCAACAAACTGTTCGTTGGCACAGCCGCCAAAGAAGACCGCTCGCGGATGAACGTATGCTTCGTCATGGCCCCCGGCTTCGAGCACCTCGAAGAAGAATTCTTGAACTTCACCAAGAGCAAAGGCATGGTCGGCCTGAAGGGTCACCGCTCAGTCGGCGGATTCCGCGCCTCGCTCTACAACGCGCTGCCGCTGGAAAGCGTTCAGGCTCTGGTTGACGCCATGCAGGAATTCGAGGCAATGCACTAGGCTGACCGTACAGTTCTTCCCGGTACGCCCAAAGGCAGGAACGAATTTCTTCGCGAACAATTTCTGGAACCGGACGGGGAAACACCCGTCCGTTTTTTTATTGCCGGTTTTTTTCCAGTCCCTGGACCCCGCCCGTGATAGAATGGAGGAAGCAGCCGCAAGGTGCATCCTTAGTGTTCGACATCCATTCCATTTCGAGGGCAGTATGCCGCGTTCGATTCCCATGATGGTTGCCTTGCTGATTTTTTTCCTTGCCGGCTGCGCGGGAACTCCTGCCCAGGCCCCCACGCCAAGCCTGACACCCAGTCCGGCGCTGATCATCACTCCCCGCCCGAGCCTCACACTCCCCCCTGCGACTCCGACCGTCCCCCTGGTCGGCAGCCCGACCCCCACCCCACACCCGACCGACTCCAATTCGCTCAAACCGCTTCTGCGCAGCCCGGCTGAAGCCGCCAACCAGGGCGCTCACAATTACCGCTACAACTGCTATGCCTGGACTCCCTGCACCTGCCTGGTCGTCGTCCCCGGACAGATCGAGGTCAGCTTTGTATTTTCAGCCCGTTCAGTCGAATTGCGGGCCGGCGATTTCAGCCAGACTTTTCTATGGTTGACCAACGACGTCTACCAGAATACGCTTGGCGCATTGACCACTCAATTGACCTTCTTCGAAGACGGTTTTGAGCTCTACACGATAATTGATCAACGCTCCTGCACCCAGGAGAGGTATACAATCCGGCCCGACCAACCGTAAGGCAGCGCATTGAATCGCCAGGCCGCCTGGCATGAAATCCGTTCCGCCGCCTGTTCACCGGCACAAATAATCGTGACGAATATGTGCCTTCAGGTAGATATCGGGTCAATTTCTACCAGACTTTGATTTGACATCTGGGTAAAAATCATTAACATGAAGAACAGGAGCAGATCATCATTAATTGGATCAGGAATAGTTTATTTTTAAGGAGGGAAAATGTTTGGGAAACCCGCTGTCCTCTCAATTTTCCTGGCGCCCGATATACAAGGATTGCAAAGAGACGTTCTCGGCTTGCCCTTATGGGTATGGCTGCTTGCCTTAGTGGTCGTCATCATCCTGCTCTACTTGCTCCTCCGCCCTTCACCGCCAGAAGCTGAAACATACCAGGAGGTGCCTACTTCGCCGGTAACGGAAATGCCTATCGAAACCGCTGCGCCCTCCCCCGAAGCTGTCGTTGCCGAACCTGAAACCGCTCCGGCTGCGGCAACTTCTCCTTTTCTCGGTGAACCTGATTCGCTGGACGACCTTACCATTATTGAAGGAATCGGTCCGAAGATCAGCGGAGTCCTGCGCGATGCAGGCATCAATACCTTCCAAAAACTTGCCGATACCTCGCCTGCACGGATTTCTGAAATTCTTAAAGCGGCCGGGATCACTCTGTTCGATGCCAGCACCTGGCCTGAACAGGCATCACTCATCCTGGCTGCCAGGTGGACCGAATTGAGAGCCCTGCAGGAGAAGCTGATTGCCGGCAGGCGCGAATAACCCCCCTTGTCCAGTTACCGCGGCATAGTCAACAGAAAATTGCTCTTCGCCAGCTTCCAGTCCTTGGAGATTCTCCCTCGTACAAACAACTGGTCGACAAGGGCTGGGACGAGAAATGAAAGCGAGGGTTCCTTTGAAAACCCTGATTTATAAAGTTCTTGGATTCTCCCTCCTCGCCGCGGCGCTGGTAGGACTGGCAGTCAGCCTGGCCGGATTGATCATCACCCTGCGCGTACAGGAACAGGCGGCCAACTCTCTGACCGGCATGCTCGACCTGCTCGACCGTACTCTGACAACCACCGAAAGTGGTTTCGCCATGGCCGATTCTGCCCTGGATGACGCCATCGACGCCTTGGGCTCCCTGCAGACGACGGTTGACAGCGCCGAAGCGGTGATGAACACGACGCTGCCCACACTGGAATCGATCAGCGAGCTTGTCGGTGAAAAGCTGCCCAACACCATCCGCTCCACCCGCCGGGCGCTCACCACCGCGCAGACAGCAGCTCGAAACGTGGATAACTTCCTTTCCACCTTGAGCAGCCTGCCTTTGATTGGAAGGGCAATCTACAACCCGGAGACCCCGCTCAACCAGACAATTGGCAGCGTCTCGGACAGCCTGAAAGACACGCCCGAAATGCTGGCCAGCTCTCAAAAAAGCCTCGATCAGATGACCGAAAGCCTTGGCAGCATCCAGAGTGAAATGAAGGGCGTCTCGGGGAACCTGCACAGCATCACAACCAGCGCAATCGAAGCCCAGAGGGTCTTGCGCGAATACCAGACAGCGGTCGGCGATCTCCACCGCGAAGTCGAGCGCATCCAGGAACGCCTGCCGACCTGGCTGCGCCTGGCGACCATTGGGACGGTGCTGCTGTTTATCTGGCTGGCGCTTGCCCAGGTCGCCATCGCGATGCAAGGGGTGGAGCTGCTTGCCCGAGGTAAGCCCGCCGTAGTACCGGCAGCCAGCGGCCAGGTGGAATCCCCGCAATAAATCGATCCAGATGCAGTTGAGCATTCGCCGGATTTTCCGCCGTTTCCACGGAGACTGATCATGGATTCTTTGAGAGATCCTCGCCGCAACAGGGCGATCCTCCTCGCGGCCGCAGTCTTGCTGCTCGTCCTTGCCGGGATCAGCAGCATTGATCCGCACTTGCTCAGCCTGCTGACCTTGCGCAGAGTGGATGATTTCCCTCTTTACACCATGCGCTACATCGGCGACTACCAATTCCTGGAGAGCGTCGGACTTGAAAAGGTCCCTGGGCTGAGTTCGCTGCCTGGTGGAGAGGGCCGGCCGTTCGCCTGTACAGTGATCTACGGACGCAGTCCGCAGGGCAAAGCGCTGATGGGGCGGAATTTCGATTGGGAGCACCGCTCCACCATGCTGCTCTACACAGCCCCGCCGGACGGGTACGCTTCTGTGTCCATGGTAGATATCGCCTATCTGGGATTCGAGCAAGGAATTTCCTGGGAAGCGCTCAAGAACTTGAAACAGGCGCCTTTCTGGCCTTTCGACGGGATGAACGAGCGCGGCGTGGCGGTCGGTATCCTGGCAGTTCCGGCCACGCCCGGACTACGCGACCCGGCCAGGCCAACCCTGGACTCGCTGGCGGTCGTCCGCCTGATCCTCGACTACGCCGGCGATCTGGATGAGGCACTCACCCTGATCCAGAGCGTTAACATCGATTTCGGCGGCGGTCCCTGGCTGCATTATTTGATCAGCGACCGGAATGGTTCAGCCGTGGTCGAAATCCTTTCCGACCGGATCAGCATCATCCGCAGCCAGCAGCCCTGGCAGGCGGCGACCAATTTCCTCCTGACCGGTCTGAGCGAGAGCGAGGCGGACACCTCCTGCCGGCGCTACCGGCTTGCGTCGGATTCCCTCGCCGCACGCCAGGGAGTGATCGAGCCTTACCAGACAATGAATCTCCTGAAAGACGTTTCCCAGGAATCCACGGTCTGGTCGGTAGTCTATAACCTGGACAGCGGCGAGATCCTCGTCGCCCTTGGGCGGGATACCAGCGCGGTTCATGTCTTCAACCTGAAAAAGCCTCTGAGGGAAATCAGGTAAAATAGAAATCTACATTCCTCTGCGTTTTTCTCATCTGTAAATCTCATCGAATAAAATCCAACTTCAACAAGACAGGATGACGGCATGGAAATTACTCTTCTCACCGAAGTCACCGATGAAGTCGTCGAGGCGTTCGCCCGGCTGATCCCTCAGCTCAGTTCTTCGGCGGCAATTCCGACCAAAGCCGAGCTGCAGGAGATCGCCGACAATGACTCGCTGCTGATTGCCCGCGACCCGCAGCAGGACGGCAAGATCGTTGGGACGCTAACTCTGGTCACATTCCGCATCCCGACCGGTATCCGCGCCTGGATCGAGGATGTGGTCGTCGACAACCTCGAGCGCGGCAAGGGGATCGGCGAGGCGCTGACCGTTGCGGCGCTCAAACGCGCGGCTGAACTGGGCGCCAAGACGGTTGATTTAACCTCGCGCCCATCCCGCGAGGCTGCAAACCGTCTGTACCGGCGAGTCGGGTTTGAGCTGCGCGAATCCAATCTGTACCGCTACAATCTGAAATAATATTGTCGAGCTCCCTCCCCTTACAAGTGGAGGTTTGCAGGATTCCCCATTGACTTTGTCAGCGGACCGGGTATCCTATGGATAACCGACTTTCTGCAAGGGCGGGGCAGCCGCCCCTGTCTGGAAAAGTCGCCTCTCTCAGGTACGGCCCGCAATCCTCGCAGGCCGTGGAGGTGGATGATGCTGGAACGGCTTCACGAGCATATTGTCACCGAATTGGGACTTTCGAGCCGCACGGATACCATCTTCGTTGTCGTCGCGGTCGTCTTTAACCTGATCGCCCTGGCGATCAACTCATCCTTCGCCGAATCTTACAGCCGGGAAACGCAGGACGACATCCTTCTCGCGATCGTGATCGCCATGACCGTCCTGATCAACGTCATCGCCGTTGCCGGACTGCTGGTTGGAAGGCGGACACGGGCAAAGCTGCTCAACGGGCTGATCGCCATGTACGCCGACCACCAAATCGACAAATACTACGACAAAAGCCTGGTGATGAATTACGCCAAACGCTACCTGCTCTTCACCGGCGTCATTCTGATTCTGGGGCTCACGGCCATCCTCGTCCCCCTGGTTATGCGGTTGTTCTGATCAGCTAGACAAGAACAGATTCAGACCTCTCTGCCAGACGCGGGAAGTCCACCATGCGCTGCTGTTTCTCGCTCCACAGCTTGAGCCGCACGGCGCCAAGGCTTTGGCGGATGGTCAAAACCCGCGCATATTTCTGAGCCGTTGGCGAGGCGGCATGGCAGCGCGCCAGATAGTAATTCGGGATGCGCGGGCTGAGGTGATGAATATGGTGATAACCGATGCTGCCGGTGAACCAGTCCAGCAGTTTCGGAAGGTGGTAAAAGGAGGCACCGAGAAGTCCCGCAGCGATGTAATTCCACTCGCTGCTGCGCCTCCAATAGCTGCCCTGGAACTGGTGCTGGAGGTAGAACAACCAGACGCCTGCGATTCCCGCCATCCAGAGCACCGGCAGCTGAATCATCAAATATGCCTTCCAGCCGATCAGCAGGCTCATCCCGGCCGCAATTGCCAGGATGCCAAGGTTATTGAAGATCACACTGCGAATCTCTTTCTTCCCGTATCGCGGCAGCGGCAGGCGGTGGCTGATCACGAACATGTAGAACGAGCCAAGAATGAACATCACCAGCGGGTTGCGGAAGAGCCGGTATCCCAGGCGCTGCCAGCCGTTCAGCTTGAGATATTCTTCTTCGGTTAGCATCATCACATCACCCCTGCCGCGTTTATCCAGGTTGCTGCTCGAGGCATGGTGAAGGGCGTGGGAGTGCCACCACTGCTCGCCGGGGGTGAAAACCAGCAGGCCCAGCCAGGCGCCGGCGATTTTGTTCGCCCGGGTGGACGGGAAGAACGAGTTATGCCCGCAATCGTGGAAGAAAATAAAGATGCGCACCAAAAAGCCGGCTGCGATCAAAGCCAGAACGAGGGTCAGCGCATACGAAACCTCCAGACTGCGGATCATCAAATACCAGAGCAGAAAATAGGGGATCAGGGTGTTGAAAAGCTGCCCTACCGCCCGGCGGGTATCCGATTTTTGGAAGGGAGCCAGCTCGCGGTTGATGACCGCCATGCCGGGCAGACCTTCATCAGCAGGTTGTTTTCCTGAATTTTCCATAATTGAGGTTCCTTAACTTTACATATCGAATGCCGGGGACCATTTTGATTCTAACGCCTGGACACGCAAAAACTAAATAGATAAACCGGGTGAGAGAGGTCACAATCCTGGTCATATTAATCACAAGCAACTCCATACCCAAATCGATCAGCCTGTGGTTAAATTCTCCCGTCTTTATCCTGATTCAGCCGAGCGGTCATGACCTTATCAACTGCGAACAAAGATCCGTTACCCCCTTGCGGAGCGTCGCCGAAATCCCAGGTTTGGGCGGGAGTGCGCGCCATTCTGCCGCTGCTGATCGGCGTCGCCCCGTTTGGGATGATCTACGGCGCGCTGGCGGTCTCGGCCGGGATGCCGCTCGGAGCCGCCCAGGCCATGTCGGCGGTCGTCTTTGCCGGCTCTTCGCAATTCGCTACTGTTCCCTTAGCCCAGGCCAACGCCCCGGTCCTGGTGATGGTGCTGACCATCGCCGTGCTCAACCTGCGTCACGCTCTCTACAGCGCCTCGGTCGCTCCTTATTTCAAGCACCTTTCCCCACTCTGGAAGGCCGGGCTGGCCTACCTGCTGACCGACGAAGCCTACGCCGCTTCGATCGGTCATCTCGAAAATTCGCGGCCCAATCGCGCCGGCCACTGCTATTTTCTCGGCGCCGGTTTGACCCTGTGGGCCACTTGGCAGCTCAGCACCGCCCTGGGCATCTTCCTCGGCGAAGTCATCCCGCGCTCCTGGCCGCTCGATTTCACCCTGGCATTGACCTTCATCGCCATGGTTGCTCCGTTGATCAAAGACCGAGCCGGCATCGCTGCAGGTCTCTCGGCGGGTATCGTGGCTGTGGCTGGCTATAACCTGCCTTACAAGCTCGGCCTGGTCGCGGCAGCGCTGGTTGGCATCGCCGCCGGGCTGCTGGTGGAGGGGAGGCGGCGGTGAAACTGTGGCTGGTCTTCATTTTCGGCGGGCTGCTCACCTACCTCACCCGGCTGTCGTTCATCGCCCTCTTTGGCCGCCAGGAAATCCCCGATCTGGTCAGGCGTGGGCTTCGCTTCGTCCCGCCTGCGGTGCTTTCGGCGATCATCTTTCAGGAATTGTTGATCCGCTCTGCCCAGCTCGACGTTTCTCCTGGCAACTTCCGCCTGATCGCCGGCCTGGCCGCAGGCGTGGTCGCCTGGCGGTCGCGCCAGCCGCTGCTGGTCATCCTGGCAGGGATGGGCGTTTTGCTCCTGCTGACTTTAATCCCCCTTTAACCATATCTATCTTTATTTTCAGTAAAATCAAGGTTGATTATCGGTTGAATTGGGCTGTGATGGAGGTTATGATGGATTTAAACATAACCATGCAGGTGCTTGAATCTCTTGGCTCTGAGCAAAACCGCAAGGTATACCCGCGCCACGGCGTTGGCGAGAATTTGTTCGGAGTCAGTTTTGCCGACCTGGGCAAACTAAGAAAGCAAATCAGAAATGATACCGTTTTGGCCAGACAGTTATGGCAAAGCGGCAACCACGACGCGCGAATGCTGGCAACGATGATCGCCGACCCGGCCGAGATCGACCGGGAGACGCTGCAAGCCTGGGCTTCCGACCTGGACAACTATATCATCAGCGACGCCTTTGCTAAACTGGCTTTACAAACCATCTGGGCGGAGGAATTGATGCAGGAGTGGATCCAATCAGACGGCCAGTGGACCGGCCGGACCGGCTGGCGGATACTAGCCCAGCTTGCCCTTGGAAATCCAGACCTGCCGGATGATTATTTCGAAGCGTATCTGGAACAAATCGAGACCAGCATCCATTCGCAGGAGAACTACGTCCGCGACGCGATGAACTCCGTCCTGATTGGAATCGGCGTACGCAATTCGAATCTGCAAGGTAAAGCCCTGGCAGCCGCGGCGCGGATCGGCAAGGTCCACGTGGATCACGGCAAGACCAACTGCGTCACCCCGGATGCCTCCGGCTATATCCTCAAGACCTGGGCGCGCAGAGTAGAAAAACCCAAAAAATTATGAACCAGAAGAACTATCCAAAAAAAGCGGTCGCAATCCGCGCATACAACCCGACTCAAGAAACCGTGCTGACTGCCCGCGCCGGCGATATCCTCCACCCGCTGCGCCGCGACGCGCAATGGCCTGGCTGGGTCTGGTGCGCCGACGAGAGAGGCGTGGAAGCCTGGGTGCCCGAACGCTGGCTGAGGTACACCGGCGGGAAGGCGGTTCTGATCAAGGATTACAGTTCGAGCGAGCTCGCCCTCCAGGTTGGTCAGCCGTTGACGGTGCTGGCTGTGGAGAGCGCCTGGGTGCTGGCCGCGCTGCCTGGCGGGGACATCGGCTGGGCGCCAGCCGACTGTATCCAAGCCGTCCAGGAAAGCGAGCAGGCGAACCGCGGCAATTGATCAGAGGGTATCGCGCGGCGTAACCGGGCTATAATCAAGGATATGAGCCGAATACCAAAAGGTTTCACTTCAGCCCTGTTCTCTCTCGCTTTGATCCTTGCTGCGCTCACCGCCCGCCCTGTGCAAGCGCGCCTCGAACCAATAACCCCGCCGCCCGGCTTCGAGCTGGTCGATTCGGCTGCGGCGGTCGAGCTCTACCGCAAGGATTATCCAGGCGGGACGCCTGATTTCGTCGCGGTCATCGATCTGACCGGCGGCGCCCGGCTTACCCTGCTGCACGGCGCCATTGCCGAGGCAGGCGCCGGTCAGGGCGCCTACGGCGGCGACAGTCCGCGCTTCACCCGCCAATCGCTGCAGCAATTCTGGGACAGCTTTGCCGCCGGCGACAGCCAGGCTTTTTGCCTGGTCAACGGGGCCTTCTTCTCCACCAGCGATGATCCAGCCCCCCTGGCCTTCCCGCTTAAACAGGACGGGAAAGTCGTTAGCCAGGGCTACGGCGCGGGCGAATACCCCGATCAAAAGCTGATGTTGGAGATTTGGCCTGAGCGCGCCCGAATCAGCCCACTCTCCGCTGACGCGCTGGCAGGCTCCTCTGCCCCGCAGATCATCGCCGGCCTGAGCGAGGATGCGGATAAAGATCCTACCGCGCTGGTTGGACGCACCTTCGCCGGGGTGTTGGATGCCGACGGCGACGGCCAGACCGAAACGGTGTTGATCTTCACCTCGAAAACTTCCCGCCAGGCTGACGCCGCCGGGGTGCTGCGTGCTTTCGGCGCCGAGCAGGTGATGATGCTCGACGGCGGCGAGTCGACCCAGTTGATCTGCCGGAACACCCCCTACGTCTTTTCCAACCGCAGCCTGCCGCAGGTCATCGGCGTCAGCAGCGGCAAGATCCAACCGCTGGCGGTGAAAGTTACCAGGCAAACCGACTGGCCGGTGCTGGTTGAGGGCGAATCAACTGAAATCGAGCTGACCCTGCGCAATGAAGGCAGCGAGACCTGGCTGCCGGGCGAGGTTGCCCTGGTGAATCTGCGCAACGACTGGGGCGCCGGCAGCCGCCTGGAGCTGGTCTCAGCAGTCCCGCCGGGTGAAACAGTCACTTTCCGCTGGACGACGACCTCTTTCCCCCGCTGGGGGGTATTCCTCTCTGAATGGGACGTCGCCCACGGCGGTCAGTTCTTTACCAGCAAGCCGATCGCGATCAACGTAATCGTTCTGCCGCAGGAGTTGGCCGATAAAAAGACCGAGCTGGAAGAACAGGTCCGCGAATGGGGCCGCCAGCAGCTTAATAATATCGAGCAGCTCGTTCTGGATTGGATTCAGGAGCGCATCCGCCAGGGATTTGACAAAATTTGTCCCGCCGGGGCATCCCTGCCGCTGCTGGTCGCCGCAGCCGGATTTTGGCGTTACGGGCGGCGCAGGCGGAATGTCGGATAAATTCTCTTAATCATTTTCTTAGCGAATCCTAAACCGCCTTTCATGCAAGCCTGCGTTCAGGGTGCTAGAATGCGCACTGATGGCATCCAAATCCCCGCGCAGGCGTTATCCGGCATTTTTTGAAAAAGCGATTCCGATTGCTCTTGCAATCATCGCCCTGGCGATCCTGGTTCTGTTGATCGTCATCCTCCTGGTCAGCCTGAGGGTTTTTCCAGGCCCAGGTTAACGTCCGGGCAGCGCCTGTCAGGCGTACATCTTCATCAAGAGGTTTCTCATGACATACTTGAACACTATCATCCCATTTACATCCTTTATCGTCAGCGCAACCTTTGCCGCCTTCATCTTCCGCCGCTTTCTGATCAAACACGGAAATCATCTCCTCTTCTGGGGCATCGGCATGACCTTCTACGCCATCGGCGGCTTTAGCGAGGCAGCCTATGGGGCTTTCGGCTGGAATCCGCTCGTTTTCCGCCTGTGGTACCTCTTCGGCGCCGTGCTCGTCGCCGCCTGGCTTGGTCAGGGCACCGCCTTCCTCCTCATCCGGCGCAGGATCGTCTATGTGCTGCTCGCCATCTTGATCGCCGGATCTATCTATGCTGCTTTCCGGGTGTTTACTGCCCAGCTCGACCCTGGCCTGATGACCTCCTCGCTGCACACCGGCAGCGAGCTCAGCGGGCAGGCGATCGTCACCCCGGGCGTGCGCACCCTTACGCCGTTCTTTAACCTCTACGGGACGCTCCTGCTGGTCGGCGGAGCAGGGTATTCGGCCTGGTTATTCTTCCGCAAGCGCGTCCTGCTGCACCGCACCGTCGGCAACGTGTTGATCGCTGCCGGGGCGCTGCTGCCTGCCTTTGGCGGCACCTTCAGTCGGATGGGCATCCCCGGGGCGCTGTACATCAGCGAATTGCTCGGCGCCATCGTGATGTTCATCGGCTTCATCCGCGCCACCACGCCGATCCCGGAACCAGCCCGCGCCTCGCAGGAAGCTGCAAGCGCAAATTGAGCCGTTTTCGACAACAGTCCGAAATCTCATTGAAAATGACAGGGCAGCCCGTATGACTGCCCTGTTTTAGCGAATCGGGGGACATTGCAGCCAAAGAAAGATAAAATAGAGTTCAGGTCGATATACTTCTCCTTATTTCACCCGCGGGGTGCCCATGCAAACATCTATCAACGGTATCGTCGTCAGCGTTCTGCTTGGCATGCAGAAAGATTCGCTGGTCACCGCCCCGGTCGATCAGGTCGAGGCAACCTTCGAGGGCTTTCCAGGCGACCGCCACGCCGGGTTGACCCGACCCTCGGATTCGCGCACGCCGCACTACCCGCGCGGCACACCCATCCGTAACGACCGGCAAATCTCGATCATCTCGGTTGAGGAAATGGCCGAGGTCGCTGCGCGGATGTACCTGCCAGAAATCCGTCCGGAGTGGCTCGGGGCCAATCTGCTCCTCGAAGGCATCCAGGCGCTGACACGGCTGCCGCCTGCAACCCGGATGTTCTTCCAGCAGGGCGCGGTCCTCTATATCAGCGGCGAAAACAACCCTTGCATTCACCCCGGCAAGGTCATCCAGGCGGCTTACCCGCAGCGAGCGGAGCTGGCCGCTACCTTCACCAGGGCCGCAGCGCACCTGCGCGGTCTGGTCGCCGTGGTCGAGAAACCTGGAATCATCGCCCGCGGTGATTCGGTGTCGGTGAAAATCCCGGCCCAGTACCGTTACAATGCCGATTGAAACCTATTCCTACTCATTAACTGTTTTGCCGTTCACCCTCGCGGTTTGCAGGATGCCGCCCAACAACCCTCTGCCCGTTTGGGCCGCTGAAACGCGCCTGCTCTCCCTCACGCGCACTGAGGACGAGCTCTCCCTGGTCTGCGAGGAGGCGCTTGTTCCGGCAGGGGTGCAGCGCGAGCCGGGCTGGCGGGCGTTGAAAGTTACCGGCCCGCTTGATTTCAGCCTGACCGGGGTGCTGTCCTCTCTGCTGGCGCCGCTGGCCCAGGCGGGGGTGAGCATCTTTGCCATCTCGACCTACGATACGGATTACCTGCTGGTCAAAGAGGCAAACCTGAACGAAGCGGTCGCAGCGCTGCGCGGGGCAGGCCATCAGGTCAGCGCCGGTTGACCGATATTCGGCCGTAAACAGGCGAAGACCCTGACCGGCTGCGGGCTGGCTGTGTTGAAACTACCTACCGCCGGGATCATCTGGCCTGTAGTACAATTGCGCCAGCACATCCCTCTGGAAGAAAATTGAATGAGCGCCGCTGCTTCTCATCACCCAACCTCTCAAACCGGCAAAGGTTACCTGATCGCCCTGATCGGCGTCTCGGTCTGGTCGGCGACTGCGACCCTGATCGGCTACCTGACCAGCCGTTACGATTTTCCCGCCTTTTTGGTTGCCGCCTGGCGGGATGGCTTTGCCAGCCTGACCACAATGGCCGCTCTGTTGATCATCCGCCGCCCGCTGCTGCGCCTGCCGCGGGGTCAGTGGAAGTTCATTCTCCTCTACGGTTTTGTCCTCTCGCTCTTCAACGCCATGTGGACCGTCTCAGTTGTGCTCAACGGCGCGGCGGTCTCGACCGTGCTGGTCTATTCCTCGGCGGCTTTCACCGCGGTGATCGCCTGGCGGCTGTTTGGCGAGAAGCTGACTGCCACCCGGGTCGTCGCCATCTTGCTGAGCCTTTCCGGGTGCGCGCTGGTTTCCGGCGCATTCGTCCCCTCAGCCTGGCGCACCAACGCTTTGGGGGTTTTCACCGGATTGATCTCAGGGCTGGGTTTCACCGTCTACAGTCTGATGGGCAAGGAAACCGCCCGGCGGGGCATCTCCTCCTGGACGGCGCTGTTCTACACTTTCGGTTTTGCGTCCCTGCTGCTGGCGGGGTATAACTTCATCCTCCCGCGAATTGGCGGCACCGTCCTCGGCAGCCCGAGCCTGATCCCAGCCCTGGACGCCCCCGGCTGGCTGGCGCTGGTCTCGCTGGCAGTCGTTCCGACTATTGGCGGCTATGGACTGTACAATTTGAGCCTGAATTTCCTCCCCGCCACGATCAGCAACCTGATCGCCACCCTGGAGCCGTCGCTGACTGCGGTCCAGTCCTATTTCCTCCTCGGCGAGCGCTTCAGCCTGGCGCAGATCAGCGGCAGCCTGCTGATTATCTCAGGGGTGGTCATCCTCCGCCTGATCGAAAGGCGCGCGGAGAGTGAGAAGCTGCCCGCCCACGCGCCGGGCAGCTCGCTGCCGGCCGACTAAAGAGGCCGGTCCATAATTCTCAATTCATCGCTGTAATTCTTGTCCTGCCTGTCAGCGCAAACCCTCTTTATAGACCTGCTGCCATTGGGACAGATACACCTCTCCCTTCCAGTTTTCCCTATTGACATTCTTGTAGTACTCCTCTATAATCAAGACACTTCGAATATTTGTTCTATTACAATCAGAAAGGAGCCAGAAATGTCCCTCTTCAAGAGTGTAAACGTCGTCTCCCTGCAGGTAACGAACTGGGAAGCGGCCAAAAAGTTCTACCGAGAAACCCTCGGCTGGCCTGTGGCTTATTCCAGCGATGAGATGGGCTGGGAAGAGTATGGCGTCGAAGGCGCCGCCCACGTAGCCATCAACCGCTGGGACGGACCCGGTGAACGGCCCTCAACCGCCGGCAGCACAACCCTGGTGCTGACCGTCGATGACGCCTTCAAAACGACCGAGGAATTGCGCGCCAGGGGCGTCAAATGCGACGACGCCGCGGTTATCCCGGGCGTCGTGGCTTACGGAACCTTTTACGACCCTGAGGGCAACCAGATTCAATTCGCCTCCGAGGCTCCCCCGGCCATGTAGATTTGGGGGTGCGCCAGGAAAGCCGTAGAATTCAATCATCTTTACATCCATCGCGCCGGTCTTTGAGCCGGCGCGATTTTATCTGGCGGCCGCCATGTCCTTGCGCGTCACGCGCATCACAGCGATCTTGGTCGGGTGGTTGAACGGGGCCGGGTCGACCGGCGGCGGGTTGACCCGCGTCTCCGCGTAGCCGGTGACGTCCGCAGGGACAGGCAGGATTGCTTCCAGGTGAAGGTATCCATCCTGGCACAGGTTGTTCAACTCCGCCAGGTACGCCTCGCCGGAGACGTACAGTGCATTATTGACCGCTACCAGCCAGCCCTGGTGAGCCACCAGCGGACGCACTTTGTTGACCAGCCGGGACATCTCTCCGGTCAAATCCACCCGGCCGGAGTCCGTGACGGAGAAAAACGGCGGATCGAGGACGACGCAGTCGAACAGCCGTCCCTCGCGCTTGAGCGCCCCGACGACGCGGTGAAAATCCCCAACCGGAAAATCCCCCTCGCGCCAGTCAAAGCCATTCAAGGCATAGGTCTTTCTGGTCAGGGCGAGAAACTTGCCGCTGCGGTCGGTCTGGACGACCTGCCGGGCACCGCCAGCCAGCGCCGCCGCGCCCAGGCTGCCGGTATAGGCAAAGGTGTTTAACAGGCTGCGCCCGCGCAGGTTCTCGCGCAGCCAGGCTCTCAAGTTACGGGTATCGAGGTAAAAACTGGCGTCTTGATTTAGCTGCAGGTCGATCGCGTACCAGACCCCTCCCTCGAGGATGCGCTCATCAGCAGCCTGACCATAGACCAGCCGCCCGCGGCGCTCCTCGCGCGTGGCTGCCCGGCGGGTTTTGACCAGAGCCGCCTGCAGCCAGGGCAGACGCTCCAGGTAGTAAACCCGGGCTGCCTGGATCCAGGGCTGGAGGGTTTCGGGGCTGGCGGCGTGGTTGGCGAGCACCAGCGTGCGTCCGTAGAGATCAGCCACCAGGCCGGGGATGCCCTCGTAAAAGCCGTTGAACAGGCGCAGCGCGCCGAGGTGGTCGCTGTCGATCAGCGCCAACCGCGCCGCAGCCGCCCGGGCAAGGAGATCCAGTTTTTCGCGCGAAAGGGAAGGCGACTGATTCATCATCTCATCATCCGCTATTATATAATGTAGTCACTACCAATATCATCCCCATGGAGGTTCCCATGCTGCTCGAGCTGATCACCAGGAACAGGAGCTACCGCCGTTTCGACCAGAATACGCCCATATCCATGGATACCCTGCGCGATCTGGTCAATCTCGCCCGCCTGTCTCCCTCAGGGCGCAATCTCCAACCGCTGAAATACTTCCTCTCAAGCGATCCGCAGACCAATGCGCGCATCTTTCCTCATCTCGGCTGGGCCGGCTACCTGAAGGATTGGCCAGGTCCGCAGGAGGGCGAGCGCCCGGCTGCGTACATCATCATCCTCGGCGACAAGACGATTGCCACCTCCTTTGGCGTCGATCACGGGATTGCCGCCCAAAGCATTCTGCTTGGCGCGGTCGAGCGCGGGCTGGGAGGGTGTATTATCGCCACGGTGCGCCGGACCGAGCTCAGCGCAGAATTGAAAATTCCCGACTACCTGGAGATTTTGCTGGTGATCGCCCTCGGCAAGCCGGTCGAACAGGTGGCGATTGAGCCGCTCGGCCCGGAAGGCGACATCCGCTACTGGCGCGACGAACGCCAGGTCCATCACGTGCCCAAGCGCGCCCTCGACGAGATCATCATCAACTGAGCCTGTTTTCTGGAAGTACCGATGCCTGAAGCCATCCCTGGACCCGCTTACCGACTCCATACTGAGCGACTGCAGCTGCGCTGCTGGGATCCGCTCGACGCCGAAGCCCTGCGCCTGGCGCTGGCAGTCAACCGCGAGCACCTGTTGAGCTTCATGGCCTGGGCGCAGAACGAACCCGAGGAATTGCAGAGGAAAATCGAGCGGATACGCCGGTGGCGCGCCAGCTTCGACCTGGGCGAAGAGTTCGTCTATGGGATATTTGACCGCGCTGGCGAGCGTATCCTGGGAGGGTGCGGGCTGCACCGCCGGGTGGGACCAGATGCGCTAGAGATCGGCTACTGGATCGACAGGGATCACATCAACCAGGGCCTGGCGACCGAAGCGGGCGCCGCGCTGGTCAAGGCCGCTTTCGAGATCGAGCGGGTCAGGCGGGTGGAGATTCACATGGATCCGCTCAATCTGGCCAGCGCCGCCGTGCCGCGCAAGCTTGGCTTTCAATTCGAGGCAATCCTCCGTCGGCGCAACCCTGCCCCCGACGGGACTTTACACGACGTGATGATCTGGTCGCTGCTTGCCGAGGAGTATCCGGGCAGCCCGGCTGCCAGAGCAGCCATCCAGGCGGAGGACGCCGCTGGGCGGCGCATCCTCTAAGTGTAGCGCGACTCGGCCGCCCAACCTGCGTAAATAATGATGTGAACACCCATTTATAGGAGAATATCCATGCCTGAAGAAAACGTGCGTTATGAAGAGTTCCGCGTTGACGGCGAGCAGCTTGTTTCCAAGCTCAAAGAAATCCTCCACGAAGGCAACGTCCGCCGGATCATTATCAAGAACGAAAAGGGCGAAACCCTCATCGAAATCCCATTGACGATCGGCGTGGTTGGCGCGCTGCTGCTGCCGGTCTGGGCCGCAGTCGGCGCGATCGCTGCTCTGGCGGCCAACCTGACGATCGTGGTCGAGAAGGTCCCCTAGACCGTTCTGGACCGGTCAACGATCGTCAGTACCAGTCGGCGCGGGTCAGGGGCAGTCCGCTTCGCCCGTCATGGTTCGGCTTGACCAGTAAAGCCTGGTACAGGTTCAGCCGCCCGCTGGCGAATCCGTGCGACGAGCCGGCCATGAACAGGCGCCAGACCCGGTAGGTGGGTTCGTCGACATATTGGAGCGCTTCTTCGTGGCGTTCCTCCAGACGTTCGACCCAGTGGCGCAGCGTGCGGGCGTAATGCTCGCGCAGGCTTTCCACGTCGCGCACCTCGAAACCGGCCTGCTCTGCGGCGTGCAGCGTGCGGTTGATCGGTGTCAGCTCCCCGTCAGGGAAGACATAAGCGTCGTTGAAATTCGGTTTGGGCGCAGGCGGATCGGTTTCCCGCCGGGCGATGCCATGATTGAGGAACACCCCGCCCGGCTTGAGCAGCCGCCAGGCTTTCTTGAAATAAGTCTCCAGAAGCGCCTCGCCGACGTGCTCGAACATGCCGATGCTGGCCAGAGCGTCGTAGGGCTGGCTCTCGTCCAACTCGCGGTAATCGCGCACTTCCACCCGGCAGCGATCGCCCAGCCCGGCCGCCTGGATGCGCTGGCTGGCCAGCTCGGCCTGCGGCTGGCTCAGGGTGATCCCGGTTGCCTGTACGCCGTACTTTTCTGCGGCGTTGATCACCAGCCCGCCCCAGCCGCAGCCGACGTCCAGCAGGCGCTGGCCTGGTTGCAGGCGGAGCTTGCGGCAGATGTGATCCAGCTTGGCCTGCTGAGCTGCGTCGAGGTCCATCTTTTCATCTTTAAAATACGCGCACGAATAAACCATCCGCCGGTCGAGCCAGAGCTGGTAGAAATCGTTAGAAACATCGTAATGGTAGCGAACCGCCTTGCGGTCACGTTCCAGGCTGTGCTGCCGGCCTTTCAGCCTGGCAGGACCGCGCTGCGACCGGCGCGGCGGGATTTCGGCAGGCAGTTTGAGCAGCATCCTCGCTGCCGAGAGCTTCTCGCGCCAGCCCTGGGTTGAGCGCGCCAGCCGGTCGGCCAGATCAAAGACAGCGGTGATATCGCCCTCGATGTCGAAATCATTGTAGAGATAAGCTTCGGCCAGGGCCAGTTCCGTGCCGGGCAGGAACATTGCCCGCAGCGCCCCGGGGTGCTGCAGCACAAGCCAGGCCGGGCGTTCGGCGCCCGCCTGCGGCCACAGGCTGCCATCCCACAGGCGCACGCCGATCATTCCGCCGCCCTCGCGTCCGATAACCTCATCCAGAAAGGCCAGAGTGACCGTTTTATTATTGTCTTCAGTCCTCATTTTGCCTGTCATGAGCTCCTCCTTCGACCAGAACCAGCTTACACCCGTAAATCCGAGAGAGAAACTCCACATTTAATATAGCACAAACACCCGCTCAAGAGAATTCACCGGATTTTTCCAGCTATAATTGACTCGTCGCCGCAGGGTGACCGAGCCTGCGTTCGGAATCATTACGCTGACCGCTGTCAATATTCCCTTCGTTTTCACGACAGTAAACAGACAATGGGCTATTTCGAAATCGGCATCTACCAGCCGCGCAGCAACGAAAACATCGGCACGCTCTGGCGCAGCGCCTATCAACTGGGCGCCGCCGGTATATTCGTCATCGGCCGCTCCTACCGCCGCCAGAGCAGCGATACCGAGACCACCCTGCGCCTGATCCCCCTGCGCCATTACCTCACCTTTGAGGACTTCCTCCTAGCCCGCCCGATAGGCGCTCAACTGGTGGGAATCGAAATGGGCGGGCAGCCGCTTTCCACTTTCCACCATCCCGAGCGGGCAATCTACCTGCTCGGCTCGGAAACCAACGGCCTGCCCGAACGGATTCTGCAACAGTGCAATGCAGTAGTTTCGCTCGAAGCAGTCAACAAGGCTTCCTACAACCTGGCAGTGGCCGGGTCGATCGTCCTCTACCACCGCCAATTTATGCAGAACCGCGAAGGGTGACGGTCTCTCAAGGCTGCGGCAGGCGGATGGCCTCCGCCAGGCGCTCGATCTGCTCACGCTGGACGCGGGTCGGACGAATAAACGGGCGCGACCTGCGAATCAGATCCCAGGCCTCCTGGGGAGTGCGTCCCTGCGAAACCAGATATGCCGCCGCCATGGTCGGCGCGCGTCCCACGCCCGAGCCGCAGTGGATGTAAACCTTGCCGCCGCGCTCGATCTCTGCGGCGATGAAAGCAGCCCCCTCGCGCAATTCATCCACTGTGGGCGTGTTGTCGTCTTCGGTGGGAATGTAATGGTATTGTCCCAGGTCAACCCCAAGCTTTCGGTCGTCGAATTCCGCCCGCAGGTTGACCACTGCGCTGATCCCCCAGCGCTGCAGCACGCGCCAGCCGCGCCGGCGAAACTGCCCGCCGACGAAGATCTGCGGGGTGATCTGCGAGAGACTCCGCGCCGGGCGGTCGATCAGCCAGCGGTTGAGCACATTGTACATCCATAAGAGAGTCGCCCTTACCCCCTGAGTGGTCAGGCGTAAATAAAGCAGCCGGAAGAATTTCCATGCATCCAGGCTGGCTTCGCGCGCGGTTTTTTGCTCCAGGCTCACAGGCTGACCCTCGACCCTCCAGGTGATTAGCAGAGAAGATTGTAACGGCGGCGGGCGAGCCGGTCAAGCCCGCTGGCGGTCAATCGGCGTAGCCGGGGAAGATCAGCCTGCTCATCGCGTACTCGTCGACGTACTCGCCGTCGACGAAGAGCGAGCGCCGCCGCAGCCCCTCGATTTCAAAACCCATTTTTTGGTAAAGGCGGACAGCCCGGGCGTTGTGGGTCATCACGGTCAATTCCAGGCGGGTCAGGCCGTGCTTACCCGCCCAGTCGATCAATTCCTCGAACAACCGTGCCCCGATCCCCTGCCCGGTGTAGGCGGCGCGGATGCCGATGACGATATGGGCGCAGTGCTGATTGCGCTTGTATTGCCCCCCGTCGGCGTAGATATAGCCAACCAGCTGCCCGTCGACATCCGCCACCAGGATGGTGGAATTATCCCGGTTCTCCAATGAACGGATCCGCTCGCGCTGATCGTCCACGCTCAGGGTGCGCTCGCCCGGCTCGAGCAGCATGAAGTTGGTTTCTTCATCCAGGGCGCGGCACATTTCAAGGAATGGGCCAGCATCGTTTTCGGTGATTTCACGAATGGTCAGCATGGCGCTACTATCCTCGGATTGGGTATCTTTGATGGGGATGGATTGTGCAGTTTTATATCAGTTCCACAATCTTAATCATACACAAAAGCCGCCTCGCAGGCCAATGGAGGTGGAACAAATGTGGAGTATATGGCCCTCATCTCCGCCCTTCTCCCGCGGGTGGGAGAAGGAAATCATCTGACCTAAGAGCGCAAGCTTAAGAACACAAAACCTTCAGCCCGCACTGCTTATCGCCCAATTACACCCCGGTCTCCATCAGCTTGGGCAGGATGTGCCGCTCTACCTGGGTGTCGTTGTGCGGGGTGGGCACCTCGCGGAAGAGGTACCAGTCCTCGACGTGCTCGACCGCCTCGCCCGGGGCGAGGGTCGTCAGCGGGCTGAGCGATTCGACCTCGAGCATCCACTCGTTGGTGAACAGCTCGACGTTGCTGCCGATATCAGGGTACACGCCATTCGGATCAAACGCGAATTTCTTGATGAACAGGTGTCCGCGGCGGGCGTACGCCGCCCAGCCGGCAGGGATCAGCCCGCCGATCTTCTGCGGCACTTTAATCAGGGGGTCCTGGCGCAGCATGACGTACTGCCGCCCCCACACCCAGCGCGGATCGCTCATGTCGGTGTAGGCCCAGAAGGTCAACGAATTGACCGGAGTCAGATTTTCCGGGTGGCTGCCGCGCGGGGGCAGCGGAAGGATCCCCGTGCCGCCAGGAGCCATTACCGATAAACCCCAAACAGCCAGGCGGACGTTCCACAGGCCGGCGTTGCGCAGGCGCTGGGTGATCCGCGCGTGCGTGTTGACCGGTGAGAGGCGGATGTCGATCTCTTTCTGGATACCCGTGCCCGGCTCGACCGGTTGGACCAGACGGATGAACTCGCCGTGATCTTCGTAGCGGACTGGTTGATTATCAGGAATATAGGTGCGCAGGCTGTGTTCGGGCGCGTGCCACAGGCGGTGACCCCCGTAGATGCGCCACTCGTCGCCGCCGCGCTTGCCCATATCCTCAGCCACCTCGGCGAACTCGTTTTCTTCGTCCAGAAAGCCGTAGCGGATGATGCGCGGACCGACATCGGTCGTAACAATCAGGTCTACCAGCGCGTTCGAAAAACGCAGACAGTTCGGCCAGCCGCGATAAGAAATCAGGTCCATCTTTCCATCCCCGGTTATACGATTTGATCTTATTTAGTTTACACTGTTTCCGGAGAAGTTAATCATGGAAAATGAACGGAAGTGATCCTCTCCAGGATGAATCCCCTCAACCACCCTCACATTCCCGCAGAGAAACGGTGGGGATCCTATGTCAGCCCCCGCCGACTCTTCGACAGGGTCAGTATATGGCCGCTGGTTAATTCATCAACCGCATCTCTTCACAAGAAGCGGTTCAGCGCGTCGGATTCTAAGGCTACAGCGTGTTGTAGATCAGATAGATCGCAGCCGGGCAGAGGAAGCAAAGACCAATCACCGCGAAGATGATTCCGAGGATCAGCAGTAATTTTGCATTCGAGCGCTGCTCGAGCACCGCATCGGTCGGATCGTCGGGATTATAGTAAACGGTCACCGTCGAGCCAACCGGCATGCGGTTGACCTTCTCCTCCGACTTGCGGTAATTGCTGGTCGAAACCGCCGGACCGACAGCCAGTTTATCCGAAGTGAACGTCGTTCCAATCACCTGATATTCGTACTTGATGTACGGGCGGTAGGTCGTGGTGGTGTCGCCGTCGCTGTCGGTCGAGCGGCTCTCGACCACCCGCGATTCGATCACCCGCCCCTGGACCGAGGGCCAGGTCAGACTGGCCCTGGCTTTCTTGCGGTCCTGGATGGAGCGGTAGATCATGTACCCGCCTCCACCGAGAAATATCAGGATGAAGATGCCCATGCAGATCAGGCCGCTAATTTGCAGAGCGAGATTCGAATCGGTTTCCATTATCTAAACTCTCCTCCAAGCGAATGAAATGGGTGATAATATAAATGCGACCAGCCCATTCGGTCGCGCGTCAATCATGTGTTGGCTGGTGCAAATTTCATGCCCGAATCGCTTCCAGGGGCGAGTGTATCCGATGATCGGATGTCTAAGGATGCTAACAACAATTCTTTACCGAATCCTAATGGGATGGCGGAACTTAAAAGGAGTTAGTTATCTGACCTATTCTGGCACCTTGGATGATCGTTTTTACCTACCGACCAGCGAGGCAAAGGCATTCTTCGCGCCGGATGATTCCCACTTATTACATGATCCATTCATCCAAAACATAAGCAACGATTGGCGAGTATATGTTTTGTTCTTATTAATTATCCTTCTCAATATCTTAATCCTCGCTCTGGTAGGAAATGTGCTACATAAAGAGAAAGTCCTTGGCGGCTCTTTCGCAATCAGCGTTGCGTTGATCTTAATCCTGTTCAACTTGTTTACCAGGTGGGATTGGACAAAGACCTCGGCTTCCATAAAACCGATTTTTCTTTATCTGGGAACATTTTTCAGCAAGATTGGATTGAATTTATATGGATGGATGCCTTTGTTCATTATCACTGGGTGGCTTGCTTGGCTTGCGTTGATGGGATTCAGCATCGTGCGGAAATTACCGTTACTAGGATTGCTTTTATTGTCATCACCCATTCAATACGTGTTGATCAATTGGTATATTTCCATCGTGAAAACCGACCACATCCTTATCCCCACAATCATGACCTGGAGCCTATTAGTGTCGGTTTTCGTCGTGCCAATCGCCTGGCTTTTAAGATCGGCAGGCTACATCTGGCGCCGGCAGTGGCTGCCTGCTCTGGCCGCCCTGCTGATACTGGTGATGTTTTCAATGTTGTTCTTAGCCTGACCCCTATCGTCCATTCTGGGGAGGGAACCATAATCTACTCTCGATCACACATCGAGGGATAATTCAATATTAATCCCCTCGTTTAGCTTTTAACCCTCTGGGTGAGGGTGTCGATACCTATATACCTTCCAGCGTACCGAGCAGATCAACCACTGTTAAAAACGCCGATTCCAGTGAGCGAATCTCTTCCACCCCCGCATCCGGCCAGCGTTGACGCGCCCGATTGAGCAATTCTGGACGAATGCTCGCCAGCCCCAGCCGGTAGCGGCGGCTGTCCAGGGCCGCCAATCCGGCCAGCCAGCCTTGCCCGCGCTCAAACTCCAGCGGACCGAGCTCATCGACAACCAGCAGGTCGCAGGGCAGCGCATTCTCCAGCACCTGGTTTCCCCATTGGAGCGCCTCCGGATCAAAGACCCAGCCGGTGGTAGCAATCGCAGCCTCAACCTCGCCGACGCGCCGACGCGCCAGCCTGCGCCGCTCTCCGCTGCTCACATCCTCGACATCGATCCCGATCTTGACCCCGTTCTCGAATACCGGCGGGCTGACCAGTCCGGCCGCCTGCCAGCCGCGTGCGCGCGCCCAGGCGACTGCCGCCAGACAGAAAGCAGTCTTGCCGGCCCCAATCGCGCCGGTGACCAGGATCAATTTGCTTGCAGCGCTCACCCTGCCGCCACCTCCCGCTGGACTACGATCTTCCTCCCGTCCACGCGCAGCACCTCGACCGCCACGCCGTAGGTCGCGCTCAGTTTATCAGCGGTGAAGGTCTCCTCAACCGGACCGGCAGCCAGCACCTGCCCCTGCGCGACCAGCACCAGCCCATCCGCCACCAGCGAAGCCGCTTCAGGATCATGGGTGGTGAAAAGAATGGTCACCCCCTCTTTGGCTAAGCCTCTCAGGATATCCAAAACGCGGTACTTGTTGCTCAGGTCAAGGTGAGAGGTCGGTTCATCCAGCAGTAGGATGCGGGTATGCTGGGCCAGGCTGCGCGCCACCATGACGAGCTGCAGCTCGCCGCCGCTCAATTCGGGGATGACGCGCTTTTCGAGCGACTCGATCTCCAGCCGGGCCAGCGCCTGGCGGGCGATGTGAATGTCCGCCTCGCTCGGCTGATCCAGCGGACCGAGATACGGCGCGCGCCCAAGCAGAACATATTCCAGGACGGTGTACTCGAACGGCACGCTCTCCCGCTGCGGCACCAGCCCGATCCAGCGGCTCAACTCCCGGCGGGAATAATGACGCAAACTTCTCCCGTCGAGTAGAATCTCGCCGGAATGCGGGTGGAGCAGCCCAAGGATCAGTTTCAACAGGGTGGTCTTGCCGGCGCCATTTGGCCCGAGGATGGCAGTGACCGAGCCGCTGGACGCCTCAAACGAAACCTGGCGCAGAACCGGCATCTCGGGCTGGTAGACAAACTGGAGATTATTGAGCGTCAATAAAGCTGGCGATGTCATCGTTTGATCCGCAGGTTATAGGTGATCATCAGCCCGGCAAAGATGAGCGCGCCGAACAATGAGGTGACGATTCCAAGCGGGATCTCGCCAATCAGCAGCGTGCGGGCCAGGTCGTCGCAAAGCAGGGCAAACACCCCGCCGATCAACATGGCCGCTGGCAGCGATCGGGCAGCGTTGGCGCCGGCCAGACGGCGGGCGATGTGCGGGACGATCAGGCCAACCCAGCCGACGATCCCGGCGACCGAAACGACCGCCGCCGTCACCGCAACGGCCGCCACCAGCAGCAGCGCCCGCTCCCGCCCGACCGCCACCCCAAGCGAAAAGGCGGTGTCGTCGTTGAGGGCCAGCAGGTTAAGGCGCCAGCGCATCAGGAAGATCACGATCAAGCCCGCTGCGACCACCGGCAGGATGAGCATAAAGTCTCGCCAGGTGACCGACCACAGCCCGCCCAACAGCCAGAAGACGATCTCGGGAAGCTGATGGGTCGGGTCGGCCAGGTACTTCAGTACCCCGACCCCGGAGGAAAACAGCGCTGAAACCGCGATCCCGGCAAGCACCAGGCGGAGCACCCAGCCGCCGTAGCGCAGGTAGCGGGCCAGAAAGTAGGATAGGAGCAACCCAACGAAGGCAAAAAGCGCGGCGCTGACCTCAACCAGCAGCGGGCTGGCGCTGAGGAAGATGATCGAAAAGGCGGCGCCAAAGGCTGCTCCCTGCGACACTCCCAGAAACCCCGGCTCGACCAGCGGGTTGCGAAAGAGCATCTGCATGACTGCTCCGGCTGCCGAGAGCGATGCCCCGAGCAGGAACGCCGTGAGCAGGCGCGGCAGGCGCAGGTTAAGGGCAAGCTGGCGGGCCAGATCATCTTCCAACAGCAGGCGCGGCGGCATCCAGTAGGGTTGCGGGTAGCGCCCGATGAAAAACGACAGGCCGAGGACAATCAACACTGCCAGCCCCAGCAGCCCAAACAGCCTGCCCTGTCCGCTCGGCATGCCTTTGCGCTCAGCCCTCAAATTCGAGTCCGCCATATTCTGATCTGGCGCTATTCAGCAAAAAAGAGAGGTTCATCCGCTAACAAGGGCATGACCTCTGCTTCAATTTGATCCACGGATAATCCGTACATCTGTGTATAAAAAGCGGCTGTTTCCGCGCGCACATCCAGATCGGAAAAGGCCTCTGGATGCAGCACCTTCGCCAGCCAGCTCTGACCGAGAATCCAGCGAGAATCTGGTTGGTCCCAGCTCGAGAAGTCGCATGGGAAGGGATAAACCTTCCCGGCAGCCATCACCGGCAGGGATTTCCAGGAGTCATTCTGCTGTAAATCGGCGACTACCTGGGGGGCGCTACCGCTGTAATCCACGATGAAGAGAAATTCGGGGTTCCAGGCGGCAATCTGCTCCAGACTGACCACCGTCCAGCCCCCGCTGGCGCTGATATCCCGCCAGACCGGCTGGCCTCCGGCCGTTTCGACCATGCGCGTCTGCAGCCACTCAACCGGTGGAACGCTGAAGGCCACCTCGCCGCCTTTTTGACTGTACTGGAGAATCAGAACCTCTGGACGCTGATCCGCGGCGATATCCTTCACCCCTTCCTCGACCTTTTGAATGCGTTCCTGGTAGTACTGCACAATCTGCTGGCTGCGCTGCGGATTACCGAACAGTTTCCCCAGCATCTCCACTTCGCTGAAGAATGCCTCGGGAGTTTCAAGGTCCATATAGAAGACTTTGATTCCCAGCTGCTCGATCGGATCGCCAAGGTCAGTTTTCAGGTAGGATTTCATGAGGACGATATCCGGCTTGAGGGGCGCGATCTGTTCTGCGCCGGAATCCTTTTCCAGATCAGCTTTCTGCTTGGCGAGCGGATCGACCAACGGCAAGAACAGGTGGCTCGTCTGAGAGCGGTATTCGACGTGCGCCACCTGCTCCTTCGCTTCCGGGAAGAGATAGAGCGTGTTGATCAGCAGCTGCGTCGCCCGGCCGGTAACGACGATGTTCTGCGGTGGCTCCGCGAGCTCAACACTTCGCCCCAGGGCGTCGGTCAATTGGATGACCCCCTGGTCGACCGGGCTCTTGCCCGAGGGCGCGCAACCTGCCGCGCTCAATATCAAAATGCTAATAATTGTTACCCATAAGAATTTCTTGTTCATTTTCCATGCTCCTGTTGTAGTCTGAGATGATAGAAAATCAACCATAACGATTAACCCTGCAGAAAAGGCTGGCTCTCGCACCAATCCAGCCAGTCGAAAGTAGCCTGTAGCTGGCGCAGCCGGTATTCCAGAACAAGCGCCTGAAAGTTCTCCTCGTCCGGCAGGTCGGCGATCATTTTCCGGATCTCCGCCTGCCAGTGCTGCAGGGCCTGGCGCTGGCTGGCGAGCAGGTCACGTGCTTCTTGCGGGCCGGACTGGCGGGCAAAGTAGAGCCTCAGCAGAAATTCCTGGCGCATCTCCCGCGGACGGGCCACCGGCGCCCGCAGCCAGGACTGCAGCGCTTCCTCGCCTGCGCGGGTAAGGGCGTACTCCTTCCGCGGTGGATATCCTCCTGCCTCGACCTGCCGGCTGGCAATCAGCCCGCGCGCTTCCAGCCTGTCCAGCATGGCGTAAAGATTGGCCTGTTTCACAAACCAGATCTGTCCGAGGGCGGGCAGATCATGGAGTTTTTTATGCAGCTCATAACCATGAGCCGGATGGTCTGCCAGGAGTCCAAGCAGGGCATATTCCAGGTGAGAATGGTGAGGATCCATCATTATTTAGTTAGTTATTGACTACTAAATTATTGAGTATATGAAAGGATACCACAAACCTTCTCGATCGTCATGGTCAAAATGGCACCTCTTGATGCTTACAATCATCCTGTACCGAATAAAGCCAGAGAGATGGCCTGAGGAACTATTTGTCATCCTCAGCGTCCTATCCCCAGAAGAAGATACAGTCAACCTGGGGGATGAATTGGATGCTTTTCACCAAGGAGAAGAAGAGATGTCCAAGAAAGCCGTCATCAGCCTGATTGTGATCGCAGTCCTGGTCCTGGCCGGCGCGGGCAGCGCTTTTGCCGCCAGTTACTACGCCGATCTTCCGGATAAGCTCAGCCAGCATGAGACCATTGTCCTTGGCCAGAATCGGGCCGCGCCGGGCAGCCAGCCGGTTTTCCGCGTCCTGGTCCGCGATTCGCGCGACGGATCGCCCCTTCCCGATGCCGAGGTTGCCGTTTCGCTGCGCCCGGCAGATGGGGGCAAGCCATTGCCGGTCTTTGCCGGAAAAACGGACCGCGAGGGCAACGCCGAGGTCAGCTTCAAGCTACCCCAGGACCTTTCTGCCGAGCAAGTCCTGGTGGTCGAAACCCGCTCGAAGCTGGGCGCTGACACGCTCGAGCGCAGCTTCCAGGTCGAGCGCGACTACCGCGTGCTGCTGACCAGCGACAAGCCCATCTACCAGCCCGGTCAGGTGATCCACCTGCGAGCGCTCGCCCTCAGCGCCTTTGACCTGATGCCCGCCGCGGATCAGGATATTCAGTTAATCATCGCCGACGGCAAGGGCAACAAGGTCTTCCGCCGCACGCTGGTGACCGACAGTTACGGCGTCGCCTCGGTCGATTTCACCCTGGCCAGCGAGGTCAACACCGGCGCGTACAAGATCAGCGCCTCACTTGGTAATACCACCTCGGAAAAAACCGTCACCGTCGAGCATTACGTCCTGCCAAAATTTGATCTCAAAATCGAAACCGAGCGCAGCTACTACCTGCCCGGCGAGCATGTCAGCGGCAGTCTCAGCGTAAACTACTTTTTTGGAAAACCGGTCGCCGGCGGGCAGGTGCAGCTTGAGGGTTACACATTTGATTTCCAAAAACAGGTGACCGTCGCCCTGCAGGGTCAAACCGACGAGGAGGGCAGCTTCAGCTTCGAATTCGACCTGCCCGGTTACATCGCCGGCAGCGACCTGGAAGGAGGATTGGGACGTTTCTATATCCAGGCCAGCGTGACTGACCTGGCCCAGCACACCGAAATTTCCAACGTCTCGCTGCCCGTCTCCGGCAGCGCCCTGGTGATCGACGCAGTGCCGGAGGGCGGCTTTTTCCGCCCGGGTGTCGAAAACATCCTGTATGTTCTGGTCGGCTACCCGAACGGCGCTCCCGCGGACGCCCGCCTGGATGTCTTTATCCACGAAAGTAATCAGTCGATCCGCGCCGATACAGGCGAATTCGGCCTGGCTGAAATCCGCTTCACCCCCAATTCACCCTATCAATCGATCGCCATCCAGGCGCGCGACCAGGCCGGCAACACCGCCGCGCGCGAGTTCTACTTCGAAGGTCAGTGGTCAGAGGAAACCGTCCTGCTCCGCCCGGATCGACCCGTCTACCAGGTCGGCCAGACCATGCAGCTAGATCTGCTCACCTCAGCCGCCAGCGGCACGGTCTATCTGGATATCATCCGCGACGGACAGACGCTCAGCACCCGCTCGGTGAAAGTGGACAACAATCGCGCCAGGATGAGCGTCGACCTCACACCCGACATGTTCGGCACCCTCGAGCTGCACGCGTACAAGATCCTCCGCTCCGGGACGATCGTCCGGGACACCCGCCTGGTTGTGGTTGATGAGAACACCGATTTGATCATCAACTTGAATACCGGCCAGGACAGCTACCGCCCGGGTGATACCGCCGACCTGAGCCTGCAGGTCAGTGAGCCAGGCGGCGGTGGAGTTCAATCGGCAGTCGGCCTGGCGATCGTGGATGAATCCGTTTTCGCCCTGGCCGAGCAGGACCCCGGTTTTGCCAAGCTGTATTTCATGCTCGAGCAGGAGCTGCTCCAGCCGAAATACGATCTGCACGGCCTGACCTTCCCGGACCTGATGAGCGGAATCCCTTCCAACGATCCGTATCTCAAGGAGGCTGTCGCTGACGTTGCCCAGGCCTCGCTGGCCTCGGCAACCGCCAGCAAAGGCATGGCCTCGCCCTTCTCGCTCCAGGCGAATTCCCATCAGGATGCTCTTCAGCGGGCGCGCGACCGCCAGCAGGCCTTTTTCACCGGGATGAGCAAGGCTTTCATTGGCCTGGTCTTTACCATCGCGCTTACTCTGCTCACCTTGACCTGCCTGGCCCTCGCTAAAGAAAAAGCTATCGGGGGAGCGATCCTGCTCAGCATCACTCTGCTGGCTGTCCTTGCGGCGGTCTTCTTCGCCTGGCCAACCGACCCGCAATACTCCTGGATCAGGACCCCGCTGGACAGGTTGAACTGGTTGATGAACCAGATGGGTTATGGATCTACCCTCTGGCTGCCCGTCATGATCCTTACGTCTGCGGCTGCGTTGCTGGCTTTGATCGGTATCGCGATCGTACGCAGGGATCTGTCGCTCGGCTGGCTGCTGATCGGTTCGTTCTTCTTCCTGGTTGCCCTTTTCGGGTTGATCTATTCCCTTTCTCAGGGTGCAAGGGTGGAGCGCGAGCCGATCTACATAACCCTGCTGGTTGCCATCGGTCTCATCCCTCTCACCATGCTTCTCCGCTCAACCGGTTACTTCTGGCGGGGTCAGATATTCCCCGGACTGGCCGCGCTGCTGATCGTCC
Organism: uncultured Anaerolinea sp.; assembly: GCA_964564935.1. Taxonomy (GTDB): domain Bacteria; phylum Chloroflexota; class Anaerolineae; order Anaerolineales; family Anaerolineaceae; genus Bellilinea. The sequence goes on along the minus strand of CAZMCF010000005.1, from coordinate 60,486 downwards.
CCGGTCTGTTGCTGATCCCGCTGGCGGTGTCAGCGATGAGCATGGGCGGGGCAATGGCGCCTGGAGCCCGCGATTTCGGCGGTCCGATGGTAGTCGAAGAAGCTGCGCTCATGCCGCCGGTTCCGGCGTTGGCGGCGATGCCAACGCAGGCACCCGCACAAACCGATAACGCAGTCGGCGGCGAGGGGCAAACCACCACCAGCGAGCCTCCTCGCCTGCGCCAGTACTTTCCCGAAACCATGCTCTGGCTGCCCGACGCGGTCACCGACGAGCAGGGCAACCTTGAGCTCGATATCCCGGTAGCCGACAGCATCACCACCTGGCGGATGACCGTGCTGGCTTCCAGCCAGGACGGACGCATCGGTGCGACCAGCGCCGGGCTGCGCGTCTTCCAGGATTTCTTCGTCGATCTGGATCTTCCAGTTGCTCTGACCGTCGGCGATGAGATATCGGTGCCGGTCGGCGTGTTCAATTATCTGACCGAGGCGCAGACCGTCCGCCTGGAGCTCGATCAGGCCGACTGGTTCGAGCTGCTCGACGAGCCGGTCAAGGAGATCGAGATCGCCGCCAACGATATCACCGTGGTCTTCTTCCGCATCCGCGCCATGGACTTCGGCCAGCAGGCATTCAAGGTTACCGCCTGGGGCTCGCGCATGTCCGACGCCATTCAGAAAGAAATCCGCGTCTATCCAAACGGCAAACAGGTTAACCTGAGCATCTCCGATCGGCTGGAATCCGGCGCGCCTGTCCGCCAGACGGTCTTCCTGCCTGCCGAAGCGATTGCAGGCACGCAGAAGCTTCTCGTCAAGATCTACCCCGGTGTGCTCAGCCAGGTGGTCGAAGGCCTGGACGGTATTCTGCGCATGCCCAACGGCTGCTTCGAGCAGACCTCTTCGTCCACCTACCCCAACGTGCTTGTCCTGGATTATCTGCGTGCGACCAACCAGGCCTCGCCCGAGGCGGAGATGAAAGCAGAGGAATACATCAACCTCGGCTACCAGCGCCTGACCACCTTCGAGGTGGACGGCGGAGGCTTCTCGCTCTTCGGCGACGCGCCTGCAGACCGGATGCTGACTGCCTACGGCCTGCAGGAATTCAGCGATATGGCCAATGTTTACGACGTGGACCCCGATTTCATCGCCCGCGCCGCCCACTGGCTGCTTGATCAGCAGTCCTCGGACGGCTCCTGGGAGAACGACCGCGGGCTGGTGCATGAATCGACCTGGTCTTCGCTCGGCAACGACCGCCTGCCGGTGACCGCTTACATCACCTGGAGCCTGATCGACGCCGGCTTTTACGATGAGGGCAACACCCAGAAGGGCCTGGAGTACATCCGCGAACGTCAGGCGCAGGCAGAGGATGCCTACGTGCTGGCCCTGGTCACCAATGCTCTGGTCGCCGGCGATTTGCGCGAGGGCCAGGGTCTTTCGGCTCCGACCGAAGCCGCGCTCGACCGCCTGGCCGGTCTGGCCCAAATGGAGGGCTCGGGTGCATCCTGGCAGAGCAGCGTGGCAACCTTCATGGGCAGCCAGGGCAAGACCAACAGCATCGAGACCACCGCGCTGGCCGCTCTGGCCTTCCTCCGCTCCGGCAGCCACCCCGACCTGGCCAACGCCGCGCTGACCAGCCTGATCCGCGAGAAGGATTCCTTCGGCACCTGGTACTCGACCCAGGCAACCGTGTTGACCCTCAAAGCGCTGATCGAGAGCGCCCGCGCTGGGGCAGAGGACGTCGATGCCAGGGTAACCGTGACCCTCAACGGCGGGCAGACTCGCAGCGTGGAGGTCAATCGCGAGAACTACGACGTCGTTCAGCTGCTGTCATTTGATGACATCAACCTCGGGCGCGACAACACCGTCGAGCTGAGCGTGGAGGGAAAGGGCAACCTGATGTACCAGATCGCCGGCAGTTACTACCTGCCCTGGGAAGACCTGGCCAAATACCCTGAGGTGATCCCGGCGCAGGACCTGGTCAGCATTGACGTCGCCTACGACCGCAGCGAGCTTTCGGTCGATGACACGGTAATGGTCTCAGTCTCGGTCGCTTTGAACGCCCCGGGGGCGCGGAGCGAATCGGCAATCATCGACCTCGGCCTGCCGCCCGGCTTCACCGTGGAAGCCGAAGACCTGGCTGCCCTGGTGGCTTACTACAACGACGTTCCCCAGGATTATCCCTTCGCCCAGATCCAGCGCTACGAGCTGACCGGCCGGCAGATCATCCTTTACATCACCAATCTGAGCGAGGGCAACCCGCTCCAGTTCAGCTACCGCCTGCGGGCCAAATACCCGCTACGCGCCCAGGTCCCCGCCACCAGCGCCTATGATTACTACAACCCGGAGATGAACGGCGAGCAGGCTCCGCAAATGCTGGTGGTGAATTGATATTCCTGGAATGATGCGGTCAGGCGCCGACCTGGCCCGCTTTTACCAGCGTTCGCGTTACGATCTTGTGATCGACTTTCGGGCGCTGATCATGAAAACTCAGATACCGTGATCAGCGCCCTGTCCCTGCTGGGATACAAGACCAACAAAGTGATGTTTTAGATTGAGAACAATCCATACACCGATATCTACCCGGATGACTTCGGTGGGCTTCTTCCCCCATCCCGTTGGGAATAAATCCACGTAGATAGGATCCTCAAGGATGCCCTTGAATCCGCATAGATTAAATAGGATACCGTCCTGCGGCATCCTTCCCGGGATTATTCTGCCATTCTCTTCCTGGGGTGATAAGTTACGCGCATCTTCCCGTGATCGGTATCGATTAATTCACAGGCTCGGCTGCAACCAACCTCCCCGCGCCGCTGATGGTCAGGTTCCACTGCGAGCCGATCGCTGCTTGGCGGAATAGATCGATGTCTGTGGTTGTGTAATTGAAAACAGTCTGATCGGCGGCGAAGGTGATGATATATTCCTGGCTGGCCTGCCCCACGCGCTGATCAGCCCCTAGCGCCGGCTGGGCCAGGCGCGGCGAGAGATCGCTGCCCTGCAGCACTGCCTGATCGACCGCCACCCATTCCGAAACGGTGTAGGAGCAGTACTCGGCGTATACATCGTAGGTGCAGTCCTGGACCACCTCGCCAAAGCCGGTGCCCTGGTCCACCGTGTAAGGCGTACCGCAGACCTCGGTCGCGACCGGCTGGGGCTGGTCAGATGTGTACGCATACCGGTATTCGCAGGCGCCGAGCGCCGCTGCGGACGGGATTTCGTCTTTCCAGCCGCCGCGCTCGACTGGCTGGTAAGCCTCAATTACCACGCTCGTCCGCCAGGAGACGTCCTTGACTGTGCCAACCACCTGCTCTGATTTCGCAAACAGGCCGCTCAACGCCAGGCAGCCGATCAGTAATCCAATTAAGACCACGACGCCAACGATGATCATCCATGGTTTGAATTTACCTGGCGCACCCGGCGCAGCAGCGGGCGCAGGCACCGCGGCCACCGCCAGAGAAGCCCCGCAGTTCTTGCAGTGGGTCGCGGTTGGCGGATTAGGCTGTCCGCAATTGGGACACATAATCTCAGGGGCCGGTTCCTGTGAATAAGCTCCCAGCACCTGACCGGTTGGGCGAACCGCGCCGCCTTTCAGGTCGCCGCCGCACTGGGAACAAACCGCGGAGCCGGTCGGGTTGCGCGCGCCGCAGAACGGGCAGTGAATATCCGCCGCCTGGGCGGCGATTTTTTCGGCTTCTTCACCCTGGATCAACGCCTGGCCGGCGCCGGCGGTAAAGGCGGTCTCAGCCGGCTGCGGACCGCCGCAGGTCAGGCAGGTCTTCTGCGGGCCGGGATTTTTGCTGCCGCAATTGGGGCAGGTCCACTCTAATTTGACGTAGCCGATGGTTTTCCGCGCCATCCAGGCACCTCCATGTACCTAACGCTAGTATAGTACATTTACACATGGAACAATCCAACGATTCGGCTCGAAGATCGCAACGGATGCAATCTCCAATTGATATTCGAAATCCGAAAACCCATGAGTGGTTGGCCAACTCTTCCCAAAAATTGAGAGGTGAACATCCAATTCGAGCGCCGGAGGCCGAATCCCCCGATCCGCCCGATCTATCCTTTATAATTATGTCGGAAAGAGGGTCAATTCATGGGATTATTGGACGATTTACTGGCTACCCTGCCTGCTGAGGAAATCCCGGTGCGGGATGTACGCGTCGGCGCGCATTGGACGGCGGTCTGCAGCCGGGGATGCGGCCTTGCCGCCACTTTCATGGCCGAATCAAACCACGGGGCACAGCAGGTGCGCGACGCAGGCAACCTGCACCGGAAATCCGCCCAGGAACTGGCAGGCTGGCTGCGATCTGAAAATCCGCTCGAAGCGTCCATCGGCCTGGCTGCTTTCAATTCGCTGGTCCAGGTGGACGAGCGCCGGGTGGTGGAGATCAACGCATTCGAATACCTTGAGCAGCGCGGTGCGGGCAAAAAGATCGCCGTCGTCGGTCATTTTCCCCATGTCGAGCGCCTTGCAGGCATTGCCGGGGCATTGTGGGTGCTGGAGAAACGGCCTCAGCCCGGCGATTTTCCGGCCGAAGCTGCTCCCGAGCTGATTCCCCGGGCGGATATTGTCGCCATCACCAGCTCGACGCTGATCAACCACACCCTTGAAGGGCTGCTCGAGTTGTGTCCCCCTGGCGCGCTGGTCATGCTGCTCGGCCCAAGCACGCCTCTGGTTCCGCTGCTGTTCCAGCGCGGGGTGAGCATCCTCTCCGGTACGCTGATCGTCGACGAAGCCGCGGCGCTGCTCACCATCCAGCAGGGCGCCACTTACCCGCAGGTTCAGGGCGCGCGCCGCGTTACCCTCAGCCGCGAGGATTTCCCCCAACTCGCAGCTTGAGCCGTCCGGCGAAACCGAATTGCCTTTCCTGCGTATACAGGCTTGAGGAGAATAAACTATGGAACCCAAACGACTTTACCGCAGCAGGACCGAAAGCATGATTGCCGGCGTGTGCGGCGGTCTGGCGAGATACTTCGGCATAGACCCGACCATCATGCGCCTGATCTTTTTGCTCCTGTTCTTCCTTGGCGGCAACGGGCTGCTGATCTACCTGATCCTCTGGATCGTCGTTCCGCTCGAGCCCGCCTGATCAATCGATTTTCAACAACCGGCTGCTGATTGCTCGCAATCTGGCGGCCGGTTGCGCGGTCTAGCGATCATCCTACGGGTAACGTTCTTTAGAAAGGAAAGACCATGAACAAGCCCAGATATTACCGTTCATTTCTCTGGCCAGTCCTCCTGATCGGCGTCGGGGTGATCTGGCTGCTGTACAGCCTGGGTCTGATCCCGCCGGCGAACTTTGGCACGCTCGTCTCCCTCTGGCCGCTGATCTTGATCGTCATCGGCCTCGACCTGCTCATCGGGCGGCGTTCGCCCATTGGAAGCGTTCTGATCGCCCTGTTCACTCTAGCGGTGGTCGTCTTAATCCTGCTGGCTGCCCCGGCACTCAACCTTCCGGCCAGCGCGGGAATGCAGACGAGGACAATCGTCGAGCCGCTGAACGGCGCATCGGCTGCCGAGGTCAACCTGGATCTGTCCTTCATGCCGGCCCGCGTGTACGCGCTGAGTGATTCCCAGGACCTCTTGCGGGCTGAGATCGATTTTTACGGCACGCTTGACTACCGCGCGACCGGCGATTCCGTCCGGCGAATCTCGCTCGAGCAGCAGATGGACAGCAGCGGACTGCGGGTCATGTTCGACCCCACCGCCCGCTGGGATATCGGCTTATCCCCGGCCGTGCCGATCGACCTGAACATCGACGGCGGCTCGGGCAGCGCCGAGATCGACCTGACCGGCCTGGACCTCAGCACGCTCTGGTTCGATCAGGGTTCGGGCAGCTTCGATGTCATCCTGCCGATGAGCCCGAAGGAGTATGAGGTCACCGCGATCGGCGGCTCAGGCAGCCTGAAGATCGACCTGCCCGAGCAGACCAGCCTGACCCTTCGCCTGGACGGGCAGAGCGGCAGCATTCGCCTCAACCTGCCGGATAACGCCGGGGTGCGCCTGGAAGTGCTTGACAGCGGCTCGGGCAGCGTCAACTTCCCTGGCTCGCTCGAGCGGGTCAGCGGCGGCGAGGACAAGGAAGGCGTCTGGCAAACCCCCGGCTATAACGACGCCGTCTACAAACTGCTGATCATTTGCGAAGACCTCGGCTCAGGCAGCTTCACCCTGCGCTGACCTGGCGAGACTGGCCGAATCAAACATAACGCGCCCCACGCCGGGGCGCGTATCATTCAGCGGGCAGCGACGCCCGCCAGGATGATTTGTTTATCTCTGGCGGTTATGGGATAATTCACACGTCACTGCCATTCGCCATTCTATTTTTCGCAGAGTCATCGATGCGCCTTTTCGAAAATCTGATCCTCCTCACGCTGCTCTTCGCCCTGGCCTGGAGCCTGCTGCCCGCAAGGCGCCGGCCGCGCCTGACGCTGTATATGCCCGCCCTGGCGCTGGCCTTGATCGCCGTCCACGCCTTCTACGAGGGACTGCGCTGGCAGATGATCCCGGCCTACCTGATGACTCTGGCGCTGGGATTGATCAGCCTGCGCCGCCTGCGCGGGTCGGCTCGCCCGGAAGTCAGGCGCAGTCCCCTTGTCCGCCTTCTGGGGGTGCTGTTCATCCTGTTTCTATTCATCATCGTCTCACAACTGCCGGCCCTCCTGCCGGTCTTTTCCCTGCCGGAACCGAACGGGCAGTACGCGGTTGGCACCTTCAGCCTTGTGCTGAACGATCCGGAGCGCCCTGAAACCTTCACGGCCGATTCCAGCGATCACCGTCAGGTGCCTCTGCAAATCTGGTACCCTGCCGAAGTTCAGGTTGGCGGGAAACCGCTCAACTACTGGCTGGGCCGCAACGAGATGAGCCGCATTCTCGCCAAAGAGATGGGGCTGCCCTTCTTCCTGCTGGACCATTTGGCCCTGGTCAAGTCTCACTCGTACGAATCTGCCCCGCCCGAGGCAGCCTTGCCGGCTTACCCGGTGCTGATCTTCTCTCACGGGTATCACCTGGGCTATCTGCAGCAAAACCTGGCGGTTATGGAGACCCTCGCCAGCCATGGTTACATTGTGATCTCCCTCGCCCACCCGTACGAAGCCCTCGCCGCCCCCCTTGCGGATGGGAATCTCGCCCTTTACGCCCGTGAGCTCGAAGAAGAATTCTATGCATCACCCACAAAACAGGAAGAAAGTCTGGCCATCTGGGCAGCCGACTTTGAGCGGGTCCTGGATTCACTCGAGCCGATCCAATCCGGAGAAATTCCAACCCTGCTCGCAGGCCGGCTGGATCTGAAGCGAGTGGGCCTATTCGGCATGTCTTTCGGCGGCTCGGCTGCCGCGCTGGTCTGCCTGGAAGACGAACGCTGCCAGGCTCTGCTGACTCTCGACTCCCCGCAGTACGGCGCAGTCGAAGCCGGGCAGATCGATCAGCCAGTGATGTTCATCGCCGCAGTCGATGGTCAATACATCGAGCGGGGCGTGTATGAAGCGGCTCGCGGGCCAGCTTACCTGGCGACCGTCCAGGGCGCCGTCCACCATAACTTCTCAGATTTAAGCCTTATTTCACCCCTCAGCAGCGCGCTCGGCGTCATGGGACCGATTGACGGGGGTCAAATGGTGCGGATCATGAACGCCTACACCCTGGCCTTCTACGACCGTCACCTGAGGGATTTACCCGGCGCGCTGCTCAACGGCTCCTCGGCTGAGTTCCCCGAGGTCCACCTCGAAGCGCGGAACGCGCCATAAGCCAGGCTTCAGTTTAGAGGATTTTCTCAAGGATTGGAGTGAGCAAACCGTTGGGGCGCGGGTCGATCACGCTGTCGGCCATGCCGCGGATCATCTCACGCCCGGTGACCGGCGCGAAGGCGCGGTCGGCCAGCGCAAACATGCACACGTCGTTCTCGCCGTCTCCGGCGACAACCAGCTTCGCGTCCTGCCAGCCGAGCATCTCCAGCAGCTTTTTCAATCCTTCACCCTTGTTCACCCCCGCCGGAGTGAGCTCGTAGATGTCATCCAGGCTGTAATTGCCTTCGATCGGCAGGTGGGCGAAGGCAGCCGCCATCGCGTCCAAATCCTGGCGGCGGTCGGACAGGACCATCACCTTGGTCAGCGGCATGCCTGCCAGCCCCGGGTGGTATTTCTGCGGCCTGTAGCCGTATTTATGGATGGCACGCAGGCCCGATTCGGTTTCACCAAGCTGGTAGACTTCCGGAATGGCCTGAATGAGGAAGGTAGCGTCCCTGTACCCGCTGGCGATGTGGATGATCTCTTCGGTAACCTCGGGCGGAAAGGGAAACCTGGCCCGGGGCTCTTCGTTCGGAGCGTAGAGAAGAGCGCCGTTGTTGAGCACCAGCGGGTAGGGCAGCGGTCCGCCGTTGAGCAGCCCGTTCTTCTCAAAAGGGTAGCGGGTGCTGGCCAGCGACCGCCCGGTGGCAAGGATGAGGGGGATGGGCAGCCCGGCTCGCAGAATTTCGATGTCGTGCGGATGTATTTGATTGTCGTTATCGATAACCAGCGTCCCGTCGAGGTCTACCGCCAGGACGATTTTTTCATTCTCCATGCAAAAGCTCCAGGTCAGACATGCATCCAGGCGGGTTCAATTATTCCCTGAAACCCGCGCTGTGGCAAGGGCTGCGGCGAATGATATAATCGAGCCGTCTGTATTCTACCCATACATCATGGTTAAAATTTCTAAGTAGAACAATATCCTGCTCTGAGCAGAAACTCCACAAACATGGAACTCGAAATCTTCTACCTCGTGTTGATCAAAAAGGGACCGCGCTGGACGCCTGAGGAGACCCCCGAACTGGAACGCCTGCAGGAGGCGCACCTGGCCCACATCAACCAACTCCACGAGCAGGGCTCGCTGGTCGCCGCCGGACCGATCGACGACGGCAGCGAGCTGCGCGGCATCTCCGTGCTGCGCACCGAGAGCCTCGAAATGGCAGTCGCGCTGGCCGAAGCGGATCCATCCGTGCGAGCCGGGCGGCTGACCGTCGAGGTGCATCCCTGGTATCTGCCGGCGGGAGTGTTTCCTTCCTGAGGAGCAGTCATGCCGCGACCATTTCAAATGGAGCAATCCATCCAACAGCAGATTTACGACGTCGTCCGTCTGATACCGGCGGGTAAGGTTGCCAGCTACGGTCAAATCGCGCGAATCGTCGGACTTGGCATATCCGCTCAGATGGTGGGTTTTGCCCTCGCCGGGCTGAAAGAAGGCGCCGATGTACCCTGGCAGCGGGTGATCAATGCCCAGGGCAAAATCAGCCTGCCGGGCATGGGAGGCGCCATCCAGAAAAACCTGCTCCTCGAAGAGGGCATCGAATTCGACGAGAAAGGGCGCATCGACCTGGAGCGATTCGGCTGGGAAGGTCCGGGCTGCTGCTAAACCGGGGCAATGGTTGCCAGAATGGCGCTTCAGGGTAAAATGGGTTAACCGTCTTGAAAACTGTAACGATGCCCCCTATCAAGGAAATCATTCTGCCTTATTACCTGCGCGCCAACCAGCTCTCGCGCGGGACGCTCGAAATCGTTCGGGTTACCTTGAAGAGCTTTACCCGGGCGCGCGGCGCAGAGGGCGCCGCCACCCTATCCTACTACGCACTGTTTTCGCTCTTTCCGCTGCTGCTGGTGTTGATTTCGATCGCCGGTTTCATCCTGAAAAGCCAGACAGCCTACGACAAAGTGATCGAGTACGTTCTGCTGGTTCTCCCCAACGCGCGCAGCCTGATCGAGCGCAACGTGGATGTGATCCTCAACCGCAGTGGAACGATCGGGTTGATCGGCATCGCCGGCTCGCTCTGGTCGGCCTCGAGTTTTTTCAACACCCTGGTTCGTCACATCAACTACGCCTGGCACACGATCAAACCAAGCAGCGTCATCCGCATCCGCCTGACAGCCCTGGCCATGGTCGTGATGCTCGCTGTTCTTTTGGTTCTCTCCCTCCTGTCTTCTTCTGTGCTCGATCTGATCAAGCTGGCCAACCTGCTCCTGCCCACTGGAGACACCCTGGAGCATACTCCGCTCTGGCCCTGGCTGCAGGCTCTGGTGCCGGTCGTCTTCACCTTCCTGATGTTCCTGGTCATTTACCGCTTCATCCCTGGCAAGCTGGTTCGTTGGAAGGCCTGTCTGTGGGGCGCGCTGTGGACCTCGGTCGCCTGGGAGCTTGGCAAGCGTCTTTTCATTTTCTACCTTTCCAGCGGTCTGGCCCGCTACGAAATCGTCTACGGCTCGCTTGGCACGGTCCTGGCGCTGATGTTCTGGATCTACGTCAGCTGCACCATCGTCCTGCTCGGCGCGCACCTGACCGCCACGATCGACCAGCGCAATCCGCGGAAGAAAAAGCACGCGGAAACGACCCCTGAAAACGGATCACACTCCCCGTCTGGACAGGGAGTGTGATCCAAATCGTACCGTTAATATTCGTCTGGGATGCCTACATATTTGCCTTATACAGGCTACCGATAAAATCCCAGTTGACCAGCGACCAAAATGCCTTGACATAATCGGCGCGCCGGTTCTGGTAGTTCAGGTAGTAAGCGTGCTCCCAAACGTCCAGACCGAGCAATGGGAAGTGCCCGTCCATTAACGGGCTGTCCTGGTTGGCGGTTGAATAGACCTGTAATTTCTTATCGCCGTCCAGAACCAGCCAGGCCCACCCAGACCCAAAGCGAGTCATGGCAGCGTTGCTGAACTTTTCCACGAAAGCATCGTACGAACCAAAGGCTGCGTCCAGTTCCTTTGCCAGCGCACCGGCAGGGACTTTACTGCCGCCGGGCGCAATCCACTCCCAGAACAGGCTGTGATTGTGGTGGCCTCCGCCGTTGTTGCGCACGGCGGTGCGGATTCCTTCGGGAATTTCATTGATACGCCGAAGAACTTCCTCGATCGGCTTTTCGAACCATTGCGGAGCGCTCTCGAGAGCTTTATTCAGGTTCGCGACGTAGGCCGCGTGATGTTTATCGTGGTGTAGCTCCATCGTTCGGGCATCGATCATAGGCTCAAGCGCATCGAACGCGTAAATCAATGCAGGCAGCTCAAAAACTTTTGACATTTCGTATCCCTTTCCCTATTGTTACGGTTTCGCAACCCTCATCGGCATGAGGAAAATTAAATTTGATTATTAAGATGATATTACTATTAATAGCGTTGTCAGTCAACCGCATTGCATAGAGTTCATACAAGGTTCGCCCTTGCGGGTGATCACCCGGTCACCCCCCTTACCTGTACAATTACTCCTTTTGTCACAAATAGCGAACGCCTCCGAACAACCGGAGGCGTTGAGCATATTTCTTTAAAACGGTAACCGATTATGCCAGATTGACTGCCACCCGCAGGTCCTCAAGGGTGCGTTCCAGACGGACCACCTGTCCGTGAACGATCAAAGAATCCCTGCCGTCGATGTGAGGAATATCCAGCGCAATTTCCGAACCCACGTCCAGGTTGACATGGGGACTGGTTGAGAGGAGTATCCCGACCGCGCTGACGTTGACGGTCATTCCATCGGCGCGAATGGGCTCGACGATCGTCACAGCGCGCCTCCAGTTGATCCGATTCGCGCGGCGAGTGTTGGTGAAACCAGGTGACAGGCGGTCCAGCATGTTTCCCTCCAGCCGCATACATTAACAAGGATATGCGAATTAATAGTAGCATTTTTTAAAGAAAATACAATGCCCCCGGCATTGTATTCCGGCTCAAATCGCAATCCAGCCGCGCGCCACCCCCACTTTGACCGCCTCAGCCCGGTTGATCACCCCCAGTTTGGCGTAGATGGACGAAATATGGTATTTGACCGTGTGCTCGCTGATCCCCAGCGCCAGGGCGATCTGCTTGTTGGTCAGCCCGAGCGCGAGCTGCCCGATCACCTCTACCTCACGCGGGGTGAGAGCCTCGTTAAGCCTGCCGTCCTGCCCTTCCCCGCCAGCTCTCCGCTCCCGGCGCCTGCTGAACCAATCCGGCGGCGCCACAGCCAGCCCCTCATAAAGAGCATGCAGAGCCGCCGACAGAGTCCCGGGTTCCACATCCAGAGGTAGTAAACCCCAGGGCTGTCCTGGACTGAGAGGCAGTTCAGGAAGCTCGCTGTGCTCATCCTCGACCATGATCAGCACAGCAAGCTGCCGGGCAGGCGCAGGCAGTTGCTTCAAATCCATCCCGCGAACGACAGCGGGTGTGAGGATCAATATATCCGCCCGCACCTCGAGCGCCCTGGGCAGCCCGCTAGGCGAGGATTCCACCAGAACCACCTCCAGGCGCTCATCCTCAGCGATCATCTGGAGCAGCCCAGCACGCAGCGCCGCCGAAGACGTGATTAGGGCCACGCGGATGGTGCTTTCAACTTCAGATGAGCGTACTTCAGCCGGTAGATTCACCGTTCGCCAATTTTCACATCGAGGGTCACCAATTTTCCGGCGCGGATTACCTGGACGGGAACGGTCCTCCCGGCGCTTTCCGCCGCCAGGGAAAGCATCAAGTCGTCCGGCTCGCTGATCACCCGGCCGCCAAGGGCGACCAGCGTGTCGCCGACCATCAAACCCGCCTGCCCCGCCGGACTGTTCTCCTCGACGTTGACCAGCAGAAGCCCACTTTCCTGCTTGCGGTCAAGGAGAGCCCGGGCAGCCGGGGGGATCTCCACCGGCTGGCTGCGCACGCCGAGGTAACCGCGCTTGATCCGCCCGTCGCGAGCCAATAAAGCCGCCGTCTCCCAGGCAAGATCGGTGGGCAGGCTGAGGAAGATCCCCATCGCCAGTCCGGAAGTATTGATTCCCAGCACAGCTCCGCTCGAATCGACCAGCGGGCCTCCGGAAAAACCGGGCAAGGGGGTAGCATCAAGGCGGTAATACCGTTTTAAAAGACCGCCGCGCATCGTTCGTACAGGACCGCCGACTGCCGAAATCAACGCCAGGCCAGATTGAACTCCCTGCGTATCCGGCCGGGCGACGGTTAAAGCCAGCGTCCCGACTGCGCCCTGCGCAGCGGCAGCCGGCGCTGCCGGAAGCTCGGCGCCCTCCAGACGCAGGAGCGCCAGATCGGAAGCCGGGTCGCGGCCTGTCAATACAGCCTGAACCTGCAAGCCGGCGCCGGTCAATACATGGATATCCTCCTCGCGTTCGATGACGTGGTCAGCCGTCAGCACCAGGTTGGGGGAGTAAGCCACCCCGCTCGCCGGCCGCCTGCGCCGTGCGTTGACCATTACGGTATATTCAGCAGCCCGCTCCACCGCCTGGACCAGCGCGGCTGAAAAATCTTTCAAGGGATTGCCTGGAATGCCAGTATCAGCAGCCATGATTCCTCCTGGGAGACAAAGTATATCCGCGGGGCGCCGGTCTTGCAAATAACCGTACAACTCCCGGAATGATTTCAGTATAACCATCCAGCAACCCGCCCGCCTCCCTCGTTCGACCAGGCTGCCGCCGGAAGATTGGCCAGGGAAAAAGCCTCAGACAGTCCATTTCGCCTTCCGGCGGCGATTGCCAGCGGGACAGGAACGTTCTATACTAAAGATCAGCGGCGGGCATGCCGATCCGACCGCTCCCTGCAGTTTGTCTGCCGCGTTCAGCCAGCCTTTGAACGCCTCAAAACGCGGCGGCTGAGTTTTCCCCGCTTATCCGGATTTCAGGCGAGGTTCTGATGGAGCGTAAATTAAGCTGGTTTAACCACCTGACCATCAATTCCTACTGGTTTGGCATCAACATCGCCTCCAGCATCCTGTCGCCGATTTTGACCCCCTACCTGGTGCTGCTCTTCATGCCTGAGGAACAGAAAAATACCTATCTGGCGGCGGTTCGGGTGGTCGGTCTGGCGGTAGCCATGCTGATTCAGCCGCTGGCAGGCATGCTCAGCGACCGCAGCACTTCCCGCTTCGGCCGCCGCCGTCCGTACATGGTCGTTGGTACCATCGGCAACGTGGTCTTCCTGGCAGTCATCGGAATCACTCCCCTCTTCATCGGCTCGCCCGCCGACGGCTTTTTTATGCGCTCGGCTGGTATCACCACAGCTTATGCGCTGCTGATTCTGGGAACGATCCTGCTCCAATTCTCATCGAATATCTCTCACGGCGCGCTGCAAGGACTGATCCCCGACCTGGTGCCGGAAAATCAGCGCGGGCGCGCTTCGGGCGTGAAGGCCGTCCTCGAGCTTCTGCCCGTTTTTCTGGTGATCTTCATCGGTCCGCTGGTGGATAAGGGTTTGGTCGGGCTGGTGGTGGGCATCATCGCCGGCGGTTTTATCTTTACCCTGCTGGTCACCCTGCTCTTCGTCAGGGAAACGCCCTTGAGAGAAAAGCCTTCCGGCGGCATCCGGGAGCCGTTCTTGCGCCTGGTCGGGCTCACCGCCATCTTTGTGGGGGTCACCCGCCTGGCTCTCTGGCTGGTCAACCAGAGTGGGAACCTGCTCGGCTCGAATACTTCTACCGCTTCGCGAATCCTGATCATTGGCCTCGCCGGGCTGGCTGCTATGGCCGGGTCGATTTTGATCGGCGTCTACTTCGGCGCCTGGGTTGGGATTGGCAAGGAAGCCCGCAAACAAACCTCCTTCATCTGGTGGGTGGTCAACCGGCTGCTCTTTCTGGCCGCGGTTGGCTCAATCCAGGGTTTTGCCCTGTACTTTCTCCGCGATACCCTGAAAATCGAGAACGCCGCGACGATGACGACCGTGCTGATGGCTTCGGTAGCGGTCTTCCTGCTTCCCTCGGCGCTGATCGGCGGAAACCTTGCTGACCGAATCGGCCGCCGGCGGTTGGTGTTGTTCGCCTGCATCGTGGCGGCCGGCGGCACGCTGCTGCTTCTTTTTTCCACCAGCATGCCTATGGTGATCCTCAGCGGCTGCATCATCGGGATCGGCGCAGGCACCTTCATGTCGGTCAGCTGGGCGCTCGGCACCGACCTGGCGCCGGCCGAGGAAGCCGGGCGATATCTCGGCATATCTAACCTGGCGGGCGCGGGCGCGGGAATCGTCGGGGCCGGCATCGGCGGGCCGATGGCCGATTTCTTCAACGCCATCCAGCCCGGCCTGGGCTACCTGGTGATCTTCGCCATTTACGGCGGGCTGTTCCTGTTCTCGGCGTTGACGCTGCTCAAGATAAAGGTGCCGGCTCGCGAGATGGTTACGCCCTGAACACGCCGATCGAATTTTGAAATTATAGTGTAATGAACGAGTTCCCCAATTCCCTGCCCCATAATCAAAAGCCAGAAACGCTGCGCGATCGGTGGCGGGCATTGCTGCGTTACCAGGGCGTCGAGCTGATCCGCCTGACGACCTATGTGATCATCTTTATCATGCTGCTCCTCTTTATTCTCGAAAACAGGGCCGATCTGGCCCGCTGGCGATTCTACGGCACCATCGCCAGCCTGGCTGTCATCCTGGTCATCAACCTGACCTGGGATCGGCTGACTGCGCGATTATTCAATGAGGACACAGGGAATCTTCTATTAGTTTTGACCTCAAGCGCACTGATGTTGCTCACCGCCTGGTTGGGACATTACATCACGATCATTTACCTGTTCTTCATGATCGCCGCCCAGGCATTCATAATCTTCAATTTCGGGCGGGCGCTGAGGCTGGTATCCGCCATATTTATTGCCTACCTGCTGGAGATGTGGCTGCTCGGCATCGAGCTGGAAGGAATGCTCTCGCTTGGCAGCGGGCTGGTGGTCGGACTGGTCTTCATCGCCACCCTCTCTCGGGTGCTGACCGGCTACGCCGAACAGACCCGCCGCGCCGAGCGGCTGGCGGCTGAATTGCGCCAGGCCAACGCTGACCTGCTTGCCGCCCGCCAGCGTGAAGCCGAGCTGGCTGTAGCGGAGGAACGCGTCCGTCTGGCCCGCGACATTCACGACGGGCTTGGCCATCACCTGACCGTTTTGAACATCCAGCTGCAGGCGATCAGCAAGTTGACCCACCGCGACCCTCAGCAAGCGGAGGCTATGCTCGCAGCCAGCCGCGAAGAAGCCCGCGCTGCTCTTGACGAGGTCCGCCGCAGCGTAGCCTTCATGCGCCAGACGCCCCTGGACGGCAAAAACCTGCGCACATCTCTGGAAAATCTGGTCGATCTTTTCAACTGCAGCTCGACCGGGCTGCGGGCCAGCCTGGAGTTCGAGGGCGTTGACGCCGACCTGGACGCCGCAACAGCGACAACCCTTTACCGCGTCGCCCAGGAAGGGCTGACCAACGCCCAAAAGCACGCCGTTGGCGCCAGCCTGGCAAGCATAAGGATTGGATTTGGCGACCGGTCGGCCGTAATTTCGGTCAGCGACGATGGCCAGACTCCGACGCTGGAGAGCTCCGGCGCATTGGCTTTTGGCCTTTCCGGCCTGCGCGAGCGGATCGAACAGCTGGGCGGGCGTTTCGAAGCCGGCCCACTGGAAGGAGGAGGGTTCCGCCTTCAGGCTGAAATTCCTCTGATGGAGAAATCGCATGATTAAAGTCTTGCTGGTTGACGATCAGAAGCTGGTCCGTCAGGGAATTCAGGTGCTGTTGGAGAGCGAGGGCGACATCACCGTCGTCGGTCAGGCGGGCGACGGTCAGCAGGCTCTTGAGTTGACCGCCAGCCTGAAGCCAGACGTAATCCTGATGGACATCCGCATGCCGGTGATGGACGGCGTCGCCGCCACCCGCGAACTCGGCCAGCGCTTTCCGCAGATCGGGGTGATCATCCTGACCACTTTCGACGACGATGAGTATGTCTTCGAAGGCTTGAAAGCAGGCGCGCGCGGCTACCTGCTCAAGGATATCAGCAGCGAAGAGATGGCCGCCGCGGTGAGAACGGTGGCGGCCGGCGGCGCACTGATCCAGCCCAGCATTACCCGCAAGGTGCTGGCTGAATTCTCTCGCCTTTCGACGAAACCCAAATCCATAGCAGATGAGCTGATCGACCCGTTGACCGAGCGCGAATTGGACGTGCTGCGCGCTCTGGCGGAAGGGTTATCCAACCGTGAAATCGCTGAACGGCTGGTGATCACCGAAGGAACGGTCAAGAATCACGTCTCCAACTTGATCGCCAAGCTGAATGTGCGCGACCGCACCCAGGCAATCCTGAAAGCCCAGGAACTGGGACTGCTCTAAGGGGGACTTACTCGCGCCGCCGCGCCCAGATGCCGACAAGTGAGCCGCCGACCACCAGAATCACCAGAACAACTGTGCCGATAATGATCCCGAAGGTCTGCTCGCGGTTGGCCAGAAATTCCGGCGGAAGCGGCGTGGCGGTCGGCGTGAACTGAGGGGTCTCGCTGATTACCGGGGTAACTTCCCCTGCCGCTGGCAGCGAGGGCGAGAGGGTTGGGTTGATCACCCTGGCCGTGGGGGTTTCCTCAGCCGGTGCAGCCTGATAGGGTAGAGGTTCGCTGAGCGCCAGCATCAAGCCAAACACCGCCAGCAGCCCTATCAACGGCAGCAGAGAGGGATGTAGGTTACCCTTCCATTTGGCGAGCCGAACGGCGGGAGAGCGCTTTGGCTGCATCACGGCGTCCCCAGCTTTTCGGCCGCGGTTTGGGCGGCCTGGATCGGCGAACCCTGATCTTTCAGAATGGATAACGTGCCTTCCAGCAATACAGGGCCCAGGCTGGCCATCAGCTCGTTGGCCGGGCGCAGCTGAGCCGAGAGGACGACCTGAGCGATGAACGGCTTGAGGCTTTCGTTCGGCCAGCCCGCCAGCGCGCTCGGGCGGGTGGGCAGGTAGCCGGACGCTGCGTTCCATTCGGCCAGAAATTCGCTATCGACAAGGAATTCGGCCAGCTCGATCGATGCCTGGCGGCGGACAGGATCCTGGTCGGAAAGCGCCCAGACCCAACCGGTCGCCAGGCTCAGATGATCGCTGTCCAGCGGCGGCAGGACCGCCGCGCTGGTATCAGCCGGCAGCTCGCCGAGGTAGTTCGAGCTCCAGGTGATCACCCAATCCGCCTGGCCTTCGCGGAAAGCCTGCCAGGCCTGCCCGGTGGACTGGTACTGGGCAACCGATGCGGGAAAGACGCCGTTGCGCGAGCCTCGCTGGTACAGCTCAAAAACATCCGCAAGGATGGCCGGATTGAGCGTCGGGCGTCCCTGCGTATCCTGCACGCTGCCGCCAGCCGAGCGGTAGAGGGTCAGCGTGACCATCGCCTGCGGATCGCCGGCCTGGAAGATCAGCGGCATGCCCCGCCCGAGAACATCCTCCCAGGTTAACGGCGGCTCGGAGCCAATCTTTGCCGGGCGGTAAAGCAGCACGAGGGCGTTGCCGCCAAAGGGCAGACCGAAGACGCTGTCCTGAAGAGATGCCAGTTGGCGCGCGTATGGGTGCCAGTCGCTGCCTTCCATGGCTGAAGTGAGCTCATCCAGGGGGAAGATCAGACCTTTGACCGCGGCAGCCTCCAGATCGGATCGACTCAAGGCGATCAACCCCGGCGCGGCGGATGGCGCCGCCGCGCTGGTGGTCGTCAGCGATTCGAGCAGCCCGCCTGGTCCGCTCGAACTTTTTACCCGTACATCGATGTAGATATCCGGATGACTCTCCATGAAGGCATCCAGCCGCGAACGCAATACAGCGCCAGCCCGCCCGGCGCCGTCCGGATCGAATTGCGGCGGCACCCAGATGTGGAGAGGAACCGGGCCGATCGGCGGCAGGTTCTCCGGCGTTGGAGTCGGGCTGGCTTCGAGCGGGCCTGCCGTTGCGCTCGGGGAAAGAGGAGGGGTTGCGGTCGGGCTGCCGGGCAGGATTTCGGTCAGCCAGGTCGAGCAGCCTGCCAGACCGAGGAAAAACATAAAAGAAAGCGCGAGCCGTAAAGCCGTCCTGCGTTGGGCAGAGAACAGTCTGGTCGCGGCTGATTTTGCGGATTCGGGGGAATAGAACGGATCTGTTCGCTTGGGTTTCATGACCAGGGTACAGGGCGGTTGAGCAGCTCAACCACCAGCGCAACGCAATTTTGAGCGTCGCCGACGTCGATCATCTCGGACGGCGTGTGGAGATATCGGCACGGTATGGAAATGCATCCTGCCGGCACGCCGCCGCGGGAAATTTGGATGGCTGAGGCTTCGTTCGTGCCGCTTTCGAGAATCTCGAGCTGATATGCTATTTTAGCATTTTCGGCCGTTTCAGTCATCCAGCGCACCACGCGCGGATCGGAAATCATGCTGCTGTCGCGCACCTTGATCGCCGGACCCTTGCCCAGGGCGATTTCTGCCGGGCGGGCTTTGGGCGTGTCGCCAGCAGGGGTGACGTGAATCGTAATCGCCAGGTGAGGATCGACTCCATAAGCCGCAACCGTCGCCCCGCGGTTGCCGACCTCTTCCTGGGCGGTGAAGACGAAGTACAGCTCGTGCGGGCTCTCTCCCAGCCCGCGCATCGCCTCGATCAAAACCGCGGTGCCGGCGCGGTTATCCATCGCCTTGGCGACAATCCGCCTCCCGAGATCGAGATACGGCCGTTCGAAAACAGCCACGTCGCCAACCCGCACCGGCGAGTCTTCCCGGCTCCTCGCGCCGGTGTCGATGTAGATTTTACTCAGCTCCGGCAATTTGCTTTCGTTATCCTGGCGCTCCACGCCAATCACACCCTGAACACCGTTGAGGAACCTCACCCGCCCGCCGGCCAGGGTTTCCGGCAGAGCCGCTCCCAGCCCGCTAACGCGGGCGAAACCGTTCTCATCGACGTGAGCGACCATCAGCCCGATCTCGTCGATGTGGGCGCTGAGCATGATCCGCAGCCCATTTTGGCTCTTTCTGCCCTTTCGGGCAATCAAATTACCCAGCGCATCGGCGCGGAAGTCATCGGCCAACGAGGCGATTTCTTTTTTGATCAGCTCACGCACTGGAGCTTCGTAGCCGCTCGGGCCGTCGGTTTCGACCAGTTGTTTAATCAGCGTTTTCATGAAGGTCAGGCTCCTGTTATCTGGCATATCAGCGTTCAGCGGCGAGGATGTCCGCCGTCATTCGGGCAAGGGCGTGATAGAGCAGCGCCAGGGTGTTCTCCCAATCCTCCCGGCGGGCGACCAGCGCGGCTGTGTGGGCATAGCGCCCCGGTATGGATACTGAAACGGTGGGGATGCCCATCCTCTGGCGGTGGATCGCGCCCGCGTCGGTCCCGCCTCCGCCTGGCTGACGGAACTGGTAAGGGATGCCAAGCGCGTCGCCGGTCGCCGCCAGGTGACGGATCAGACGCGGGTCGGAGAGCGTGCCCCGATCGGCCAGATAGATCGCCGGCCCCATGCCAAGGCGCGTATTATAACTCACATTCTCTGAGCCATCCCAGGCAGGCAGATCGTATGCCGGCGTCGAGTCCACCGCGATCGCCAGGTCGGGATTAAGGGAATAAGCCGCCACCTTTGCCCCGCGCAGCCCAACCTCCTCCTGAACGGTGAAGGCAGCCAGCAGCTCGATGTTCTCAGGGGAGTTCCTGACTAATTCGATCAGGGTCGCCACCCCCAGGCGGTCATCCAGTGCCTTGGCGATCAGGCTCGGGCCGGCCTGCCAAAAGGTCGTCGCGAATGTTGCCCGTGTTCCTGGTTTGATCTTCTTGGCGTTCTCCGGCCCAAGGTCCACCCGCAGGTTCTCGACGGGGACCGTCGCGAACTCAGAACGGGAATTATAAAGGTGCACCGGGCGCAGGCCGATAACACCCGATAGATGATCCCTGCCGACCAGCACAGGTTTCCCGGGCAACTGCCGCGGATCGATGCCGCCGATGGTTTCGAATTTGAAGACCCCGTCTTCTTCCTCCTCCATCAGCATCATCCCGACTTCGTCCATGTGGGCAGCCAGCATGACCCTCAACGCACCAGGCTGCCTGACGCGGCGGAAGGCCAGGACATTGCCGAGCGCATCGACCTGGATCTGGTCAACGTGACCCTCCAGTTCGCCGAGCACAATCTCACGCACTTCATGTTCGTCGCCTGAAACGGCCACAGCGTTACAAAGCCTTTCGAGCAGCTCGATTTGGATTGGACCAACGGAAGGAGCATTGGAATTGGTCAGAGCGGATCGGTTCATGGCTGCACGTCCAGGCTCAGGTTTTGGAGACAGTCTCCATCCAGCCGGGCTACAAACTCCGCCATCAGGTGCCCGCAGGCCTGAATATCATTCATGGAGACCATTTCGACCGGCGTGTGCAGGTAGCGGGCAGGGATGCCCAACACCATCGTGGGGATGCCCTCGGCGTTCACCTGCATCGCAACCGCGTCGGTTCCGGATGATTTGGGCATCAACTCAACAGCATAGGGGATTTCGAGCTTTTCAGCGAGATCTTTGAATGCCTGGTACAGCCCCGGGTGGATATTCGCCCCCCAGCCGATGGTTGGCCCCTTGCCGAGCGGGAAGGTGCGGTAGTCATTCGGGCTGCCGGGTCCTTTGCCGAAGGTCACGTCAATCGCCACCGCCAGGTCGGGG
Source organism: uncultured Anaerolinea sp. (assembly GCA_964564935.1). Taxonomy (GTDB): domain Bacteria; phylum Chloroflexota; class Anaerolineae; order Anaerolineales; family Anaerolineaceae; genus Bellilinea. Next base: position 39,148 of record CAZMCF010000005.1, on the reverse strand, counting down.
CGGATCGAAAAGGTGGAGGTGTACGCGCCGGCAAGGGTTTCTTCCTCCTGCACCGAAGCCACCGCCCAGACGTCCCAGCTATGCGGCAAGGATTGCAGCTCCTCGAGGCATGAGGTCAGGGCAGCGACCGAAGCGCGGTCATCCAGGCTGCGCCCGGCAAGGATGTTCTCGGAAAGCTCAAGAGGCGGCTGCGCGAAGGAGACAGGGTCGCCGGCGCGCACCAGGCGGTCGACCTCGCCGGCGGGCAGTCCGGTGTCGATGAACAGATAGGACATGCCGACCAGCTCTTCCTTGCCGTGCGAGGGCGGCAGCAGACTGGCCGGCGGCTGAACGATCACTCCGGGGATCTCCCGCCGCCCGTGGATGATCACCGGCTGGCCTGGCAGAACCCGCGGATCAATCGGTCTGGCTTCATTGATCTGGATGAACCCGCCGACGGTCCGGGTAACCATCATGCCGATGGCGTCCATGTGGGCCATGAGCAGGATCCGCCGGCGAGGTTCTTCGCCCCTGCCTTTTTTTAATCCATGCAGGCTGCCGATCGGATTGGTATGGAGCTCGTCGACCAGCGGCTGCCAGGCGTCGGCAATCGCCTCGCGGACAGGATCCTCATATCCGGAGATTCCGGACAGCGAGATCAATTTTTTCAAAAATTCTTTTTGTGGAGTCATTGACGCATCGGTGTGGAATGGAATATAGACAAGATTATCGGGTGTTTACGGCGTTTCAGCCGGTGGGAGTTCAGTCGGGGTTGGGGTTGGCGTTTCGCTTGGCAGCGGCTGGGTGGGGGTAACCGTTCCGGTCGGCGTGGGTGTTCGGGTAGGCGGAACGAACAAGGTGAAGGTCGCCGTGGGGGTCAGGCTGATCGTCGGCGTCTGTGTGATCGTGTGCGTGGGCAGTAAAAAGAGGGTTTCGGTAACGGTCGGGGTGAAAGTGACCAGTGCGGGGGTATCCGTCAGGGTCAGGGTTGGGGTTTCAGTCGGCTGGTTGGCCGCCCGCCCGATCTGCATAATGACCAGCCCCAGGCAGTAACAGGGCAGTGTAGCCAGCGTAATGATGATCAGAATGGTGCGAATCCTTCTGCGCCGCTCAGCCAGGAATGCCATCAAAGACCCTCCGCATAGATTTTGATCATATCACGAGGCAGATTGTCTGGCAAGTCACCCGCCCGTGCGGAAGGTCTCCTCCCTGGGCATCTGCGCCGAGCGCATTTCCTGACGCACGGCAAAGTACAGGTTTTCCGCCTTCAGCTCGGTCAACGACAGGCAAGGACCTTCCAGGTTATCCGCCAGCGCCTGAGCCAGCCCTTGATCGAATGCCGTATGCTCCATGTTGATCACCACCGAATGGATATGATCCTCCGCAATTCGGGATGCCAGGCGGTAAGCCTCTTCTTGAGGAGGCAGATGACCCATGGAGACGTTGCCGGCGCCATCTGTCAGAACGATCAGCAGCGGCATCACGTCCGGGTGGAGCTGTTTTTCGCGCAGGATCACCTCGTGCGCCAGCTTCAGCCCGGCCGAGAGGGGCGTTTTACCGCCGACCGGGATATCCGCCAGCGCCCGCTGGGCCAGGAGCACCGAGTTGGTCGGAGGGAGAACCATCGTTGCCCGGTCTTTCTGAAACACAATCAATCCAACCCGGTCGCGGCGCTGATAGGCGTCGGTCAGCAGCGAAAAGATCGCCCCCTTGGTCGCCTGCATCCGCTCGGCCACAGCCATTGACCAGGAAGCATCGACCAGAAAGAGAATCAGGTTGGCAGCCCGGCGGACGCGCACCTTGCGCATATAATCGCTGCGGTGGACTGCGAATGCGACCCGCTTGCGGTCCTCGGCGCGCTGGCGCTGGAATGGCGCCGCGGCGCGGATGGTGGCGTCGAAGGCCAGGTCATCGATCTTACCAACCGAGGGGCGGGCCTGAATGTAGCGCCCGCGCTTGCGCTCTGTATGCGTGCGTGAACGGCGCCCGGCGAAACGGCGGACCATCTTGTCCAGCGGAGTGTCCAGCCGGCGTGGATCAAACGGCTGGCTGACCTTAACCTTCTCTCCCCCGCTCCACCACTGCGCCTGTGTCTGGTCAAAGACCGAATCTTTGGCCGGCTCTGGCGTCCCCTGCGAGATGGCTTGCTGCTCTTCCCGGGCGTCAGTTACGTTTTTTTTTGAGCCGTGGTTTCCTCTTCGCCGGAAGGCGCGGTCTCGCGCTGCTCGCCGGTTGAACTGGCGCCCTGGAGCTGCTCGATGCGATCCTGCAGCTCCTCCATGGTGATCTCTTCCTGTTGGAAGGGTCCCCGGCGGATGCGGTGCGGCAGGGCCAGCTCGGCGGCCAAAGCAATATCCCGTCCGCTGATTGCGGTTCGGCCCTCGAAGGCAGCCTGAGCCCGGGCGGCCTTGAGGATCACCAGGTCGGCGCGGTGGCCGTCGACGTTCAGGGAGGCGGTCAATTGGGCGATCGCCAGCAAGTCGCGGCTGGTGTAGCCGACCTGATCAATGATCGTCCGCGCGCGTTCGATCTGACGGGAGAGTTCCTGCTCCTTGCTGAGGAACTCCTCTCGAAATTTTTCCGGATTGGCCTCGAAAGCCAGGTTTCTTTCCATGATCAGCACCCGTTCGCGGGCATCGCGGATGCCGTAAATATCCACCGAGAGGGCAAACCGGTCGAGCAGCTGCGGACGGAGATCTCCCTCTTCCGGATTCATCGTACCGACCAGAATAAAGCGGGCTGGATGGCTGAAAGAGATCCCTTCGCGCTCGATGATGTTCATGCCCATCGCAGCCGAATCGAGGAGCACATCCACCACATGATCGTCGAGCAGGTTGACCTCGTCGATGTAGAGCAGTCCGCGGTTGGCCGCCGCCAGCACGCCGGCCTCGAAATGGCGCTCGCCCTTCTGGATGGCTTTCTCGATATCCAGCGTGCCGACTACCCGATCTTCCGTGGCTGAGATAGGCAGGTTGACGAACGGCGTCGAGCGGGTGGTTACCGGCAGCTGCTCGCCGTTGGCAGCCCGCTCGCGGCATTCGGTGCACCAGCTCACCGGCTTCTCCGGGTCGCAGCCAAAGCGGCAGTCCGCGACCACCCGCACGTGCGGCAGGAGCGCTGCCAGGGCGCGGGCCGCGGTGGATTTGGCTGTTCCGCGCTCGCCGCGAATCAGCACCCCGCCGATGCGCGGATCGACTGCGTTCAATACCAGGGCACGCTTCATGCGTTCCTGGCCGACTATAGCGGTGAATGGGTAGATGACAGGCATTGCTGGTTGTTTATCCTTATGGACGTTGACGATGACCCTTTCGCGAAGTAAGTTTACCACGCAGGGAGATTTGAATCAACTAGACCCTGGAGATTGGGTCTTGACGTGATCTTGACATTTCCCCTCCCTTTATGGATAATAGGGTCATCTTTCATCCTAATCGGCTGTGACGGAGGAAAGTAAGCCGGCGAAATACGCCAGGGAGGCAGGGGCAGAGACTGAAACCCCAGCCCGCAGGAAACCGGCCGAAGTTCCCTCCCGAGCCGCTCAGGGGAACGCGCGCAAAGCCGCGCCAGTAGTCTGAGCCGCAATGCCAGCGTTAACGGGCAGGCCAATCGCCGGGAATGTTCCGGCCGTTGGGGCGAGCGGGCTGCGCTATTGCAGCCAACCTGGGTGGTACCGCGGGAATTTCTCCCGTCCCTTTCGAGGGACGGGATTTCTTTTTGGGAGGTAGAATGACCGAACAGATCAACCTACTTGATGAGCTGGACGACATCCAACGGAACGCTATCGAAGCGCTGGCCGCCGTCCAGGACGAAAACGGCCTGCAGGCATGGCGGATCGCTCACCTGGGGCGCAGCGCTCCGGTCATGCTCGTCTTTACCCGCCTGGGGACAGTTCCCAAAGAGCAGCGCCCGCTGGTTGGGCAGAAAGCCAACCAGGTAAAGACTGCCCTGGAAACTGCCCTGGAAGAACGCGCGGCGCAAATCCGCGCGCGCGAACTGGAGCGTAAGCTGTTGACCGAGCGCCTGGACGTGACCCTGCCGGGCCGCCGGCCCGCGCTCGGCCGGCTGCACCCCTCCACCCAGGCGCTGAACGAAGCATGCGCCATCTTCCAGGAGATGGGTTTCCAGATCTATCGCTCGCCCGAAGTGGAAACCGACGAGCTCAACTTCGAACTGCTCAACATCCCGGCCTACCACCCGGCCCGCGACATGTGGGATACTTTCCACACCTCACGCCCGGGCGTTGTCCTGCGCACGCATACCTCGCCGGGACAAATTCGCGCCATGCGGGAGATGCACCCCAACCCGATTAGGGTCAGCCTGCCGGGCATGGCCTACCGCTACGAGCAGACCGACGCCAGCCACGAAGCCCAATTCAACCAGATCGAACTGCTTGCAGTCGGGCGCGGCATCACCTTCGGCGACCTGAAGGGTACCCTGATCGGCTTCGCGCGGCGGATGTTCGGCGAGCAGGTGCGCACGCGGATGCGCCCCTCCTACTTCCCGTTCACTGAACCAAGCGCCGAGTTCGACATCGAATGCTTCCTGTGCGCTGGAAAAGGCTGCAACGTCTGTAAGGACAGCGGCTGGCTGGAGATTGGCGGCTGCGGCATGGTTCATCCGGTAGTGCTGCAAAACGGCGGGTACGATCCGGCGGTCTTCTCCGGGTTTGCCGCCGGTCTGGGTCCTGAGCGGATTGCCATGCTGAAATATCACATCGCTGATATCCGCTATTTCTGGGCTAACGACATCCGTTTCCTGGAACAATTCTAAAGAGGACGAAAGATGAACATCCCACTTTCCTGGTTGAAAGATTACGTCGATCTCGACCTGCCGCTGCTCGAAATTGCCAGGCTGCTCTCCATGCTCGGCATGGAAGTCGAAGGGGTACACCTGGTTGGCCTGCCCGACCCGTACGAAGGCGCCCCGGAACAGAAGCGGGAAATCGCAGTGAGCGGCCTGTCCTGGCAGCGCGATAAGATCGTTGTTGCCCAGATCGATGAGGTCATGCCGCATCCCAACGCCGACCGGCTGGTTCTCTGCCGGTTGAACGACGGCAGCGGAGAGATCATCGTGCTCACCGGCGCGCCCAACCTGTTTGAATATAAAGGCGCCGGACCGCTGCCCAGGCCGATCAAGGTTGCCTACGCCCGCGAGGGCGCGACCATCTACGATGGCCACCAGTCCGGTTACGTGCTGACCACTCTGAAGCGCACCAAAATCCGCGGGGTTGAATCCTTCTCGATGGTCTGTTCTGAGAAAGAACTGGGCATCTCGGACGAGCACGAAGGCATCATGATCCTCGATGACGACGCCCCAACTGGCATGCCGCTGGTTGATTACATGGGTGATGCGGTATTCGAGATCAGCATCCTGCCGAATATGGCCCGCAACGCCAACGTGATCGGGGTGGCCCGCGAGCTGGCCGCAGCACTGGGCAAACCGCTGCGCAAGCCGCAGCCGCGCCTGGCGCGCAACGGAGCTCCGATCGCCGGGCGGGTTGCCATCGAAATCAGCGATCCTAGCCTGAATCCGCGCTTCGTGCTCGGTCTGGTGGAGGGAGTTACTCCTCGGCCGAGCCCCTACTGGGTGCAGCGCCGTCTGCGCCTGGCCGGCATGCGCCCGATCAATTCGATTGTGGATGCGACCAACTACGCCATGCTCGAGCTCGGCGAGCCGCTGCATGCCTTCGATTATGACGTGCTGGTTCGGCGCGCGGGCGGGCAGCCGCCGGTGATCTCCACCCGCGCCGCACGTCCGGGCGAAACGCTGACCACCCTGGACGGAGTCGAGCGTAAACTGGACGATTTCACCGTCCTGGTCTGCGATACGGCCGGGCCTCTATCGCTGGCAGGCGTGATGGGCGGTTTGGAGAGCGAAGTAACCGGGGAGACCCGCAGGGTGCTCCTGGAGGGAGCGAGCTGGAATTTCATCAACACCCGCCGGACGCTGATAGCCCAAAAGCTCACCTCCGAGGCTGGCTACCGTTTCTCGCGCGGGGTACATCCAGCCCTGGCCGAGCAGGGAGTCCAGCTCTGCCTGGACTATATTGCCGCCTGGAGCGGGGGGCAAATCGCTGCCGGCCTGGTGGACGCGTACCCACAGCCGGTCAAAGATCCCGAGGTAGCCATCAGCGAGAGAGAAATCCGCCGCCTGCTTGGCATCCATATCTCTGCCGATGAAGTCGCCAATTTGCTGACCAGGCTGGAATTCACCTGCCGAGTAGAGGGCGACACGGTATTCGCCAAAACCCCTCCGCATCGCATGGATATCGGCGAGGGCATCACCGGAGCCGCTGACCTGACGGAGGAAGTCGCCCGCATCTACGGTTATAACCGCATCCCGGCGACCTTCTTGAGCGACGAGCTGCCGCCCGCCCGCACCGATCTGGCATACGAACTGGAAACTCACGTCCGGTCTGTGCTGGTCCGGCTGGGCCTCCAGGAGGTGGTCAACTACCGCCTGACGTCGCCTGAGAAGGAAGCCCGCATTCTGGCGGCCGGCGGGTCTTCCGAGCAGGCCGAATACCTGCGCGTGGTCAATCCCCTCAGCCCCGATCGGGCAGTGATGCGCCGCAGCCTGCTGGCTTCGGTCCTGGCTGCATTGGAGAAAAACGCCCGCCTGCGCGACCGCCTGGCGCTCTTCGAAATCGGGCCGGTTTTTCTGCTCAAAGAGGGGCAGACTCTGCCGGATGAGCCCATCCGTCTGGCGATTGCCATGACCGGCCTGCGCCTGCCGCCCACCTGGGACCGCCAGGAAACCGCCCGGATGGATTTCTACGACCTGAAGGGTGTTCTGGAGGAGATGTTGGCCGACCTCCACCTCGCTCCAGCCGAGTACCGTCCGGCTGAACATCCGTCTTTCCATCCCGGTAAATGCGCCGAGGTGCTTGTCGATGGACAGATTCTAGGCGTTTTCGGTGAAATACATCCGATGGTCAAACAGAATTTCGATTTCCTCGCCCCGCCGGTCCTGGCGGCGGAATTCGAGTTGAGCGCGATGTTGACCAAATACAGGCGCTTCTTCACGACCGAAAATGTGCCGGTTTTCCCGCCCGTGCTGGAGGACATCGCCGTGATCGTAGATGAAACCGTCCCTGCCGCCGAAGTGGAGGCGGTCATCCGCCAGGGTGGAGGCAAGCTGTTGGCCGGGCTGCGCTTGTTCGATATCTACCGCGGCGAGCAGATCGGCGCCGGCAAGAAGAGCCTGGCTTACGCTCTGACCTACCAGGCGATGGATCATACCCTGACGGCCAGCGAGGCGGCGCAAATCCGCGGAAGGATCATCCGGCGATTGGAACAGGTCCTGGGCGCCAGGCTGCGTTCGACGGGCTGACCTCTTATTGATAATTACACTTGGCATTTCTAAACGGCGAGGTGCGCGCCGCAGAATCGCGGCGCTACTCTCGCCGCTCTTTGGAAAACATATACCAATTAACCTTGCATTTTTCAAAGATAGGATATAATAAAAACATCCTTGCAGCGCCCATGCGTGGAGAATAATCGGGTGGATCAACACTCACCGGGCGGTGCAAGAAAGGGTCAGTGATTATCGCGATTTATTATCAGTCGTCATTTAACAGTACCCGACCAGAACCGTTTCGAAGGTCGTGCTTCCGGCGCCCGCCGGCAGTTTAGCCTGCAATAACCGGCTGACAAGGACAGTTCCGCTTTTTCGCGGCCTGATGAAAGATATTATCCTTCACCGTACTGTTCAACCCCAGGAACCATAAACTGGAACTACATTGATAGGGTTTTGATCTGACAAATCATGTGGGTATTACATACACATTGGCAGCCGCCGCGGCGCCCGGCTGATCCGGGTGGCATTCTGTTCTGGGCTGAAAGTCCGCAAGGACCACCGCCCCCGCCGCGCGGCCGCCCGCAGCAATTCAAAAAGACGCAGATCCGGGATCACCCCTTCTGCCTGGAACCGGATACGATTCGCCTGCAAATCGGCTCCGGCACTCCTCTAGACAGCGCCCAGCTTGGCGCAGTACGCCTGCGCCTGCCCTCGACCAACGACGCCCCTCTCCCCTCTTCCGACCTTACCCCGGAGTGGGAGCTGGACGACGTTTCCACCCCGCACCTGACCGCCTGGCTCGTGCGCGGCCTGTGGCTGCCGGCCGGCAAGGCTTTTTCCGTGCTGGCCAACCTGCCGGTCGAATCGATCGCCAGCGGATTTGTCCTCGGACAAGACGCGCGCTACTGGCAGAGCGTGTGCAGTCTGGTGCTCGAGGTGCTGGCGGAGCAAAAAATTCTGCCCACGCTGGTGCTGGTTTCGGGGAACGGGCAGTTGCCCGACCAATACATCGCCCGCTGGCTGCCGGTTCTCGACAGCCCCAAAGATGGCCCGCGGCTTGCCCTGCTCGAAAAGAGCATGCCGTCCATCTGCCGGGCTGAGATGGCCGTGCGCACCTCCACAGGCAAGCTGATCCACCAGTCGATCCGCTCCCCTCGCGACCTGGTCGATTCCTTCCTCAAGGTCATGTGCGACGCCCTGGCCCGCACCTGGGGGCGCAGCCGCGCGCCGATCCTGCTGCCCGAAAAAGGCAACATCCTCGACATCTGGCTGTCGGCGCTCTTCAGCCCCGACCCGCGGGTTAAAGCCTCCGCCGGGCAGCTTCAGTCGCTGCACAGCAGCCTGCGCGCCTGGCTGCGCAACCTGACCGCCGCCGGCGATGACTACTACCGGATTGCCTTCCGCCTGCATGCTCCGGATTCGCAGGCCGAGCCGGGAAAAGATTCAAACTGGCTGCTGGAGTATATGCTCCAATCCCGCAGCGATCCGAGCCTGCTCATCCCGGCTGAGGATTTGTGGTCCCGTCCACGCGAGGAGATGGCGGCCTTCTTCCGCCGGGAAGAACATCCGCACGATATGCTTCTGGCCGGTCTGGGGTTCGCCGCACGGCTGTTCTCGCCGATCCTGACCAGCCTGGCTGCCCGCCAACCAACCGGGCTAAATCTGGATACCCAATCGGCATACACCTTCCTTCGCGAAGCCGCTCCGCTGCTTGAACAGGCTGGCTTTGCAATCCTCGCCCCGCCCTGGTGGAACCAGCGCGGCGCCCGGCTGGGCGTCCGCATCCGCCTCCGGCCGCGCGGTGGAAAAACCGCCCCCCTGCCGGTTGGCGGCAAAATCGGCCTGCACACCCTGGTCCACTTCGAATGGGAGATGTCGCTTGGCGATACAACCCTGACCCGCGAGGAATTCGAATCGCTGGTTGCAATGAAAACTCCGCTGGTTCAGATCCGCGGTCAGTGGGTTCAACTGGACAAAGAACAGGTCGAAGCGGCGATCCAGTTCTGGGAGAAACAACAGCACTCCGGCGAGATGGGCCTGCTCGAAGTCGCTCAACTGGCTCTCGGCGGGCAGACAGCGCACGGTCTGCCTCTCGACGAGGTCCAGGCTGAGGGCTGGATATCGGAATGGCTCGACCGCCTATCCGACAATCAGCGCATGGTCGAGCTGCCTCAGCCGGCGTCGCTGAAGGGGACCTTACGTCCTTACCAGCGCTTCGGCTTTTCCTGGCTGGCCTTCTTCCGCAACTGGGGACTGGGCGCCTGCCTGGCGGACGACATGGGCCTGGGCAAGACCATCCAGGCTCTGGCCCTGCTGCTGCATGAAAAAGAGTCGCTTGGCAAGCTGCCCGGGCCGGTGCTGCTGGTCTGCCCAACCTCCGTCGTAACCAACTGGGAGAGGGAAACAAGACGCTTCGCGCCCGATATCAAGACCCTGATCCACCAGGGGCCTGACCGACTGCGCAATAAAGACTTCACCGCAGCAGTCAGCGACGCTGACCTGGTGCTGACCAGCTATGCCCTGGTGCGGATGGACCAGGAAACCTTCCAGGCAGTCAACTGGTATGGAATCATCCTGGACGAGGCCCAGAATATCAAGAATCCTGCCGCCAAACAGTCGCAGGCTGCCCGCAGCTTGAAAGCCGACTTCCGCCTGGCGCTGACGGGCACGCCGGTAGAAAACCGCCTGACTGAGCTCTGGTCGATCATGCAATTCCTCAACCCTGGTTACCTTGGGCCGCTGGAACAGTTCCGCCGCGAATACGCCATCCCCATCGAGCGATTCGGCGATCAGGAAGCCACCACCCGGCTGCGCCAAATGGTCGGACCTTTTATCCTGCGCCGGATGAAGACCGATCCGCGGGTGATTCAGGATCTGCCGGAGAAGATCGAAACCAAAGAATATTGCACCCTCAGCGAAGAGCAGGCCACCCTGTACGAAGCCATCGTCCAGGATTCACTCAAGAAGGTGGCTGAAAGCGGCGGAATTACCCGGCGCGGGCTTGTGCTGGCGATGCTTACCCACCTCAAGCAAATCTGCAACCATCCAGCCCATTATCTCAAGCAGCCGCCAAGCCGCGAGGATATCCTGGCCTCATCCAACGGCCGCTCGGGCAAGCTCAACCGCCTGGAAGAGATGCTCGAAGAAATCCTCTCCGAGGGCGACCGGGCGCTGGTATTCACCCAGTACGCCGAAATGGGTCACCTGTTGAGCGCGTACCTGCCACAGATGCTCGGCTGCCCGGTATACTACCTGCACGGCGGCACCCCGCCGCGCGTGCGTGATCAGATGGTGCGCCGCTTCCAGGAAGAGGATAAAGCCCCGCCAATTTTCATCCTCTCGCTGAAGGCTGGCGGCCTGGGCTTGAACCTGACGCGGGCCAGCCACGTTTTCCACTTCGACCGCTGGTGGAACCCGGCAGTAGAGGACCAGGCGACTGACCGGACCTACCGCATTGGCCAGCAGCAAAACGTGCAGGTGCACAAGCTGATCACGGTCGGTACGCTCGAAGAACGAATCGACGAGATGATCGAGTCGAAGAAAGGCCTGGTAGAGGCGGTGATCGGCGCCGGCGACGACTGGGTCACCGAGCTCACTACCGACGAGCTGCGCGAACTGGTCGCGCTGCGCCGCTGAGGATAAACCATGAACGACTTCCGCAATGAAAACGGGAACGGCGGCTGGGGCATGAACCCGCGAAGAACCCCAAACGGGATCAAAGCCCACAGCGCATTTGGCGATTTCGGCCGCAATTGGTGGTCGCGCCGTTGGATTGCAGCGATGGAAAAGGTCGTGTCAGGTCCGCGGCTGATGCGCGGACAGTACTACGCCCGCGAAGGCCAGGTGATTTCGATCGAGGAGACTCGCGAGGGAGTACTGGCTCTGGTTCAGGGATCGCGTCCGCGTCCTTATAAGGTCAGCATCCGCCTGGCCCAATTGACCATGCGCCAGTGGAACAGGGTCATGGATGTGCTCGCCGATCAGGCTATCTTCGCGGCCAAACTGCTGGCCGGGGAAATGCCGGTCGAAATCGAGGAAGCCTTCGAGGTAGCCGGGGTCAGCCTCTTCCCGCAGACCAGCCACGACCTGATGACCGACTGCACCTGCCCGGACAAGGCCAATCCCTGCAAACACGTCGCCGCCACCCATTACATCCTGGCTGAGCGCTTCGATGAAGATCCCTTCCTGCTATTCCGCATGCGCGGCCGCACTCAGGAGCAGATTCTGACTGGTTTACGCCTGCGCCGGGCCGGTAAAGCAGTAGAGACCCAGCAGCCGCGCCGCCTGCCGCCGCACATCTCACCGGAGGACGGTCCGCGCCTTGAAGATACCCTGGATCACTACTGGCAGATTGGCCGCGAATTACAGCAGTTCTCGGTGAAAGTATCTCCCCCAGAAATTCCACAACCCCTGCTTAAGCGCCTGGGAGAGCCTGATTTCGTCCGCGATCTGACTCTGCAAAGCCAGTTAGAGGAAGCTTACGAGGCTATCAGCCAGTTCGCCCTGCTCCTGGCATATGGTGATGCAGCCAATAACACCGGCGCTGAAGAGGAATAAAATATACGAAAAAGCGGGGAGATTAACGCCTGAAACCTCTCCTCACCCAGAGAACGATCTCAGGGCCGTTCATGAGAACGAGGTAGGCAAGGAAGACCACAACCAGCGCCAGTAAGAAAACCAGGAACGCGCTGACCCGTTCATCCGGCTCGACAACGAATACCCGGAAAAAGGCAATAAAAATTCCGACTGCCGAGGCAAGGATCAGCAGCCACATGATCAGCGGCGGGATGTAGGTGGGTAAAGGGATGACCGGTGCTTCAAAAGGGCCAGGTAACATTGCGTCTCCACAAGCCGGTCAGGATCACATCAACGTCATTTTTCGGTCTTGTTATAAAAATGATTTCCTGACTGGCATCAGGTCTATAGAGGATGTGTGGCGCGAATTCCAGCCAGGTTAAGTGTAGTAAATTGGAAAACAAAAGTCAAATAGTTTTCATTTTTATTAAGAAGTTGTAAACTATTCTATCCATTCATACTCCGCCACAGGCAGCCTGTGCCTGCGCGCAGATTTGCTTGACATTCCGCCTGCATGCAGGTAAAATCACCTCGCTTTTCAAGCCGAGATAGCTCAGTTGGTAGAGCACGCGACTGAAAATTGCGGTGTCGCCAGTTCGATTCTGGCTCTCGGCACTCCAACACCCCCTGGGGGGTGTTTTTTTATCGGCAAAATCTCTGTTAGAATCAAGCCTGCTATGTCCAGAAAAATCACCTGGATTGCCGCCGGCGTCGTCCTGCTGGCTTTCCTCATCCTCTTTCTTGTCCTTCCCCGCCCGGTGACCCTGGTGGTCAACGGGCAAAGTCAGGACCTTCGCGTGCAGGCGTTGAATGTCGGCAGCGCGCTGCGCCAGGCTGGCCTGCGGCTCAACCCGGAGGATCGGCTCGACCCATCCGCCTCCGCCTGGCTGATGCCCGGCATGACCATCCTCCTCGACCAGGCTCAGAGAGTGACCATCCTGGAGGAACCCGCCGGTGAAACGCACGAGTTGCACTCGCCTCAACGCCGCCCGGTCGACCTCCTAGCCGAGGCCGGCGTGACCCTCGGTCCGCACGACCGATTGACCCTTAACGGGCTGCCTGTGGACGAAGAAGACGAGCTGGCTTACAGCGGTCATATCCTGCTCCAGCTTCACCGGGCAGTCCAGATCACGATCAGCGAAAATGGCGACAGCCAGACGGTCAATTCCAGCGCCGCCACCCTCGGGCAGGCGTTGTGGGAGGCAGGTCTCAGCCTGGGCGCTGCTGACCGCATCTCGCTTCCCCTCGAAACGCCATTAACCGGTCCGCTGGAGGCGAAGATCACTCGCGCCGAGCCGGTTCGGATTCAGGCGGCCGGGCAGGAAATCAGCCTGCCCAGTTCCGCCGATAACGTAGCGGAGGTATTGAGCGAGGCCAGCGTCAGTCTGCAGGGTCTGGATTACAGCCAGCCGGCCGAGAGCGCTCCCCTGCCCGCCGACCGGACAATCCGGGTGGTGCGTGTCAAAGAAGAAGTGATCCTCCAGCAAAAACCGCTTCCCTTTAAAAACGTCTACCAGCCGGATGCCAACACTGAGCTGGACAGGCGCAGCATCGTCACCCCGGGCGAATTCGGCGTACAGGTCGCCCGCCAGCGGGTCCGCTATGAGGATGGAGTCGAAGTCGAGCGTACTGAAGAAGACCAGTGGACCGCCAAAGAGCCAAAGGATCAGGTGATCGGCTACGGCACCCAGCCGGTGGTCAACACAATCGACACGCCATACGGAACGCTGGAATACTGGCGGGCGGTCAATGTCTACGCTACTTCTTACTCTCCCTGCCGCCTGGGGGTATCCAACTATTGCAATTCGACCACCGCCAGCGGACTGCCCCTCCGCCAGGGCATCGTCGCGGTGACCCGCGCCTGGTATTCCTGGATGGTTGGCCAGCGGGTTTACATCCCCGGCTACGGCATCGCCGTCATCGCCGATACAGGCGGGGGCATCCCCGGCCGCTACTGGGTCGACCTGGGCTACAGCGACGACGATTTCGTCTCCTGGCATTCGACTGTAACCATGTATTTCCTTACCCCGATCCCGGCGAGCATCCCATGGATCCTGCCTTAGATCTTCCGCCGCTCGACGTCCCCGGTCTGCTGCGCACTCACGGCCTTACGCCCAAAAAGGGGCTGGGGCAGAATTTTCTGATCGACGACGGGACGCTGAAAAAGCTGGTCGCCTCCGCGGAAGTGCCGCCGGACGCCTGCGTACTGGAGATCGGAGCCGGGCTGGGCAGCCTGACCCGCCACCTGGCCCGCGCCGCAGCCCGGGTGGTGGCGGTGGAGCTCGACCAGAATCTGATCCCCATCCTCCAGAGCGTGCTGGTGGGCGCGAAGAACGTTCGCATCCTCCACGGCGACATCCTCGCGCTGGATCCCTTCGCGTTGGAACTGCCGCCGGGATACCTGGCGGTGGCTAACATCCCCTATTACATCACCTCAGCCATCCTGCGCCACCTGCTCGAGGCGAAGGTCAGGCCTTCCCGGCTGGCGTTGACTGTCCAGCGCGAGGTCGCCGAGCGGATTTGCGCCGGACCGGGCGAGCACAGCCTGCTCTCGCTCAGCGTGCAGGTCTACGGCGAGCCGCGCCCGGTGCTGCGTATCCCCGCCGGCGCGTTTTACCCCCCGCCGAAGGTCGACTCGACCACCCTGCGGGTGGATATTTACCCGCAGCCGCGCATCCCCGCCGGACAACTGGATGCGTTCTTCCGCCTAGCCAAGGCGGGCTTCAGCCAGAAGCGCAAAACGCTGCGCAACGCCCTCTCAGCCGGGCTGGCCATCTCTCCACAGCAGGCTGCCAGCCTGCTGGCGAGATCCGGGATCGACCCCATGCGCCGGGCAGAGACGCTCAGCCTGGAAGAATGGTCGCGCCTGACCAGCGAGTTTTTGGAAGAAATAACCCCCAGAGAGGGCGCTTAGCCCTTTTTCTTGCGCTCGAAATACGCCCGCACGGTGGAGTAGAGCCGCCGGGCTTTGACGTAGCCGCGGATCAGCAGATATCCGGTCATGCCTATGTAGATGACCATAAACCCGCCGCCCGCCCAGCCGATGTAGGTCCATACGGCGGTTTTTTCCGGCTGCGCGCGCCAGAGGTTTAACGCCAGGAAAAATATGAAAATGACGAAAGCGGTCACCACCAGGCTGGTCAGCAGGGTGGTTCAGTTGGCCGCCTGCTCGACCTCGTAGCGGCACTCGCGCCGGGCGGCGCGCTGGTCGGGCTCATCCCCCACCGCGTTGATCCGCCATTTGGTCTCCAGGGCGAGCACCTCGCGCAGCCAGTCGCTCAGATGAATGTAGAAGAACGATCCGAGCAGCCCGGCCAGGGTCAGAAAGAAACCAATGACAGACAGGGCGTCGGCGCCAGCAGATGTCCCCTCCATGCTCCCTCCTTATACATTGAGCATTTCGCACACCTTCTCGAAGGTCCGGGCGGTGATACGCACCGCGGTCAGGTTGCGCGTGCCGGACGAGCGCGGGATGTCCACCTCGCCGGGCGAGTCGCGGAACAGATTCTCGACGATGATCTCCAGCTCGATCGCCGCGGGCTTGAACAGCACCAGCTCGACCACCGCCGTCTCGCGCTCCTCTGTGATCCAGGCATAGACCTCGTCCTTGCGCTCCAGCAGGGCGGCTTTAAGCTGCTCGAGGGCGTGCTCGCG
Source organism: uncultured Anaerolinea sp. (assembly GCA_964564935.1). Classification (GTDB taxonomy): domain Bacteria; phylum Chloroflexota; class Anaerolineae; order Anaerolineales; family Anaerolineaceae; genus Bellilinea. The sequence goes on along the minus strand of CAZMCF010000005.1, from coordinate 23,644 downwards.
CCAGCGGGCCAGGGCGCGGTTGTTGAGCACCCGGGCAATATACTGGGCTTGCCCGTAGGGCACGTTGAACGAATTGAACAGCCGCTCGGCGCTGGGCGCTTCGGTCTCGGGCAGCAGCCGGGCGTAGATTTGCTCGATCCAGTCAGTGAACTGCTCGGTCAGCGAGTTGTAACGCTTCTCGCCGGAAAGCCAGCCCAGCCAGGCTCCGGCCGCCAGCTCCAGCCAGGCCTGGGCCAGTTCCTCGCGGGTTTTAAAGCGCGGCGAGGCTAGCGCCCGCTCCAGCATCGCCAATTGGTCATCGGTTAATTCGATGGTGATCTTCATGGTCGTACTTACTCCTTCCTGCTTAAATCCTCGCACGGCCACATGATCGAGGTGCGCACGATCATACTATACAACCAGACGCAGCGGGAAACAAGCGGACATGCAAAAACTGATGCGGCGTATGGATTTTCTTGAAGATTTGATCACCCCCTGGGATCTTGATTCTCTACGCTGCTATGCTGCGTTTCCGCCGCAGATCGGTGTAAAAGCCGGGCAGAAGCCAGACACGAAAAGCCGCCTCGACCTGGATGCGGAAGGACATCTTCGATTTCCCCCAGCGCCGGTCGGCGAAGTAGATCGGGATCTCCCTGAAGCGCAGACCGAGCAGGCTGGCGAGGTAGGCCATCTCCACCTGGAAGACGTAGCCGTTGGACTTGACCCGCTCGAGCGGCATGCGCTGGAGCGTCTCCCGCCGCCAGAGACGGAAGCCGCCGGTCGCATCCCGCACCGGCAGGTTGAGGATCGTCCGCGCATAGAAATTGCCGAAGCCCGAGAGCGCCTTGCGCCAGAACGGCCAGCGCTCGTCCAACCTGCCGCCGGGCACGTAGCGCGAACCGATCACCGCGTCGACTCCTTCCAGGGCCGCGGCCATCTCGACCAGTTTCTCCGGCTGGTGGGAGAAATCCGCGTCCATCTGGGCGATTGCCTCCGCGCCGAGCGTCAATGCGCGGCCGAAGCCCTGGATGTAAGCGCTGCCCAGCCCAAGCTTGCCCGAGCGGTGCATCACGTGCACTCGCCCGCCGTATTGTCGGTTGAGATCCTCGGCGATCTGCCCGGTCCCGTCCGGGCTGTTATCGTCCACGACCAGCAGCGAGAGGTCGGGCAGCGGCAGGGCGAACAGGGCCTCGGCCAGCCTGGGTAGATTTTCAGCTTCGTTATACGTGGGGATCACGACGATGATGTTCAACAACCACCTGCGCAATGTTGTCTTGAGATGATGGGGAAACCGTCCATCGGCTGAATTCCACCGCTATTATACTCCAGGCTGCCATCGCTCCGAATCAACCGATTTACCAGTAAACGGCCAAACTGCCGCGTTGTTACCGCAGCGGTTCAATGGGGATGATGAACTCACAGACCGGGTCGCCAACCGCTGCGCAGCGCGTTTCGCTGACGCTGAACTCCCGCCCGCCCGAAATCCATTTCAGCCCGGCTTTGAGCAGGCCCACCGCCAGGTAGCAGTCGGGCTTCTCAGCCCGGCGGCCCCAGCAGACCGGGCACGCATGGATGGTAAACACGAACTGATCGTCTTGCTCGGCGACCGTGCAGCGCTGGTCGCTGGTCTGGCTGAATATGCGCGCGATCGCCGGCAATCCGGCGCGCAGCTTGTCAATCAGCGGCAGCTTTTGCTCCGCCAGGCCGGCCACGCCGGTCAGGGCGGCGAAGCTGCGCCAGATCTCGTTGAAGGTCGCCCGGCCGACCCGCTCGGCCAGCCCGCGTCCTCCGCGCACGCCGTAAAGCACTTCGAGGGCGCCGTTGATCGCCGAGTAATCGGCGAAATCGAATTGCTTCTCCAGGTTATCCGGAGGGAGATGGTTGATCCACTCCGGCAGGTTGGCCAGGTTGAGGATCGCGTTGACGCCGTTGCGGCCCATCACGTCCTCGAGCGCCAGGAGGGTCATCCGCCCGAATTTATTCGGGTAGTATTTACCGCTCTTAGGGATGGATAACATGGGCCAGACCTAGATCAGTTTGCTCAGATCTTCCGTTGCCCGGCGCATGTCCAGGAAAATCAGCCCGAGTTTGGCCTGCTCGCGGGCCAGGGCGGTCAGTACAGCCTCTTCCCCGACCGACATCAAGACCACATAGCCGGTTTCGCCCTTGATGTAGACCTGCTCGAGCGTCCCGCGGCCCAGCTCGCTGGCGATCCGCTCGCCGAGCGAGAGCATGGCCGCCGACATGGCCGAAACGCGGTCCTCTTCCACCCCCTGCGGCAGCGCTGAAGCAATGGTCAATCCATCCACGCTGACAATGGCGGAAGCCTCAATGTCCGGCGAGGAAGCCTGCAGAGCGCGCAGGCGGTCCACCATGAGTTGAGTTCTCGATTTGGTCAAAGCTGTACTCCTTAGAATTAATTACCGGTTTTCCGGGTGAGTTGCAATCATCCTGCCAGGATTAAGCCAGCCGCCAGCCTGCTGACGTTCGCAAAGCCGACTCCACCAGGCTGCTGCTACTCTAGCATACCCAAAATCGAGCGTCAAGCCAAGAGAGTTATCTAAATTGCAAGGAACACGATTTCGGTATCTTGGCGAGGCCCCGTTTTTGGGCCGAAGAGATCTCACGACTGGCCGGGAGACTGCTTCGCTGTGCTCGCAGCGACGCCCCCAGTGTCTTTGCGAGGCCTCGTTTTTGGGCCGAAGTGATCTCACGACTGGCCGGGAGATCACCCCTCAAGAAAGCAGCCCTGTTTTTCCCTGAAGCGGCGAGAGAAAGGGCTGGGGATGAGAGAGATTTAGCGATTGTTGAATCCCATTGTTATTCCGAGCGCAGCGAGGAATCCTGCCACGCGTGAAGATTTCTCCTCGCGCACTTGCCCCCACAAAGTGGGGGGCACCCGCACAGTGAGTGCCGCTCGTCGAAATGACGGTACCCTTATAAGGCTGGCAGCGCCCCCCTCAACCCCATGCTGAAACGGGAAGGGAGCGGTCCTCCGCCGATTACAACTCTTTCGACCTCGTCTTGATCCGCTCGACCACCTGGGCGATGAACTCCTCCACCGGCAGGTCGTTCTGGCGCGATCCGTCGCGCCTGCGCAGCGAGAGTGTCCCGGCGCTCATTTCCTGGTCGCCGACCACCGCCATGTAGGGGATCTTCAGCAGCTGCGCGCTGCGGATCTTGGCGTTCATCCGGTCTGCCCCAAGGTCCGCCTCGGCGCGGATGCCGGCGGTTTTCATCCGCCGGGCGAGCTGCTCGGCGTAATCGTTGTGCGCGTCGGTGATCGGGATGACCCGCACCTGGTCCGGCGAGAGCCAGACCGGGAAGTTTCCGGCGTAATGCTCGAGCAGGAAGCCGATCATCCGCTCGTGGGTGCTGAGCGGCGCGCGGTGGATGCACAGCGGGGTCTCGTCCTCGCCGTTGCTGTTGACGAAGGTCAGGTTGAAGCGCTCCGGCACGGCAAAGTCAACCTGGTTGGTCGCCAGGGTGAACTCGCGCCCGACCGCGCTCCAGATCTGAACGTCTATTTTCGGCCCGTAGAAAGCCGCCTCGTCTGGCGCCTCTACATAGGGCACGCCGCCGTTCTCCATCGCCCTGCGGACCATCTCCTCGGTCTTCAGCCAGAGGCGCTCGTTATCGACGTACTTCTTGCCCAGCCCGCGCCTGTGATAGGTGCTCAGGCGCATGATGTATTTGTCGATCCCGAAGAGATCGAAATACTTGTGATAGAGGTCGATGACCGCCATGAACTCCTGCTCGAACTGCTCCTCCGCGCAGTAGATGTGCGCGTCGTTCATCTGCATCGAGCGCACCCGCATCAGCCCGAACAGCTCGCCGCTCTTCTCGTAACGGTAGCAGGTGCCGTACTCTGCCAGGCGCAGAGGCAGATCGCGGTAGCTGCGCGGCTTGGCGGCGAAGATCTTGTGATGCATCGGGCAGTTCATCGGCTTGACGTAGTAGCGCACGCCCTCCAGCTCCATCGGCGGGTACATGCTCTCGGCATAATACGGCAGGTGCCCCGAGCGGATGAAAAGGTCCTCTTTGGTCAGGTGCGGAGTGCGCACCCGCACGTAGCCGGCCTGATCTTCCATCTCTTTGGCCAATCTTTCGATCTCCTCGATGATCACGCCGCCGCGCGGCATCCACAGCGGCAGTCCCGGGCCGACCTCGTCGTCGTAGAAGTAAATCTCCAGTTCCCTGCCCAGTTTGCGGTGGTCGCGCTTTTTGGCTTCCTCGAGCATCTGCAGGTACTGGGTCAGCTCGTCCTTGGTACGCCAGCCGGTGCCGTAAATGCGCTGAAGCATCGGGTTGTGCTCGTCGCCGCGCCAGTAAGCCCCGGCGACGCTCATCAGCTTGAAAGCCGAGGGGTTGATCTGGGCGGTGTTCTCGACGTGCGGCCCGCGGCAGAGATCCACGAAGGTGTCGTGGGTGTAGATCGAGATTTCCGGCTTCTCGTCGAGCGGGTTGCCGTGCTCGTCGGTCTCGCCCTTCTCCAGGTCGCGGATCAGCTCGAGCTTATAGGGCTGGTCCTTGAAGATCTTCATCGCCTCGTCGGCGCTGACCACCCTGCGGACGAAGGGATGCCGCCCGGCAATGATCTGGCGCATGCGCTTTTCGATTTTTTCCAAATCCTCGGGGGTCAGCGTGCGCGGCAGGTCGAAGTCGTAGTAAAAGCCGTTTTCCACCGGCGGGCCGATGGTGTACTTGGCCTCGGGGAACATCTCGAGCACCGCCTGGGCCATGATGTGGGCCAGCGAGTGGCGGATGCGGTACAGGTCGCTCTGCTCGATATTTTTTCTGGGCTCGTCTGACATGCGCACCTCCGAATAATGGCGGTATTATACCAGAGCCGTCCTCTTTATTCAGCAGCCCCGGCGGCAGCCTGGCTTCGCTCCCCCAGAGAGCCGACCGCCGCCCCGCAGACGATCAGCGCCATCGCCGCGGTGCTCACCCAGCTCAGGCGCTGCCCGCCGAAGAGGATCAGATCGAGGGTGGAAAGCAGCGGTGTCAAATAGGCCAGGGCGCCAATCGCGCGCGGGTCGCCGCGCTTGAGGGCGGCGTCCCAGAGGTAGAACGCCGCGCCCATCGGCCCAAGCCCGACCAGGATCAGAGCAAGCCAGTTTTCGGCTTCCAGGCCGGCGATCTCCGCCGGCGAGCCGCCGGCGAGGAAGTACACGCCCCAGGCCAGCAGGCCGGAGATCAGGCAGAACGCCCCCACGGTCTCGGTCGAAAAGCGCGGCAGGCGCTTGGTCAGCAGCGAATAGAGCGCCCAGGTCAGCGCGGTGGCGGCGGCCAGCAGGTAACCGTTCAGATAACGCGCCTGCAGGCTGAACTGCCCGCCGGTGGCGATCAGCGCCGCGCCCGTCAGACCGAGCAGCGCGCCGAGTACGTGCCGCAGACCCAGGCGGCAGCCCGGCAGCACCAGCGGCGAGAGGACCACGATCAACAGCGGCCAGAGGTAATTGATCAGGTTGACCTCGATCGCCGGGGCATGGGCGAAGGCGCGGAAATAGAGGAAATGATAGCCGAAGATCCCCGCCACCCCCACCGCAAAGACCTTGAGCGGCGCCCGCCAGGCCCGCCAGCGGATCAACGCGTAAGTGCCGCTGGTGGTGAAGGCCGTCCCCAGCAGGAGGAAGGGCGGGATCTGCTGCAGCCCGGCGCCAGCCAGCGCCAGGGTGCTCCAGATGAGGATGGCGGTCAGCGCCAGCAGGGCGGCTTGCGGAGGCTTCATCCCTGAGGATCACGAAACAGCGGCGATGTTGCGTCTGACGATGTCGGCGATGGTCAAACCGTGGCGCGCGCCCAGCTCGGCGTTGATCATCTCGATCTGCTTGCGCGGCGAGAAGAACACCTCGCTCCAGCCGTAGCCAGCGCAGGCCGTATCGGCTATCCAGTTGCCCCGGCTGTCCTGCCCCCACCAGGCGCGGTATTCCTGTTCCAAATCCGGTCGGATGTGCAGCTCCGGCAGGTTGATGTGGGCCGAGTAGTAGTAATCCGGCGGCAGGGCGTTAAGCAGCGTCTCGAAGGAGTGCACCCGCACCGGGATGTGCCGCATGGTTTCCCGCCGGGCGATCCGGCACAGCCCGCGGATGGTCGCGAAGGGCGAGATGACCTCCACCTGCTGGATGTGGTGGAAGCGCCGGTAGACCTGTTCGATTACCTCGCGCATTACCAGCCCGCTGGCGATACTGTCGGCGATGAAGGCGGTGGTGATGTTTTCGTGCTGCTGCTGGTCGAGGTCTTTGTCCTTGAAGAGGGTCATCTCGACCTTGCGGCTGTACATCGGCACAGTCTGGTCGAAAACGTGGTGCGCGTCCAGGATGATCTCGTCGCAGTAGAAGCCGTGGTTTTCGAAGAGCGCCTCGGCGACCTGATACTTGAGCCCCTCGCGGGCGATTGGGAAGATGGCGATGTTTTCCTGGCGTTGGCGGGCGATGGCCTGGCGAAGGTTCGGGGCGCCCAGCACCCCGCGGATTGCCCTGCCGATCAGCATGGCTCGCTCGGCGCCCAGGCAGAGCTGCCCCGGCAGGCGCAGCGCCTTGATTTTGGCGATCTCCTCCGCGCCAAGCCCGACCAGTTGGAGCAGATCGGCGTCGATCCGCCCGTCGCGCAGGTACATGAACCGGGCAGTGGCGTCGTTGTGATACAGCGCCAGGTCGAGCTCGGCGCCGCCTTCCAGGATGATCTTCCCCGGCCGGTAATATCCGCTGCCATGCGTATTCAACCGGTATTCGAACGCATCATCCAGCTTTAATGTCCCCCGTACCAGGCTGGCGTCTTCCTCGGTATATTCGATCGGATAAGCAAACAGAGTCATGGACGCTCCTTAATCAGGCAGAGTGGTGAAGCGTGATGAGTTTTGGTTTTAAAGAAACAGGTCAGGCTCTCCGCGCTGTTGGGAAGATCCGTGACCTGCCCTATTGATTGTATCCGATTGTTGAAAATGTAGGGAAAAATCAGCCCTGTTTTTTTCTCAGCGGGAGAAGGAATCGGTCAACCGGTCCGGTTCCTGGCCGCGATGCGCACCAGGAACAGCCCGTGCGCCCCGCCGGCGACCGCGCCCGCCAGCAGCAGCACCCCGGCCATGATCAGCGCAGTCAGATAAAGCGGCTGGACTTTCTGGGCCAGGTCGATGCCCCAGAAGATGAGCGGCATGGCAAAGGTCCAGGCGAGCATGTTGGCCGGGATCCAGACGCCCGTTCCGCGGGCTGCCCTGCGCAGAGCCAGCCACTGGGCAAAGGAAAGCACCGCCCCGGCGACCAGTCCCAGCCCGGCCGCCAGGAGCAGGACAATCCATTGGGCTGGTTCTTCCACCGGCGCGGACTGGCCTGACGCCGCCCCCATGTCCATCAGGGTCGAGGGCAGGTAGCCAAGCACGTAAGCCAGCAGCGCCCCGACCAGCGTGCCCAGCCACCAGGCGCGCCGCCTCAGCGCCGGGAACCAGGGCTTCATCGCCCAGAACTGCGCCAGCCCGACCACGGTCGCCTCGAAAACGCCGCTGGCAACCGCGACCAGAAAGGAAAGTAAAACCGCCCCCATTCCTCGCGCATCTCCGGCGCGGCTGAGGTAGAGCGCCAGGGCGGTCAGGCTCAACCCCAGCCCGAACAGCTCGCCGAAGGCGTTGGCCGCCAGCCAGCGCAGGTACAATGCCCGTCGGTCTTGATTCGTCACAGCTATATCTCCAACGCAGAGATTTGATACAACATATAACGATGATCACAGTCGGAAGTTGCGCGCATCCCCCGGACTAACGCCGCACCATTGGCAGAAAAACGCGGCTGACTTCAGTCCAGTTGACGAACGTGCAGGCGTAAGTGCCCGGCAGGGTGATCGCCGTTGGAGCGCATCCGGTTGAGGCAATCAACTCCCAATCCGAGCGGGTTTCTTCCCGGACCTCATAGGTCGCCGGCAGCTCCAGCCCGTCCCACTGCGCGCAGCCGTCCGCCCCGGTGAGTTTGGAATCGACTGGATCAGGCGAGCCGTCTTTGAACAAATCCATCCGCCAGCCATGTATCGGGTACTGGTCCCCTGTAGTGCCTGCATCGTGATCCATATCCCACTTTTTACAGGCGCGCAGGGTGGCCTGGAGCCAGGTTTGCACCAGTTTTTGCCGCCCGTTGTCCACTACCCAGGCTTTTCCATCTACCAGGCTGATTCCGTAGCTTTGAGCTCCCTTGGGCATCTGGTAGATATACCAGCCAGCCGACTCCTGAATGGCCGGATATTGAGTTTGATTCAGGTCAAGATTTATCTCCTGAGACACCGGCAGGGTATATGGACCAGCCGGTGGTGCTTTGACGCAGGTAGTTCCGAACGCTCCCTGCCCATAACTCGTGGATATGTCTCTGGATTCATAAACGGCAGTGACGGGATCCAGGACGCCCAGGCGGGGAAGGTCATTTTCTGTGAACCAGATCCAATCCCCCTGTAAAGCAATCATGTTGGGCGTGTGACCTACTGGCAGGACATACCGCCTGAGGACGCCTGATTGGATATCCAGCCTTCCCAACGCGTCTTTGATCAGGTCTGCATACCAGAGACGGCTCTGCGAGTCGAGCGCCAGGCCTTGAACGGATCCGATCCAAGCTGCATCCTGCCACCATTCCAATCGATCATCCGTGATGTTATAGCGCAGCAGGCGGTGGTTCAAATCGTCGCTAAACCAAAGATATTCTTCGCCTTCCTGGCTAAACCAAAGGAGATAATTGCTCATCATCCCACTGTCTGGAAGGGTGTATTTACACAGGTTTTTATCGGTCAGAGGATCAACCGGATCCGGATCGAGGCGATAGAGGTAGGCGGTGACGAAATCCACCGACCAGAGGCGGCCGTTCCCGTCGACGGCGGTGCTAAATAATTCGGAGGCGTCGTTCACGGTCCAGGTCTGGTACTGGTTGGTATTCACCTCCAGCCGGCTGATTTGGTTGCCGTCCACCCAGAATATATAATTACCGGCACGGCGGGCATCGCTGGGGCTGCCGCCAACTGGATAGACCTTGTAACTCCCGGCCGCCGGGTCAACCCTCCAGACCTCGCCGGCGCTGTAATCGCTGATCCATAACAGTCCACCGGCGTCTACGTTAATCTCGTACGCATCGCCCGCGGGATTCAGCCCGGCCTCGAGCGCCTGAAAATCGGCCAGCGCAGACGCGGAGGCTGCCAGCAGGCTGACGGCAATCAGCAGAGCGGGGAGGATGTAAAAAAAAAGATACCGGTAAATTCGGGGCATGGATAAAATCCTCATAGTAAATGAACGAATCCTTAACAAAGCTGGTCCAACCAACTACTTCCTGAACCCCGCCTGGTGCGCTGGTTATGGAATATGAGATTGAACTGAAATCGGGAACTGCGGGAACTGGCGATTATCAGTATCTTATTATAACTTGTCACAAGCCTTCAAAATCAGAGAAATTTATTAATATTTCTTCGAGCCTCTTTAGCACCATTTGCAGATCGGATAGATGCTCCAAACCAAATACGAACGCAATTGATCTAGCCAGATTCATGATTTATTTTCCATAAAAGGCTCTTGAATAAGTTTGGTACAATTCTCCCAGGGGCAACACCACAGACGGGAGGGAGCATGGCGCGGTCAACAGGCGGCAACGGCAACGGCGACGAGCTGCCCAAACGGGTCGGCATCGTCTTCAGCGACGCGCGGCGGGAGGATTTTCCCACCGAGGCGCAATACATCACCGAAAAGGGCGCCGACGGCGACGCCGCGGTGATCGGCATGTACCTTGAATCGCTCGGCCTCACGGTTTATCTCTACCCCGGCAGCGCCGAGCTGCCCGCCCTGCTCTACCGCGACCGCCCGGAGATGGTCATCAACCTGGTCGATTCGGTCAAAGGCGTCGAGAGCCTCTCCTCGACCATCCCCGGAGTGCTCGAGCTGCTCGACATCCCCTACACCGGCGCCGACGTGCTCGGCCTCTCGTTGGACACCAACAAGTTCCTGGTCAAGAAGCTGCTCCAGCAGAACGGCGTGCCGGTGCCGCACTACCAGCTGTTTAACAAGCCGACCGACCGGCTCGACCCCACCCTGCGCTTTCCGCTCATCTCCAAGCTGAACGCCGTCCACGGCGCGGTCGAGATCACCGAGGACGCCGTCTCGGAAAACGAAAGGCACCTGCGCGAGCGCCTGCGCTACCTGATCGCCACCTATAAGCAGCCCGTCCTGGTGGAGGAATTCATCGTCGGGCGCGAGATCACCGCGATCATACTCGAGGGAAAAAATAAGAAAGTCTACATGGCCGAAAAGGTCTTCACCAAGCCGGAGCAGCGCTATATCTACACCACCTTCGCCGATCAATGGCTGGCGCCGAGCTCAGCCAGCTTCCATTACCATAAATACAGCGACCCGGTGCTGCGCGAATACGTCAAAAAGACCTTCGAGGTGACCAACATGTACGACTACGGCAAGTTTGACATCCGTCTGGATCAGTCGGGGCGCTATTTCTTCATCGACACCAACTGCAACCCGGCTTTCGGTCCCAAGGAGTTCGATGTGGCCCTGTCCGTCATCCTGGATATGTACGGTATATCCTTCACCGAAATTCTCAAGCGGCTGCTGTTGAACACCATGCGCGACGCCGCCGGCAGGGAACGCCTGGCCTTTCCGGCGTGAGGGACGTACTACCGCGGGGCGCAGGGTTGGATCCCCTGCCCCGATTTGAACACCGCGACATTTGGGGCGCAGGGGATCCTGATATGGATAATACCATTTAGGAACCCTGCGCCTCTACGATTCCCTCCCTGCGCCCGCAAGCAACACCCACAACACGCCCGTAGGGGCGCAGGGTTGGATCCTCTGACGCCGGTCGATCATAATCCCCTGCGCCCATGTAAATACCGCGGCATTTGGGGCGCAGGGGATCCTGATATCGATAAAACCATTCAGAATCCCTGCGCCCCTACGAATCTCTCCCTGCGCCCATGTGAACACCGCGGCGTCTGGGGCGCAGGGGATCTGGTTACCGATACGCTCATGCACGCAACCCTGCGACCCTACAATCTCCTTTCACCAACCTACGCTGCCGGGCTCGGGTCGTAATAGATGCTTTCGCGTGCGATTTTACCCCCGCGCAGCTCGATCACCGACGCGCCGCGCACGTGGTAAACCTCACCCGTCATGCGATGGATGCCCGACCAGGTCCATTCGAGGGCAGCAAAGGTTCCGCCATCGTAGATGCAGATATCTGAGAACTCCACGCCTGGCAGACTGAAGAGCCGTGTAAAATATCCCTCCAGTCTGGCACGGTCGGTTATCCTCTGGCCAGCCGGGACGTCCTCGAAGATAAAATCCATTGCGTAAATGCTCGCAACTTTTGTCAGATCGAGCGTTTCCAGTGCTTTTTTGGCGTCCAGCAGGCATTGGGCGGTCATAATTGCTCCTGAAGAATTGGACAGCAAGTCGGGCGGGCACAAGACCTGCCCTACTGATGCATTGATTGGATTTTACTCTCTTTGAAGGATCGGGTTGTTTACGGCTTGGGCGGCTTGACCAGGAAGTAGCCAAACCCGACTGCCAGGAACAGGTACAGCACAACGACCAGCCAGCCCAGGGCGCTCATCACGCCAGCCAGTACAGCAATCACCGAGATGACCACGCCAATGCCATCATATAGCGTCAGACCAAGGATCACCGCCCGACGCAGGTCCGATTCGAGCGCATTGCGGCCGAACCAGGTGATCATCAGAATGCCAAACATGGCCGCCGCATATTCCCGGGCGGCAAAACGTCCACCATCGTTCAGGGACGCGCCAAAAATGCCGTACAAGAAATCCGGCAAAAACAACAGCGCGAGTCCGAAACCCAGGCACACAACCGCTTTGATGATCATCATCGTTTTGAATTTCATTTTTGCACCTCCACCTTTCTATAGATCCCTGAGATTGATACCCGGCCTCTTCCTCTCCCTGGTCTCCAGGATGAGGAAAAGCGCACAGGTCATTACAAAACCGATCGCGACCCCGATCAACGCCCAGACCGCCACCAGAATTTGAAACTGAACCATAGGATTCATGTTTTTATCCATTTACAATTACTCCGTGTGATGATCAGAGCCGCTTTTCTGTATAATAAGAATTAGCCGTGTTAAGATCGCTAAGTAATCGTTAAGTACGCCAGACCTTCACAACTGAACTTCGCTTCGGGTTGAATCATCCGTCCGCTGCATATCAACGCCCAGCCTGAAGGCCTGCTTCCTTTCCGGGAGGCGATATGTTAGAGATCAGGACCCTGGGGGGTTTCTCGCTGGGATTGAACGGACAACCAGTTCAGGATATGGGCTCGCGTAAGGCAGAAGCACTGCTGGTCTACCTGGCTGTCGAAGTGGGCTTGCATAACCGGAATGTGCTCGCCGCGCTGCTCTGGCCGGAATGCGCCCAGGTCCAGGCCGCGACCAGCCTGCGGGTGGCGCTGACCATCCTGCGCAGACGCCTGGATGATTACCTGGAGATCTCACGCGAAACCGTGCGGATTAAGCCCGGGGCTCGAATCTACCTCGACCTGGCTGATTTACAGGAGAACCTTGCCAGCGGGCAGACTGAACGAGCAATGGAGATCTATCAGGGCGATTTTCTGCAGGGATTTCACCTCCACGACGCCGCCGACTTCGAAGAATGGGTGCGCTGGGAAGCCGATCGCGCGCGCAGCCCGTTCCTCAAAGCGCTGCACGCCGCCGCCGATTCAGCCGTGGATGACGGCAACTTTGCTGCCGGGGTGAATTACCTTCAACGACTCCTCGAGCTCGATCCGCTCGATGAACGCGCGCACGAGCGATGCATGCTGCTCCTTGCCCTCGACGGTCAACGCGGAGCCGCCCTGGCTCAATACCAGCGCTGCTGCGCGGTATTCGCAGCGGAGTTAGGAGCTGAACCTGCGGAAGAAATCCAACGCCTGCATGGGAAGATCTTGCGCGGCGAAAAATTGACCCCTCCCGAGCCGGCGATACCCGGGCACAACCTCCCCGCTGCGCAGACCTGCTTCGTGGGTCGCGATAAAGAATTGGAGCAAATCGGCCGCTTGCTGAAAGATCCCTTCTGCCGCCTGATCACCCTTGTCGGTCCGGGCGGGTGCGGCAAGACCCGCCTGGCGCTCCAGGCCGCAGGTAAAGCCAGGCGTTCATTTGCCGACGGTGAGTATTTTGTACCCCTGGAAGCCTGTCATGCCACGAACTACCTGATCTCCGCGATCGCCAAGGTACTCCAATTCAGCATCGATGGTTATGCCTCCGACTTTGATCCGAAGACCCAATTATTGGATTTTTTACGCAACCGGTCTACCTTGCTGGTGATGGATAGCTTCGAACACCTGGTCGATGGGGCGGGGTTGCTCACGGAGATCCTCGAAGCAGCCCCAAAAGTCAAATTAATCGTCACCTCCCGCCAGCGACTGGATTTGCACGGCGAATGGGTGATCCAGCTTGACGGTCTGCCTGTCCATCTTGCCGGTGAGCATAACGAACCCCGCCCATCTGACGCAGTACAGCTGTTCTGCATGCGCGCCCGGCAAGCCAAAGCGGATTTCCAACTCGCGGAGGCGGATCAGGAACCCGTTTCCCGCATTTGCCAGATGGTGGAAGGAATGCCGTTGGGCATCGAGCTCGCCGCCGCCTGGCACCCCATGCTCACTCCGCCGGAGATCGCCGCAGAGATGGAAAAAGGGCTGGATTTTTTAGCTACCTCGAAGCGCGACGTGCCGGAAAAACACCGCAGCCTGCGGGCGGTCTTCGATAGCACATGGGCATTGCTGGATGACGACCAAAAAGCGTTATTCAGCCAGCTGGCTATCTTCCGCGGCGGGTTTACCCGCCAGGCGGCCGAGCAGGTCTGCGGGGCGAGCCTGGCGCAGCTCTCAGCCCTGAGGGATAAATCCCTGCTGTGGATAACCGGCATGGGGTCTTACAATATGCACAGCCTGTTGCGTCAGTACGCGCTTGAGAAAATGAACCAGGCAGAAGAGGAGGATCGCGAGGCTCTTTACTCTCGCTTCAGCATTTACTATATCCACCGGCTGTTTGAGCGGGGAATGGATTTTTGGGGAACTCGCATGATCCAGGCAAGAGACGAGACTCGCTCCGAGATCGAAAATCTACGCGCGGCAATCGATTGGGCTTGCCAGCATTGGGAAGAAGGTGAAACCAGGCGGGCGCTGATCTCATTGATGTATTTTTATGTATGCCATGGTTGGCACGAAGGCAAAGATGTCTTCCGCGATATCGCTCGCCTGCGCAGTCAGGCGCTGGGGGCTCGCGGTGTCCCCGATCTTGCTAATGACCCGGTTGTATTGGCATCCCGCGTCCACCAAGCCCTCTTTCTGACCGAGTTAGGCCAGATCGAAGAGAGCGAAGCGATTTCCAGGGAATGCATGAAGGGCCTTATAGAACTTGGGATGAAGGAAGAGCTAACAGAATGCCTGAACAACCTGGGCGTGAACGCCTCATTCCGCGGAGAATACGAAGAATCTTGCGAATGGCTGGAAAAGGCGGTCTTGGTCGGAAGAGAATGCGGGCATTTGGTCTGGTACACCTGCCTGCTATGGCTAGGACATACATATTTCCTGCTCGGAGAGTATGAACAGGGTATATTGACCCTAAAGAAGAGCCTCGAGCTTTTTGAGCGGCTCGGCACTCATTGGGGAATTGGATTTGGATTGAGCAAAATGGGGCTGGCGTTAGATGGGATGGGCAAACACGCCCAGGCGCTGCAGGCTCACCGCGATGCGCTGGCAATCTTCAACCGAATCAACAACTCGGCCGGTCAGGGTTTTGCCCTCAGCCGCATGTGCATGAGTGCCGGTCTGCTGGGAGAATATCAGCTGGCAGTTGAATACGGGCTGGAAGCCTGCCAATTCTGCGAGAAAATCGGTCACCAGTGGGTGATCTGCCTGACGCACTGCCGTTTGATTTTCGCTTACCTCGGGCTGGGAGAGATCCAGAAAGCCAAACAGTCCGTAATTATTGCTCTGGAGCAATCCGGGCGGGAGCAGATGCTGCCGATCCTCCTGTATGCGCTGGCAGGAGCAGCCAGCATCTTCGCTGCCCTGGACGAGGAGCAGGCCGCCTGCGAACTATTTAGTTACGTCCGGCAGCACCCGCAAACGCCGGGGGCGTTTCTGATGCAGGCCGAGCGCTGGATGGAGGGGTTGGAGGAAGGACTACTACAGAGGGAGGACATCGAACGCCTGGAAAGTATAGAGATCGGTGAGATTATCGACCGGGTGAAGAAACGGTTAGCTGCCCTGGAATAAGACCAACGCCGCCGGACCGGCGCCGGTCATTCACCCTCCTACCTCTGCGATCCGCAATTGAACAGATCATCCGGAGGGACGCAGGGAAATATGGGTTTACATTCCAGGTATCTCTTCCCTCCTGCGCCCATGCGAACAGCGCGGCCTTTGGGACGCAGGGTTGAACCCCTGACGCCGGTTGATCATCATCCCCTGCGCCTATGTGAACACCGCGGCGTCTGAGGCGCAGGGGATCTGGTTACCGATACGCTCATGCATGCAACCCTGCGCCCCTACGAATCTCTCCCTGCGCCCGCAATCAACATAATCCACAACCCGCCCGTAGCGGCGCAGGGTTCGACACCTGAAGCCGGTCGATCATTATCCCCTGCGCCGATTTGAACACCGTGGTATTTAGGGCGCAGGGCATCCTGATATGGATAAAACCATTCAGAAACCCTGCGCCCCTACGAATCTCTCCCTGCGCTCGCAATCAACATCCACAACATGCCTGTAGCGGCGCAGGGTTGGGCTCCTGACGCCGGTCAATCATCATCCCCTGCGCCGATGTTTTTGTATAATTGCATGTATACCCCAAACAATATACATAATCGGATCCCATGCCTCACAATGAAAAAAATAACCGCCGCTGCTCCCTTCGTTTACCTGATTATGATTACACACAACCAGGTGCATACTTTGTCACCATATGCACATATGAAAAGAAATCCCTTTTTGGCAAAGTCGTAAACGGTGAAATGATCTTAAACGAGGTTGGCCAGGTCGCACATCAGGAATGGTTACGGTTGAATATCCGGTTCCGCCACATGGACTTCTCCACTTTTGTCGTCATGCCAAACCATGTACACGGCATAATCTATATTTCTGCTGATATGAACCATAAGGGGTTGGGGGATCCTGCGCCCTTCGCTGGGCCATTGTGCAGTAATAGTAAATTTCAAGTCCTCCCTGGATCGTTAGGCGCAGTTGTTCGCGCCTATAAAGCTTCAGTAACCTGGAGAATACGCGCGATTGGCTTGACGAACCAGGCCCATATCTGGCAGCGAAATTATTATGAACATGTCATTCGCAATGAACAGGATTTTCAAACGATTTGCGACTACATTGAAACAAATCCGCAAAAGTGGCAGCAAGATCGGTTTTTCAACCATTTCTGAAATAACAATTGCTTTGAGCCAATGGAATGCTGGATAGCCTGATGTAGTTTCAATCCAATTGACAATCCTGACCACCGGTTTCCAGATGGGCGCATGGCATCCTGATATGGATAAAACCATTCATAAACCCTGTGCCTCTACGATTCCCTCCCTGCGCCGATGTGAACACCGCGGCATTTGGGGCGCAGGGGATCCTGATATGGATAATACCATTCATAAACCCTGCGCCCCTACGAATCCCTCCCTGCGCCCGTGTGAACACCGCGGCGTCTGGGGCGCAGGGGATCCTGTTATGGATAAAACCACTCAGAAACCCTGCGCCGCTACTGCATCTTGTTGGTTAAATAAATAGTGGGCGCGAGAGGGCTCGAACCTCCGAACCTCACGGATGTGAACCGTGCGCTCTAACCGACTGAGCTACGCGCCCGTACCGCCAAAATTATACCCGACCCACCCCCCTTTTGACAAGCGTTTAGCCAAACCGCCCGGTGACGTAATCCTGGGTTTCCTTCACCTTTGGGTTGATGAACAACTCCTTGCCCGGCGCGTATTCGACCAGGTGCCCCTGCAGGAAAAACGCGGCGTAATCGGCGGTGCGGGCTGCTTGCTGCACGTTGTGCGGCACCAGGATGATCGTGTAACGCTCCTTCAGGTCGGTCAGGCTGGTCTCAATCTTGGCGGTAGAAACCGGGTCGAGGGCGGAGGTCGGCTCGTCGAGCATGATCACCTCCGGCTCGAGCGCCAGCACCCGAGCCAGACACAGACGCTGCTGCTGCCCGCCGGAGATGGCGGTCGCCGGGTCGTTCAACCGGTCATAAAGCTCATCCCAGACCACCGCCTGGCGCAGGGCGTGTTCGACGACCTCATCCAGGCGGCTCTTGCGCCGCTCGCCCATCAATCTCAGCCCGTAGGCTACATTCTCGTAGATCGACAGCGGCAGCGGCACCGGGCGGGAAAAGACCATGCCGACCTTGCGGCGCAGTTCGATCACGTCCGTTTTCGGGTCAAGGATATTCTGCCCGTTGAAGATGATCTCGCCTGAGGCGAGTTCCACGTCCGCCAGGTCGTTCAGCCGGTTGAGCGCGCGCAGCAGGGTCGACTTGCCCCCGCCCGCCGGTCCAAAGAGCACATTGACCGCGTTGGCGACGATGTCCAGGTTGATATCGATCAGGCTCTCCACCCCATCGGAGTAGCGCAGGTTGAGGTTCCTGACGACAATCTTGTTTTCCATGCCGCTCACCATTGTCTGCGCGCCCGCGCGCGGTTGCGGATCAAAGTGGCGATGAGGTTCATGCCCAGCACGAAGACCAGCAGAACCAGCACCGTGCCGTACTGGATCTGCACGGGCATGCCCGGCACCGACGTAGAGATGACAAAGATGTGATATGGCAAAGCCATGGTCGCGTCCAGGGGCGATTGCGGCAGGCGCGGAAGGAAGAAAGCCGCGCCGGTGAAGAGGATCGGCGCTGTCTCGCCCGCCGCCCGCTCCAGCCCGAGAATCACCCCGGTGATCACCCCTGGCATGGCCTGCGGAAGAGTGATCCGCCAGATGGTTTGCCAGCGAGTGCCGCCAAGCGAGGTGCTCACCACCCGGAAGGCGCTCGGTACCTGGCGCAGCGCCTCCTCAGTGGTACTGATGATCACCGGCAGGGTCATGATCGCCAGGGTCAGCGAGGCGGACAGGATGCTGGTGCCAAATCCAAGAAACAGGACAAATAACCCCAACCCGAACAGCCCGTAGACCACCGATGGAATGCCGGCAAGGTTGATGATCGCGATGCGGATCAACCGGGTTACCCGGTTATCGGGCGCGTATTCGGCGATGTAGATGCCGGCTGCCACACCGAGGGGTACGCTGAACACCGCCGTGCCGATCGTCAGGTACAGGGTGCCGATGATCGCTGGCAGGATGCCCCCGGCGCGCATTCCGTCGCTGGGCATGGCGGTCAGGAACTCCCAGCTGATCGCCGGAGCGCCCTTGACCAGAATGTAGATGATCACCCCGAACACCGGCAGGGCTGTCAGCGCAGCGATCAAGCGCAGCAAATTAAAGCCCCAGAACTGAGTGCGGCGGACTTTGCGGATGTGGGCGGATGGGTCGATCACGAAAGGAACCTTATCAAGACAACAGGCGCTCAGCCCGCTTTTTTGCCCGCAGGCTGAGCGACGAGGCGACGATATTGACGCCAAGAGAAATCACAAACAGGACGATGCCGATCAGGAACAGCACTTCATAATGGGGTGAGCCGGTGGCCACCTCGCCCATCTCCGAGGCGATGGTGGCGGTCATGGTCCGCACCGGCAGGAAGAGCGCGTCCAGGCCGTGCGGCAGCACTGGCGCATTGCCGGTGACCATCATCACCGCCATTGTCTCGCCGATAGCCCGCCCCACCCCCAGCATGACCGCGGTGAGGATGCCCGAGCGGGCTGCCGGGACTGTCACCCCCCAGATTGTCTGCCAGCGGGTGGCGCCCATCGCCAGCGCGCCGTGGCGGTAGCCGGGCGGGACGGTGTTGAGCGCGTCCTCGGCGATCGAGACAATGGTGGGGACGGCAATGAAGCCGAGCAGCACCGCGCCGGTGAAGGCGGTCAGACCGGTTGGTAATTTGAGAAAAACGCGGAAAAATGGCGCAGCCAGCTGGATGCCGAGGAAGCCAAGCACCACCGAGGGCAGCCCGGCTAGAATTTCGATCACCGGCTTGAGGATGTTTTTGATCCAGGCCGGCGAGACCTCGGAGAGGAAGACCGCGGTGCCGACGCCGAATGGCAGCGCCACCAGCATTGCCCCGATCGTTACGATGAGCGAGCCGCTGATCAGCGGCAGGATGCCAAAATAGGATTCGATCGGGTACCAGCGCGTCCCGAGCAGACTGGAAAGAGGGACGTCGCTGAACGCCGGCAGTCCTTCGCGTAGAAGGAAAAAGAGTATCAGGGCGACAAACAGGATCGACGAATAACCGGAGATGCGGATCATCAGGGTGATGGCGTGTTCAGAACTGGCGAGCCTGGTCTTCATGTTCACTTCACCGCTACAGTTTTTACCACCGGCACAAAACCCAGCTCGCTGACGATCTCCTGCGCCTCGGGCGAAAAGATCCAATCCAAATATGCCATTACCGCTGGAGAGACGTTCTGAGCGGTGTACATGTAAAGGTCGCGTGAGATGGGATATTCGCCTGAGTTCACCGTCTCGACCGACGGCAGCACATAAGGACCGGCAGCATCGCGCGCCACCGCCAGCACCTTAACGTGAGGGGTGACGTAGCCCAACCCATCGTAACCGATCGCGTTGGGGTTGGAGCTTACCTCAGCGATAATGCCCTCAGATGATGGCAGCAGCAGCGTATCCGCTGAAAAGATCTCCTTATTCTCTTTATCCCCCAGGCGGACAACCTCCTCGAGGAAGTACACGTGGGTGCCCGAGTTGGTTTCTCGTGAAAGGCGGACAATCGGGCGATCCTCGCCGCCCAACTCGCTCCAGTTCTTGATCTCGCCGCGGTAAATAGCCGAGATTTGCGGCAGAGTCAACTGGTTGATCGGGTTTTCGGGGTGGACAATCACGGCGATCGCATCGCGGGCGATCACGTATTCCTGCGGTTCGATGCCGTTTTCCTCCGCCGCTTTGATCTCTTCCGATTTGATCTGACGTGAGGCGTTGGCGATGTCTACTGTGCCGCTCATCAGCGCGGTTAGCCCGGTGCCAGAACCGCCGCCAGTGACGGAGATGCGCACCTCGGGGTGGAACTCCTGGTAGCGCTCGGCCCAGGCCAAAGCCAGGTTGACGATCGTATCCGATCCTTTGTTTTGAATGTACGTGGACGCCTGGGGTTCGGTGGATGAATCTTGCGCACGGCAGGAGGCCGCCAGCAATGTGATGCAGACCAGCAGAATGATCGCGAAGCGTTTCATACAATAGAAATTATACCTGACAGTTCATAGGTGCAACATGCCGTAGGATTCTGTATAATCAAATTAAGAATAATGAGAGGAGGATACCATGTATGTCACGATCTTATCCGGACACGTGGCCCATGAGAACTGGGATCCCCTCAAGAAATCCTTTGAGCAGGTCGGTAAACGACCGCCCAAGGCCTTGATCGAATCAGTGCTGATCCAAAACGAGGACGATCCCACTCTCTGGCAGATCGTTTCCTTTTGGTCGAGCAGAGAAGCTTTTAAAGAAGCCGAGCGTAAGGAAGAAACCAATCTGTGCGTCAAGATGTTCTGCGACGCAGGGTCGGTTCCCAGCCGGCGCGGATACCCGCTCATCGCGCGTTACTCGCGCGTCTGAGCGCCGCCTGCTGCTATCTTAACTGAACGGCTGATACAGAAAAACCACTGGATGAGCTGCAAGCGAAGACTGACCGCATGAATCCCCTGATACCAGATCAGCCTTCGCGGAAATCGCGGCTGCATGTACAATTGGGAGAATGACAACTCGCCGACGAATTGACCGCACTCCTTCGGGTATTTTTCTGTTTACCCTGGCTGCCGCGCTGATCCTGGCTGCCTGCCAGTCCATCCCTGGACCTATTGGATTGGATACTCAAGCGCCAGACCCCGGCAGCGGAACCCCGACCGAAGCACCCCACCCGACCAACGGCAGCACCCCTGAGCCGACCTCAACGGCGGATGATTCCACCCCGTTGGATCAGCTCAAAGGATTACAAATTCTTTTCTGGCATCCGTGGACAGGCGGCATGTCGAGAGAAATCGACCTGCTGGTTGACCAATTCAATCAGACCAACGAATGGGGCATCCACGTGATTGTCCACCGGACAGGCAGCAGCATGGCCCTGGTCCGCGAGATTGACCAGGCGATAACCGGCGGAGAGAGTTTGCCCCAGGTCGTTGCGGCGCCTTCCGAGCATCTGCTTACCTGGCTCGAACGCGACCAGATCATTCTCCCACTGGATTCTCTGGTCAGTGATCCGCAGTGGGGCCTGAGCGAGCAGCAGCGAGCCGAATTCGCGCTGGTCTTCTGGCTGCAGGACCAATCCCAAGACCGCCAGGCCGGCATCCCTGTCCAGCGCAGCGCCCAGGTGCTGGTCTACAATCAAACCTGGGCGCGGGAGCTCGGTTTTTCCACCGCTCCGCAGACAGCCGACGACTTTCGCGAGCAAGCCTGCGCCGCGGCTCAAGCCCTGCGCAGCGACCGGGAACCCGACAACGACGGAATGGGCGGCTGGATCCTCGATACGGATGGGTTGACCATCTATAGCTGGCTGAGGTCATTCGAGCTCGATTCGGTTGTCCAGGGCGACCCGCCTGTCTTTGTCTTCAACCAACCACAATCGTTGCAGGCTTTGACCTTTCTGCGCGGGATGCTGGACGACGGCTGCGCCTGGCTGGCGCGCAACCCGACCCCACAGGATTATTTCGCTAATCGCCAGGCTCTCTTCTACAGCGCGAGTCTGCTTGATCTGCCCATCCAGGTCAGCGCACAGACCCGCGCCGCCAGCCAGGACGAATGGACTGTTCTGCCCTTTCCGGGCCACCCGCGCCCGACACTGGTGGTCAGCGGATTATCCTATGGAGTGCTGCGCTCCTCTGAATCCGCCGAGCTGGTAGGCTGGTTGTTCGTGTGCTGGATGAGCCTGGCAGAAAACCAGGCGCGGCTGCTCGCCGCCGGCGGCGGCCTGCCGATCAGCATTTCAGCAGCCCGCCTCGCCGCAGACGATATGAACCAGATTCCTCAATGGGCTGCGGTCAACGCCTGGATCCCATTTGCTCAACCGGTTCCGCATATCGCCGGCTGGCGGGTGGCGCGCTTTGTCCTTGAGGATGCCGCCCAGCAGGCCATGCAGAGTTACCTGTCACCCGAGGACATCGGAGACATCCTGGTCGAGCTGGATGCGACCATCGCCGAGGTTCTCGAACAGCAAAAATGACCCTCGATTTTGATCCCTAGAAAAAAATCCGCAGGCCAGCCGCGACGGCAGGCAGGTTAGCGCCGAAAGCCAGAGAAATTTCGGTGTGAGGGGAAAAGCCGCATCGGGCGCAGTCGATATCCGCACGGCCTTTGAGGTAACAGCCGTGGTTGAGCCGGCCGTCCGGGTCAGCGTTGTCAATCAGCCAGTCGCGGCAGCGCCAGGTGTTTGCTTTGAGCGCCTCTAAAGCCGGAACAGAGTTGAGTATCTTCACTCCCTCGTGTTTCAGGCGGATGACCTCATCCAGCAGGGCGGCTCGTCGGGGGAAATCGAGAAATAGTTCGTCGCGCCGGTTGTAAGGATAGTAAAACTGAATGGTCATGCCCTTGAATAGCGGATCAAGAAATCGCAGCAGTGCAGGAACCTCCCCGACGTTGACTGCATTGACCGTGACATGCGCGTACAGGCGCGGGTGGAGTGAACGGCGTACGTTGT
Source organism: uncultured Anaerolinea sp. (assembly GCA_964564935.1). Taxonomy (GTDB): domain Bacteria; phylum Chloroflexota; class Anaerolineae; order Anaerolineales; family Anaerolineaceae; genus Bellilinea. The sequence goes on along the minus strand of CAZMCF010000005.1, from coordinate 887 downwards.
CGATGATCCGGTCGAAGACCTGGCCTCCGCGCAGCCGATTGTGGGTCTCGGCGAAACCGTCGATGCTGACCCAGAGCACATCGGTTGGTATCTCGAGGGGAAGGGTGCCGTTGGTCGTCATCCCCACGCTGAAGAATTTCTGGCGGGCGTAATCGACCAGATCACACGCGCTGCGGTTACCGTCGCGCCAGAGGAGCGGCTCGCCGCCCTCGAAAATCAGCAGGCGGCTGCCCCGCTCATGCAGCTTATCGAGAATGGAAGCGGCCTGCTCGAAGGTGGGGTCGGCAGCGTTGAGCTCGATGAAGGGACACTGCTGGCAGCGCAGGTTGCAGCGGTAGGTCAACTTGAAGCTCGCCAGCAGCGGCCTTCGCCGGGGAACAAGAAAATACATCGCAAAGAATGCTAATTGACCTGCGCGAGTCAGGCGAGAAAAGACAGGAGCTACCATATTGATATTGTAGCAGTTCCGATGGATTTGAGGCGACGACGGGATTTGCCTGTACCCCGCAGGGGTAAACCCGTGATCGAGATTCATGCACCCACAAGGATATGTGCATTTCCTTGAGGCGACGACGGGATTTGCCTGTACCCCGCAGGGGTAAACCCGTGATCCAGTTGCTTGCACCCAGAGGGGTATGTACGATTTCTTGAGGCGACGACGGGATTTGCCTGTACCCCGCAGGGGTAAACCCGTGATCCAG
>CAZMCF010000005.1:0-86 GCA_964564935.1 uncultured Anaerolinea sp. | reverse complement strand
TTGCTTGCACCCAGAGGGGTATGTACGATTTCTTGAGGCGACGACGGGATTTGAACCCGTGATCAGGGTTTTGCAGACCCTTGCCT
>CAZMCF010000004.1:26136-135749 GCA_964564935.1 uncultured Anaerolinea sp. | reverse complement strand
GAATCAATAAAAATAGAGGAAGGGCGGTGAAAACCGCCCTTTTTGTCGATTCTTACATTCGAATAAACCGCGCCTTACCGGCCGCGCAGGATTGCGTCGGCCATCCGCGCGGCGCGGACTGCCGGCAGCACGTCGTGGACGCGGAGGATGTCCGCGCCAGCCTGGATGCCCAGGACGCAGGCTGCCAGTGTGCCCTCCAGGCGTTGATCGGGCGGCAAGTCGAGAGTGTAACCGATGAATGATTTACGCGATGGGCCAATCAGCAGCGGGAAGCCCAGCGATTTCAGTTCGCTCAAACGGCGAAGCAGCTCCAGGTTCTGCTCGACGGTCTTTCCAAAGCCGATGCCGGGATCAAGGATGATGGCTTCATCGGCAACGCCCGCCTGGCGGGCCAGTTCGACGCTCTCCATCAATTCTTTTTGGATATCGCCGATCAGCTCTTCATACTGCATGCCGATGTAACGGCCGCCAAGCCGTTCCCGCAGCTCAGCGTTGGAAGGCTTGCTGCGATTGTGCATCAACACCAGCGGGGTCTGGCGCCGGGCGGCGACCTCTGCAAGGAGCGGGTCAGCGCGCAGCCCCCAGACGTCGTTGATCCAGTCCGCGCCTGCCTGGACCGCCGCATCAGCTACGACGGCTTTGTAGGTGTCAATGGAGAGGATGACGTCCAGGTCAGCGGCGGCCAGGGCGCGGATCACCGGCAGGACGCGCTCGAGCTCTTCGTCCGCACTCACCGGTTGGGAGCCGGGGCGGGTGCTCTCGCCGCCAACATCGAGGATATCCGCTCCTTCCGCGGCGAACCGGCGGGCCTGCTCGAGGGCTGCCTGGACGGCGTCCCCGGCGGTCAGGAGACCGTCCCCAGAAAAGCTGTCGGTGGTGACGTTGATGATCCCCATCACATACGTGCGGCCGCCGAAATCGAGGTGGGCTGAACGGGTCATTGGACGGGACCTCTTTCGAGTAGAACGGTTACCATTTTAGCTGCCCTCCGCGCGCGGGTATCGGCTTTTTTCGCCTCGAGGATGTAATGGATGTGTTCGCGCTGGTGCGAGAGCGGCAGGGCGTGAAAGGCGCGGGCGGCCTGTTCATTTCCTTTCAGCGCCAGAGCCGCCTCGATCGGGACGAGATAATGCTTACTGCCTAGACTTGCCGCGAAATCCTCGGCGCTGGTAAACAGGCGGATTTCCCGCGGATCGCATTCCTTGAGGAGCCCTGAAATTCTCAATTTGAAAACAGGGTGGATAAAACTGGCAGAAAGATCGGCCATCGGCATTAAGGCAAAGGCTCTTCCGCGCAGACGGGGGTGCGGAATGGTGAGCTCCTCGTCCTGATAGACCCGATTTTCGTAAAAGAGGATGTCCAGATCGATCAGGCGCGGACCGTTTTGGATGGTTTTTTCTCGACCGAGTTTTGTTTCCAGTTCCTTCAAGGTGTCGAGCAGTTCGCGCGGCGCCAGCGAGGTTTGGACTTCGACGACCATATTGAGAAAGGGTGGCTGGGCCAGGTAGCCCCAGGGGGGCGTTTCGTACACCGGAGAAAGACGGCAGACCGGCACGCGGGGGAACAGTCCGCGCACGGCCGTGCGCAGATTTTCCAGGCGGTCGCCGAGATTAGTGCCGAGGGCGAGGTATATGGGATAACTCACATCGCCTCCATCATCAGAAAATCAGATGGATCGCCCGGCTGTCAGGCGCAGATTCAGGTCGGCCGATCGGATCATGATCACTTATTAAAGCTGGCTGGGCGAGGATCAGCCCCGGGTTATTGGCCGCGCAGCGCATTGAGCAGATCGGCTAACAACCCGTAAGCCGTTGTATCCGGACCGGGATTGTTTTCGACGATGCCCAATCCCGGCAGCACGTCGAGCTTGAATTCGACGTACGAGCTGGTGCCGCTGATCGCGTATAGAGGCGAGTCGGGGGATACTCGCTGCGGCTTGACCGAAGCCTCAAGCAATTGCTCGCCCTTGCGCCGGGCGGTGCAGACCAGCTTCCAGCGTTGACCGGCGGTATGGGCTTCAGCAATCATCTCCGGGGTGATCTCGCGGATGCCGGTACGCTCGACCTGCTGCGGCTTGAGGAGGATGCCGGTCAACACGGTTACTAAAGCGGCGACCTTGATCGCCGCGTCCCACCCATCGATATCCGCGGAGGGATCGGTCTCGGCAATGCCGATCGATTGGGCCATTTTGACAGCTTCGTCAAAGGTCTTCCCTTCGGCCATCAAACCGAGGATGTAGTTGGTGCAGGAATTGAGAATCCCCTTAAAACCTTCCAGCTCGACGGCCGGGAGCGGCCCGCGGAAGAGGGAAAAGATCGGCGCGCCGTCCATCACGGCCGATTCGAACAGGAACCGCTTGCCCCGCCGGGCAGCCATTTCGGTCAGTTCGCGATAGGCGTGGACGACCGGGCCTTTGTTGGCAGTGATGGCGTGCATGCCTTTATCGATGGCGGCTTTGATGTGGTCGATCGCAGGTTGACCGGTCAGGTGGTTGACCGGAGAAGTCTCGATCATCGCCTCGGCGGAACTGGAGAAGAGGAAATCGGTGGTGCGGGCCGGGGCCGGCTGCTCGGAGAGGATATCCAGCGACTGGCCGCGGCCGATGATTTCCAGCGCGCGGGTCAGGTTAATCCCGCCGGAGGAGATCGCGCCGCCATGGCGGCCGGTGATGATCCCGGTCACGATGATGTTCAGCCCGAATTTTTCAGCCAACTCCCTTTCTTTTTGCAGGAGCAGGCGGGCAAAGGCCTGCCCGACGTTGCCAAATCCGACCATCGCCAGCGCTACTTGTCGCATTGATCCCTCCTTGTGGGGAAAAAATCTCGTGGTGTATTTTAACATTTTCCTGTGGTTTGGGGGTTTGGCATTCCGTGCGCTCGCGGTTCTTAACCAAAACCCTTAATCATATTCCTCTATGGAATGAGAATCTCTATACCGGAGGCCAGGGATACGGCCGGCGATTCCCTTCCGGCAATGGAAACTTGCAACTGGTCAGCAGCTGGCGGGTGCGTTTGATCAATGCTTTGATTTCAATTCTGTCCAGCAATTTGCCCAGCAGCCGGATCAGCGCAGATTGCGGACTTTCGAGCTCGTGCAGCAGGTTTTCGAGCGAGGCTGTCAGTTCTGCCGGGATCGGTTCGCCGGCAAAATCCCAGACAACCGTGCGCAGCTTATCCTCAACGTGAAAACACAGCCCGTGATCGATCAACCAGAGATGGTCCTGAGCATCGAAGAGGATGTGCCCGCCCTTCCGGTCGGCGTTATTGACTACCAGGTCGAAGAGAGCCACCGGGCGCAGCCGCTGGCGATCTTTCTCGGAAAATGTGAAGTAATGATAGTTAGGGTCATGCTCGATGAATAACTGCAGCGAGCCAGGTCCGTGAGGCGCATCCAGCCGGTATACCGTCGGGGGAACCAGCTCCCAGCCCAGCACCTCGCTGATCAGGAAAGCGGCCACTTCGCGGCGGGCAAGCGTCTTCTTGGGAAAATCCCAGAGAGGCTGTTCGCCCTGCGAGGGCTTGTAAACCGCGGGGTACTCCTGCCCATCGCCGGAAACTGCGGCCAGAAATGTGTAGTTAGACCCATGAACGAACCGACCGGTTAATGTCAGCTCTCCCTTTAGCAGGGCGTTCAGGATCGTTTTTGAACTGACGTGCGCGCTCACGGCATCAATGCTTGTGCCCGTTCTTCTTCGGGCAGAAGTGTCCCTCCGGATCCATCGGCTCGCCGCACTGCGGGCAAATTGGCCGTCCGCGGTTAACCACCACGCTGCCCCAGGCGGACATGGCACGCAACTGCGAGCGCGTGCACCAGAAGCGCACCTCGCCGGCTTCGTCTTCTGACTGCTCTTCGCTGAGCATCTCGTGGGCAATCAGGCAGGCCAGATCGCGCTCGGAGTCGTAGGCAAGCCCCAGCTCGCCCACCCGAAAGAGCGGATCGACCGGCGGATGGATGTGCATCTGGTTCTCATCAAATTCTTCCGAGGCCGGGGACAGCCCATCAAAATGATTATTCAGCTCACTGAGAAAATGTTCGACGCCGATAGCCATGGTCTGGACCTGAATTTTTTCGATCAGCAAAGTAACCACCTGATCCCCCTGACGTCCCTGCAGGTAAAAAACCCGCTGCCCGGGTTTTCCAATGGCATCGGTGGTGATGTGTGATACGGGATCCAACTCGATTTGGATTCGGGCCATTTCCGCAATGAGCTCCTTGTCTCGCAACAAGTATACCAGAAAGCAGGCATCAAATTCCGGCCGATAAAATTCGACCGGATATGATCCTTTTCTGGTTGTCGGAATTACCGGGAGAGGGCTAGAGAAGAGCGGAAGTTCTCACGAATGGGCCGCTAAAGTGAGCCGGTTACCGTCCCAGACAGCGATTTCTATCTTGCCTTCAAGACCGAGGAGCTGCCGCAGGGAGGCGCTGAACGCCTGCGGATCTCCGCTGGTAATGAACCGCGCCTGGCGGGCAGGACCTTCTGCCAGCAGGCCGCGGCTGGCAAGCACCCGACCGAGCTGGCGGGCGACGGCGGGCGCGGGGTCGATCACCCGCACCTGCGGACCGACAATCTCCTCGATCAACGGGATGGCGAAGGGGTAATGGGTGCAGCCGAGTACGATGGTATCAACGCCCTCGGCAAGCATCGGCTGCAGGGCTGTTTCGAGGATGCGGCGGGTTTCGCGACCGTCAAGCCGTCCGGCTTCGATCTCCGTGACCAAACCGGGGCAGGCATCTTGATACAGTTCGACACCGTTGGCGAAGCGCTCGACCAGCGATGCGTACAGCTCCCCTTGAAAGGTTGCCGGGGTGGCAAGCACGCCGACCCGCCCGGTGAGGGTGCCCTCCGCGGCTGGTTTCACTGCCGGCTCCATGCCGACGAAAGGCGTGCCGGGGAACCGCTCGCGGAGATCATGTAAGGCTGCGGCTGAAGCGGTGTTGCAGGCGACAACGATCACCTGAGCGCCAAGATCGAGTAAAAAGCGGGTGATTTCAGCCGAAAATGCGCGGACCTCTTCCAATGAGCGGGGTCCGTAGGGAACGTGACCCTGATCGGCAAAGTAAATCACCGGCTGGGCTGGCATCTGGCTGTGGATTGCGCGCAGAACCGAGAGGCCGCCAACCCCCGAGTCAAATACACCGACGGTAAGATTGCTGCGGTTTTGCATGGTTTATCCTGCTGCTTCCACAAAAGCTGTGAAGATTGCCTGGTGCGCCGGGCTGCCGGGAAGCCATTCCGGGTGCCACTGCACCCCCAGACCAAAAGGGTGGTCCTTAAGCTGGACTGCCTCGACCAGCCCGTCAGGCGCTGTAGCCAGCACCTCAAGGCCGCTGCCGGGTTTTTCGATGCCCTGATGGTGCAGACTGTTGACCTCCAGCTCGTTCCCGGCGACGATCCTGGCGAGCAGGCTGCCAGACTGAATGCTCACCGGGTGGGCGATCAGATCGCGGGGAAGGTTCGGATAGAGGTCGTGGCGGAGCGCGCCGGGCAATTGCCCGTCCAGATGGGTATATAGGCTGCCTCCCAGGGCGACATTGATCACCTGGATCCCGCGGCAAATGCCGAGGAAGGGCCAGCCGGTCGCAACGGCCAGTCGGACGAGCTCAATTTCGAGGTCATCGCGGGCTTCATCGACCTCGTGTATCCGCGGGTGGGGTTGGCCGGAATATCGTCTCGGGTCGATATCGCCGCCGCCGGAGAGGAGAATGCCGGCGAGGGAGTCGCGCAGGCGCGGCAGCTCTTCCGGTGGTGTTCCAACTGGAATCACAACCGGCAGCCCGCCGGCGCGCCGAATTGCCCGGACATAAGCTTCGTTGACGGCGCTGAGCACGAGGTTGGAGGTGGAGAGGCTGCGGCTGGCGGTGATTCCAATCAATGGGGTGGGCATAATTCCTCGCTGGTGGATTCTACGGAAAAAGGGCGCAGCCGGTCAACGCGGCTGCACCCTTCCTGATCGCTGGAACGAATAACGGCTAGTTGAATTTTTGCTTGAGGCGGGCGCTTTTACCCGTGCGGTTGCGCAGGAAGTACAGCCGGGAGCGTTTGACCTTGTTAGAGCGTTCGACAACAACCCTGTCGATGCGCGGAGAGCGCAGCAGGAAGGTGCGCTCAACTCCGATGCCGTTGCTTGCAACCCGGCGGACGGTAAAGGTGGAATTATTGCCGTTATTGTGAATGTACAGCACGGTGCCTTTGAATTCCTGGATGCGCTCGCGGTTGCCTTCTCGAATCTTGACATGGACGGATACCGTGTCGCCGCTGCGCAGCTCGGGAATATTCGGGTTGACAGGCGCTTCAACTGATTTTAACAGGTCTTCCATGGATACGTTCCTTCCAAAAATAGCGATAAGAGCAAAATACTCTTCGGTTTTACAGGCGCGGAGGCAGATTATAACACGAAGCGCGCAAACGTACAATAAAATCAGGTCAATTTATAAAGAAAAAGTAAAAGGGGCAGGCGAGCCTTGACGGGCTAATGGGTTGGGATAAAATAAATACATCCCCGGGGCGGTGGCGGAACAGGCAGACGCAGCGGACTTAAAATCCGCCGGTGGCGACACCTTGTGGGTTCAAGTCCCACCCGCCCTACTGGAATTTCACTCCGCCAGAGGCATCTCCTCGCGGGCGTTGAGAATTGCATGATACAGTTTGCTCAGCGCCTCTCTGCGCTGCTTTAACATCTGTTTATATTCGTAATTATCTGTCTCGCGAATTTCAATACGCAGATCGGAGATGCAGTTTTCGAGGAGCTGGGTCAAGATCGCGACTTCATTTTGGGTCAGGTTGAGCTGAATCATGGCTGCGCTCCTTTCTTGAAACAAAGAACCGCCCGTGATCGGCACGAACGGCCCTTAATTGAATTCCGCAAGGTGATTTGGCCTCAAGGTGGGGTTATGCAGCGTCCTTACTTTGATTATAGGGAATGTGGTCTTCCGAGTCAAGAAATCCCCGAATGACCGCCTGAGGGAATTTCCCACCATTCCGGGAAAGTCAATCGTTTCGCTTGATTTTCGCAACCTCTTGTCTGATAATATTTGTGTATGCTGACGGGCAGGGTCTCAGTCGTGATGTCCCTATACAGCCAGACAAACCAGCCGTCCTCCGTTGGCGGGGGATCAAGCAGTCAGGTCCCAATCTAGAAAGGAGAGTGGAGATGAGTTCCAAGAGCGGTGGCGCCGTCAGGCGCGCCTTTCAAGCAACGCCTTTAAATCGCGTCGAGCCTGTCCCTTCCGATATAGAAATCGCTCAGGCGTGCAAGATGAAGCCAATCGCCCAGGTGGCTGAGGAATTAGGCTTGCTGCCCGAAGAGATCGAATTCTATGGTCCATACAAAGCGAAAGTAAAACTGGAAGTGCTCGAGCGGCTGAAGGACGTCCCGAACGGGAAGTACATTGATGTGACTGCAATCACCCCGACGCCGCTTGGCGAGGGCAAGACCACCACAACCGTGGGACTCAGCCAGGCGCTTGGCGCTCATCTTGGCAAGTCGGTCATGACGGCCATCCGCCAACCCAGCCAGGGACCGACCTTCGGCATCAAAGGCGGAGCGGCGGGCGGGGGGTACAGCCAGGTTGTACCGATGGAAGATTTCAACCTGCACCTGACCGGCGACATTCACGCCATCACCGCTGCTAACAACCTGATGGCCGCGGCGATCGATGTGCGCATGCTGCACGAAAAAGACGCCACCGATGAGCAGCTTTTTAACCGCCTTTTCCCGGCTGATAAAGAGGGGAAACGGCATTTCTCGCGAAACATGATCGCCCGCTGTAAAAAACTCGGCATCACCGTAACCGATCCAAACCAGATGACCGCCGAAGAGCGCAGCCGATTCGTTCGCTTGGATATCGACCCTGATTCGATCACCTGGCGGCGGGTGATCGATACCAGCGACCGCTTCCTGCGCGGGATCACGATCGGCAAGGGCCCTGAAGAAAAAGGCATGGAGCGCGACACCGGCTTTGATATCACGGTCGCCAGCGAAATTATGGCCATCCTGGCGCTGACCACCAGTCTGGCGGATATGCGCCGCCGCCTGGGCCAAATTGTTATCGGCACCAATAAGCGCGGCGAGCCGATCAGCGCTGAAGATCTCGGCGTGGCCGGGGCAATGACCGTGCTGATGCGCGACGCGATCAAGCCGACCCTGATGCAGACCCTGGAAGGGACGCCGGTGTTTGTCCACGCCGGGCCGTTTGCCAATATCGCTCACGGCAACAGCTCGATTCTGGCCGATATGATCGGGTTGAAGCTGGCCGATTATGTGGTCACTGAATCCGGTTTCGGCTCTGATATGGGCATGGAAAAGTTTTTGGACATCAAGTGCCGCTATTCCGGGCTGGTGCCCAACGCCGTGGTGATGGTCGCGACCGTGAGAGCCTTGAAAATGCACGGAGGCGGGCCGAAGGTCGTCGCCGGCAGACCGCTGGATCCGGCCTACACCGAAGAGAACGTCGAGCTCTTGAGCAAAGGTCTGGATAACCTGCTGGCGCACATCAAGATCGCTAAAAAATTCAATCTGCCAGTTGTGATTGCAATCAACAACTTTAATACCGATACAGAGGCGGAATTGTCCCTGATTCGTAAAGTTGCCGTAGAAGTCGGCGGCGCCGAAGACGCGATCGTGTGCCGCCATTGGGCGCTGGGCGGGGAAGGCGCGGTCGATCTCGCCCGGGCGGTGATCAAAGCGGCGGAGAAACCCAGCCAGTTCCGCTTCCTCTATGATCTGGATTTGCCAATCAAAGAAAAGATCGAGATCATTGCCCGCGAGGTGTACGGCGCAGACGGCGTGGACTATATGCCTGAGGCTGAGGTGCGGATCGCCGACTACACCCGCCTGGGTTTCGACAAACTGCCCATCTGCATGGCCAAGACCCACCTCAGCCTGAGCCACGACGCGACCCTGAAAGGCGTGCCTAAAGGGTTCCGCATGCCTGTACGCGATATTCGCGCCTCAGTGGGGGCAGGCTTCCTCTATCCTCTGCTGGGCACAATGAGCACGATGCCCGGGCTGCCTACCCGCCCGGCGTTCTATGATGTCGATGTCGATCTCGAAACGGGCCAGGTGGTGGGTCTGTTCTAAGTCGGGTTGGGTAATCCATTTGGCCAGCCCAGGGTAGCCAAAAAACAATAACAAGGCAATATCTTTTCGTAGGGATATTGCCCTGTTTTTTTGATGACGGGCGGCGATACGTTCGGAAGGTTCCGTTTACTCTTCCAACTGATCTTTGCATTTCCAGCCATGCTTGAAGATATGGAACATCTGAAAGACTGCCGCCAGGAGTATGCCGCCGGAGATTGCCAGTCCCGGGCTTTTTCCATTCGGGTTTGTGGGCGCAGGAAGCGCTCATTGGCGTTGATGTAACCTCTGCCGCCGGGTACAGGAGGATAAGCAGCCCGGCCAGGTTCCCATTCGTCGCCCGGTCCGAAGATTTTCTACCGCAGCAGACGCGCCTGGACTGGGCAAATTAGCCATGGCTCCGTTGAGGAAATTCAACCTGCTGCTCGAGCTCGCCTGAGCCTGGCTGAGATCGATCTTGGTTGAAACGCCAATCGCCTAAGCGTACTGCCGGTAGTTTTCAGTTAGGCTGGCGCCGGCGTAGCATTCGGCACAGCCGGCAGGCATCTGATCCAGGCGGGTGAGCACACCTGATTGGGTGATTGTCTTTTCAGCTGCATTTTTTCCACGCCATGGCAGGCGTGGCAGGCATTGTCGGGCATCGGGGGAATGTACCATGGTCCGTTTTCGTGGACAGGAAGGCTTGCCCTGAATGGGGTGGCAGGAGTGGCACTGAGTTGGCTGTCCGCACTGCGCCTCCAGGCCCCACGGGCTGGCGAGCAAGGATAGGAGCAGAAATGTTTTTAGTGTAACGAGAATCCGCAGGACGAGAAATTGTTTATGCACTGATTACGCCGAATTTGATCATAAGAATCGCCCGTCTACATACAACGAGTACGATGACGCGAGGCAGTGACCCCTGTCACTGATTGAGTGACAAATAATCATCTTTGACAGAGTTCATCCCACTTATCAGGCTTGAGAAAAAGAGAGAATTAAGCTATAAATAATGCAATTGATCGCCAGGGGACAGGGTGTATCTTGAATGGTACGCTCAACCCTGGTCAGGATAAAGTGGAGGCTGAATGGAAATTTTTGGTAAAGAAGCAACATCGCTGGATGTTGGCCAGCGTTTGAAAACGCTGCGGGAAGCAAGAGGAATTTCCATGCGCAGCCTCGCGCGCAGCAGCGGATTATCGGCCAACGCACTGAGTATGATCGAACGCGGGCGGACTTCGCCGTCTGTCAGCACCCTGAATAAGCTGGCCAATGCGCTGGAGGTGCCAGTTACGGCTTTCTTCCGCGTTGAACCGGAACGCCGGAAAGTGGTGCTGTGCAAGGCCGGCGAGCGCCCCCGGCTGCCTTTCCTGCGCGGCACCTGGGAAGGACTGGGAGGTGAATCGTTCGATGGGCGCCTGGAGGCGTTCATGGTCACCCTCGAAACCGGCGCCAGCAGCGGCCCGCATGGCCTGCTGCACACCGGGGCAGAATTCGTCTTTTGCCTGCGCGGAAAACTGGAATACGAGGTCGAAAGCGAGCGCTATTTGCTGGAGGCGGGCGACAGCCTCACATTCGCCGCTCAATTACTCCACCGCTGGCGGAATCCAGGCCCCAATGTGGTCACCGCCATCATCGTCATATCCGGATTCGAGGAGGGCGAGCATCCGATCGAATTTCATATGGCATCCACCAGCGCCGGCGATGAGCTGGATGAATCTGAAGTCGATCCAACAAAATAACTGATCATTTATTCCATCTATTAATTGCCAGCTTTGATCTTCCATCTCCATGGCTAGCTATCCATCCTGAGATCCCGGCCTGCGGTCGGCGCCGACTGATGGATTTTCTGCTATTGTGAATTATCCCAAACCGGATTATATTAATCAGCATGCCGCTGCTGCGCCGGAACCCAAAAATCCCGAAAAAGCCAAAGCCTGCCAGAAAACTTAAGGCCCCTAAAACACCAGAATCCGAACCAGCGCAGGCCAGGGAAATGAGTCTCTGGGAACACATCGCTGAACTGCGTAAAAGGCTTGTCCGCGCGCTGATCGCGATGATTGTCGCCACCGCGATTTGCGCTGCATTCGGCGAGGATTTGATTCGCATCCTGGCCCAGCCGATCGACGGCATCGATAAGCTGGTCTCGATCGAGGTCACCGAAAACGTCGGCGTATTCATGCGGGTTTCCCTGCTCGGCGGGTTCATCCTTGCCTTTCCGATCATCCTCTGGCAGTTACTGGAGTTCGTCATCCCCGGGCTGACCGAAAAGGAACGTCGCGGGGTTCTGCTTGCCATCCCATTTGCGACGCTGTTATTCGCGGCGGGAGTTCTGTTTGCTTTTTATGTAATGCTGCCCGCCGCACTGCCTTTTCTGATCAGTTTCATCGGCATCCGCACCACGCCGCGCCTGTCGAATTACTTTAGCTTCGTGACCAATCTCCTGTTTTGGATTGGGGTCAGCTTCGAGACGCCGCTGGCAGTCTATGTTCTCGCCCGGCTGCACCTGGTCACGGCCCGTGCGCTGTTGGCGCAATGGCGAATCGCCATTGTGGCGATAGCTGTCATCGCTGCTTTTGTGACACCGACCCCTGACCCGATCAACATGAGCCTGCTGATGCTGCCGTTATTCGTGTTATATCTCTTAAGCATACTCCTGGCGGCGCTGGCTGTTCGCGGTGAGAAAAAAGAAACAGAAGAAGCGCCTGCATAATTTATCCGTATCCTGCCAGGAAATTTCGCGGGCAATTTCATCGGCAATGTGTTAAAATGTGACTAAGGAGATCACCTATGTTCCGCAATTTTGGGCCGACCGAATTAATCCTGATACTGGTCATCGTTGTTTTACTATTTGGCGTCGGGCGAATCAGCAAGATCGCCGGCGAATTGGGCAGCGGGATCAAGGCCTTTCGCAAGGGTCTCAAAGAAGAGGATAAAACAGAAGAGACACAGACCGGCGAAGAACAAAAATAATGACCACAGGCGGCTTTTAGCGCCGCGCTAGTTATGCGCGACCATTTTTTAATGTTTTCGAGCCTCTTAACTTGGGGTCAAGAGGCTCGTTTGTTAATCAGACCCTTCAGAACCTGATTCCGCTCTTTCAGGTGAGATCGAATCAGTTGGCTGCTCCCCTTGCTCCGACTCGAGCGAGTCTTCCGCGGGTACTGGCTCCTCGGAGGGATTTTCGACGGGTGAATCAGAAGTTTTAACTGGCGGTGTATAGGCGGTGGGAGGCCAACCTGCCGCGGTTGGCGGGGGGCTGATCTGCCCGACCTCGCCGCTGACTTTTTTCAGCTCCTGCGAGGTTTTGCGGATTTCCGCCAGATCTTCCTCCAGCCCGGCTTCGCGGACCAGCTTGGTGGGCACCTCGCGCAGCTCGCGCTGTGTGTCGATCATCATCGACCAGATCGGCGAGCGGATGATTTTCCGGATGGTTCGGCCGAGCGAGCGGGCAGTTTTAACGATGCCATCAGGCCCCAGAAAGATGAGGGCGATGACGAGAATAAAGATGAGCTCAAGAATGCCAATATTGAATAGTTTCATCCCGCTGCCTGGCCGTCCATGTGCAATGCCTGTCCGCTATTATAGCACCGGAGGAGAGGGAATGGATTTTTCCGAAAAACTTCCCCTTGGATGAGATATTTAAGTACTTACAGCCCTTCGCCGCACCCTGAACCTTTCAAAGGGTGCGGCGAAGAAAATTCCGGGTTCGAGTAAATAATGAAGTGTTTTATCTATTGATTGCTGCCCGCCCGGCAAGGAAGGCTTTGCGGTTCAACTCCATATATTTGGGCGGGATGCGAATTTGCAGAACTTCGTCCCAGCTTTCCTCATCCAGGTCCAGCAGCGCGGAGAGCGCGCCGAGCAGAACAACGTTAGCCGCCCGGGCGTTGCCCAAACCCTCGGCGATCTCGATCCCTTTGACCCAATACACTCGATCCGTCACCTTGGCCAGCTGCGCCTGCAACTGGGCATCTTCAGGGTAAGGGATGCCGGAGGTATTGACCGTGACCGGCTCGATGGCGTAGTCGTTGACCAGGGCAAGCCCGCCGGGTTTGAGCAGTTCGCGGAATCGGGCTGCTTCCATTTTTTCAAAAGCGACCAGCACGTCCGCTTCCCCGCGCGGGATGATCGGCGAAAAGACCTGCTCGCCCCAGCGCAGATGCGAGATCACGCTGCCGCCGCGCTGAGACATGCCGTGAACTTCGGCTTTTTTGACATCGTAGCCCAGCTTTAGCCCCAGCTCAGCCAGAATGTCGGAAGCCAGGATGGTGCCCTGACCGCCGACGCCGACCAGGACGAAGTTGATCGATGCGGGTTTCATGGGGTCACCTCCGTGCCGCGGGCGAGGATTTGCTTGCGGAAAAGAATGGCATTTCGCGGGCAGATTTGGGCGCAAATTTCACAGCCGGTGCATAACAGCGGGTCGATTTTGGCCAGCGGACGCTTCATGCGCGGATCGAGCTCGTCTGACTTTAAAATCGCCGGGCAGCCGATGCGGAAGCACAGCGTGCAGCCATTGCATTTTTCTTGGACCACTTCCAGAGGCAGCCAGCGCGAGCGGGCAGAAGGCAGCAGGGCGCATTCCTCGCGGGTAATCAAAACCGCCGGCTCGTCGCTCTTGAGCCACTCTTTCAACAGTTTCTCAATCGCCTCCACATTATAGGCGTCAACCGTGGCAACCCGCTCGAAACCCAAAGCGCGCACCAGCGGCTCGATCTCAATTTCTTTTGTCTCCTTTTGCTGGAGCGTCTTGCCCGTGCCCGGATTTTCCTGGTGCCCGGTCATGCCGGTCACCCGGTTGTCCATGATGATGGTGATCACATTGCTCTGGTTATAGAGCACGTTAATCAGCGCCGGGATACCGGAATGGAAAAAGGTCGAATCGCCGATGACAGCCACGTGTCGCTCCTGATCGCCGGCTACCGCTGCGCCGTGGGCCACACCGATGCTGGCTCCCATGCAGCCCACCGTGTGGAGCGCATCCAAAGGCTGGACCATGCCGAGGGTGTAGCAGCCGATGTCGCCGTTAACCGGCACACCGAGTTTGTGCAGCACGTAGAACGAGGAGCGGTGCGGGCAGCCCGGGCAGAGCACCGGCGGGCGCGGCGGCAGGTTGCCGTTGGTCAGCGGCTGGGATTGGAGCTCAAGCGGTGGAAGCAGGCTGGCTTGCCGTCCGCTTGCGCGCACCACTGCCGGGTCTAGCTCGCCGATGATGGGGAAGATCGTCTTCGTCTGCGGGTAACCGCCGCCCAAAGCCGTCACTTCAGCCGGGTTGTAGAGGTCTATCCCCATCAAGCGGACCTGTTCTTCGATGAAAGGATCGAGTTCTTCCAGGACGATCAACTTCTTGACATTCCTGGCGAAGTCGCGGATCATCCGCAGCGGCAGAGGATAAACCATCCCCAGCTTGAGCACGCTGGCCTCAGGGAAGACCTCGCGGGCGTACTGGTAGGCGATCCCGCCGGTGATGATCCCCAGATCGGTGGAGCGCCACTCGATCCGGTTGTACGGAAAGGTCTCCGCGAATTCGGCCAGGTCCTTGATTCGCGCCTCGATGACCGGATGGCGCTTGCGGGCGTTGGCCGGCACCATGCAGTATTTGGCCAGGTTGCGCGGATACTTGCCCGGCTCGGGCAGGTTCTCCCGGGGGACGCCAACCTCGACCGGGGTACTGGTGTGGCAGACCCGGGTGGTCATGCGCAGAAGCACCGGCGTGTCGAATTGTTCGCTTAAATCGAAGGCAGCGACCATCAGGTCGTGGGCATCCTGGCTGTCGGCCGGGTCCAGGCAGGGGATGCGGGCGAACCTGGCAAACTGGCGATTGTCCTGCTCGTTTTGGGAGGAGTGCATCGACGGGTCGTCGCCGGAGACCAGCACCAGACCGGCCTCGATGCCGGTCATCGCGGCAGCGAAGAGGGCATCGGCAGCCACATTCACACCGACGTGCTTCATTGCTGCGAATGCTCTCCGGCCGGCGTATGCCGCGCCGATGGCGACGTCCATAGCCACTTTCTCGTTCGGCGCCCACTCGGCGTAGACATCGGGATACTGGGCAAAGGTTTCCATGATTTCCGTGGACGGCGTGCCGGGATAAGCCGAGCCGACTTTAGCTCCCGCCTCCCAGGCGCCGCGCGCGACGGCTTCGTTCCCGCTCAGCAGTCGTTTCATATACCAGCCTCCACAGTTGCGTGTTCGCTCAGGATGATCCGTCCATCGAGGGCTAATGCGCCCTGGCCCCTGGGCAGTACCAGCAAGGGGTTGATCTCCATCTCTTCGATCTGGGGGAAATCGACCGCGAGCTGGCTGAGACGCAGGATCGCGTCGACGACTGCGTCCAGGTCAGCGTGAATCTGCCCGCGGAAACCGGTCAGCAGCCTGCCGGCGCGGGTCTTTTCGATCATTTCGCGCGCGTCTGCTTCGCTGAGCGGCGCGACGCGGAAAGCGACATCGCCGAACAGCTCGACGTAAATGCCGCCCAGCCCAAACATCATCAACGGGCCGAAGTTCGGGTCGCGGCGCATGCCAACGATGACTTCCTGGCCTTTCGGCGCGCTGGCTTCGATCAGGACGCCTTCCAGGCGGGCTGAGGGCAGTTTTGCGGCGATCTCGCTCATCATTTGCCCGTATGCTGCGCGGACAGCGCCTGCGTCGCTCAGATTCAATTTGATCCCGCCAACGTCCGATTTATGCAGGATGTCCGGCGAGACGATCTTCATCACCACCGGATAGCCGATCTTATCTGCCGCGGCTGCCGCTTCGGCTGCGCTGCGGACAAATTGGCCGGCGACAACCGGGATGCCGTAGGCCGCAAGCACGGGCCGGGTGAGCGCTTCCCCGAGGGTGCTGGCGCCGCCGGCTTGTACTAATAACCGCTCAACCTGTTCGCGGTCTGCGCCCGGAAGCCTTCCAGGCAGCGCGGCGGGTTTCTCGAGCCAGCGAGCGTAGCGCAGCATCGCCCCCAGCACCTTTCCGGCGCTCTCCGGGTAGGGGTACATCGGCACTCCGTTGCAATGCAGCAGTTTACGCGCCTCGCCGACGCTCCATTCGCCCATTATGCAGGAAACAACAGGTTTGTCGCTCTCTTTAGCGCTGTCGATGATCGCCTGGGCGACCACAGCGGGATTGACCAGCGCCTGCGGAACCAGGATCGGGATGGCCATATCCACGCCCGGGTCTTTCAAGGCATTGCTCAATGCGACCCGGAACTCAGGCCCGTCCGCGCCGCCGAGCATGTCGATGGGATTGGCGACCTGGGCGGCGGGATTGAGATGCCTGCGCAGCTCCGCCTGCGTTTCTGGCAGCAAATCGGCCATCTGGAGATTATTTGCGGCGAGCGAATCGGAGGCCAGCGCTGCTGGACCGCCGGCGTTCGTGATGATCACTGTCCGGCCGCCTCTGGGCAACGGTTGGGTGTCCAGCGCCATGGCAACGTCGAACAATTCCGAGACGGTATCGACCTCGATCACGCCGCACTGCTCGAAGGCGGCTTTATAGGCCGCATAGGAACCGGCCAGAGAGCCGGTGTGCGATGAGACCGCCCGCGCGCCGGCCTGCGATCGTCCGGCCTTGAGCAGGACGATTGGCTTACGCGGGCTGACCTTGCGGGCAACCTCCATGAATCGCTGTCCGTCTTTGATCATTTCTACGTAACAGGCAATGACCCGCGTGTTGGGATCATCGCTGAGATATTCGATTACATCGGTTTCGGTAATGTCGGCCTCGTTACCCAGGCTGGAGAAATTTGAGAAGCCGATGTGCTTTTCGCGGATCAGGTCAACCACCCCGCCGGCGACAGCCCCCGATTGGGAGACGAAACCTATCCCGCCTTTATCTGGAACGCCCTGGATAAAGGTGGTGTTCAATCCGGTATAGAGGTCCAGCGTGCCGACGCAATTGGGGCCAATCAGGCGCATGTTGTGTCGCCGGGCGATCTCCAGGCAGGTTTTTTCCAGTAAGGCACCTTCCTCGCCGACCTCCTTGAAGCCGCCCGAGATGATCGTCACCGCGCGGATACCGCGCTTGCCGCAGTCTTCCAGCACCTGGGGGATGGCTGGAGCGGGCAGCACCACCACTGCCAGGTCAACAGGATCGGGCACATTGGCGATGTCGTCATAGCATCTCAAACCGAGGATTTCATCCACCTTGGGATTGACCGGCGCGATCTGGCCCTGGAAGCCGTAGAGGGTCATGTTACGCACAATGCCAAAACTCAGCTTGGTCGGGCTGGCAGAGGCGCCAATGATGGCGACGCCCTGCGCAGCAAAAAATGGCTTTAAGCCGGGCTGCATGAAGTTCCTCCTGTTGCGCGACGGGATTTCGGGAAGTAAAAAATATTGTAGCCAAAAAGGGCTGGTTTATATAGTGAGATAAATAACCAGAATCACGATAGAGCACATAATTTTGTGTGATTAGAATCTGATAAATTGCACAGGCTGCGATGGTCCTTCCTGGAAAATCAGCCGTGTATCGTGGATTTGAATCGCGTCGCCGTGGTTAAGCCTGCGCGCTCCCGAGACCGGCTGTCCGTTGAGCAGCACTGGCGCTTCACTGGAGACGACCTCGATGAAAAAGCCCACTCTGGCCGGGCGTATCCACACGTCGATTTCTCCAGGCCGGGCGGAGGGGATGTATATCGTGTCCAACGGATCGCCGCCGATGCGCAGCGGTCGATCCCGGTTCAGGCGTTTAACTGCCTGGGGCAGGCCGGTTTGAATCACCTGCAGGGCTGCCTCAACCTGGCGAGGTTGCGATGCGCGTTGAGGATGTTTTGCGGCTCTCAATTGGGTTTTTATGTAATTTGTAAATTGATCAAACTGTTTGGTAATGGCCTGGAGGAGACGGGGGAACGGATTCCCGCGAATCCAGGCAGCCAGCGACCGCAGCCAGGCGAGTCCATCCGGGCGGGGGAGAATCAGTGTAATGCGCCCTTCCCACAGAAGAAGCGCGAACGAGATCAATAAAAAAACAGCGCTGCCAGATAGAATGGCGGCCATCCGCTGATTGATCCAGCCGGATGCCTGTTCTGCCCGGAAATATCCCCAATGATCGGCCTGTAGACGGGCTTCCCGGATTGCGGAATAAAGATCGCCAAGGATGACCGCGTTACCGGCGTACTGGATTTCGAGCGATTCGCACAGGGGCGGTAATTCGGCCCAGGAGTGAATTGCAAGGGCGTAATAGAGCAGTGAAGGTTCGCCCAAGGCGTTAGGCGGAGCGTATACTTCTTCCAGCGCCTTCAAAACGGGCTGGAACTGGGGAGTTTCGAAGATCAGGTATGCGCCGTTCGCGACGGTCTGCAAGCGCACGCGCTGGTTGTTGATCTGCTCCAGTGCTGCAGGGATCTGTGCGTAAAGCTGATTCAGGGTAGCGGAATCGCCGCCGTCCTCGGAACGCGCCTGTGCCAGCAGCGGGGCGAGCTGAACAGCTAAAGAATCCTGCTGCAGAGTCTGAGAAAGACCCAGAATTTCACTGGCCAGGCTGCCCATCATCCCTGTGAAGGCAATTGCATCGCGGCTGTGGATTCCCCGCTCAGTGAAAGCGGCGACGGCGAGCTCGGTGTGGGGCGGGCCTAAGCTTTGGATGATGCCTTCGGCAGCGTAAAGAGCCAGATGGTCGCTAAGCGTGGCGGCGGCAATGTCGAGCGTGTTCAGGTTTTGCTCGAGCGATGGTTGGCTGGCGAGCAAAGCCGCCACATTCCGCGCAGCGCGATGATAGGGGTCTAGCAGCAACACCAGTTGGGAAAAAGCCGCCAGGGTCAGCAGCGCGACCGCTGAAGCAAGGCAGGTCCAGGTTGTGATCCGGCGAATGCGGCCGGCCTGCTTCGGCGTTAATTTTGGAAGGTTAGGCGAAGGCTTTTTGTTACGAAGCTTGCCGTTATGCGGTCGGCTTCTGGTTTTTGGCACGGTCATCTACGGTTCTTTCGGCACATCCTCCCGGCGATCGAACCCCCGTAAATGGCAAGACAATCAGGCAATCTTATTATAGTAAATTGGGTAAACAATACAATGATCAGAATTTAGAGTCCGCAGGTGAGAATTGAACGCCAGGAGGGTTAAACTCCATGGCGCTCGAAAACCCGCCGGTTGCGGTAATGGTCCATTGGCGTGATAATATGCGCATAGCCGTATATATCTTCAATTCTGATCAGGTTTCGACGCACCGGTTAGCGATCAAACATGACCTGCGCGATTCCAGACGGCGGCTCAAAGCCTGGTATCCTTTTGAGTGGTGCGGTCAGCGAACAATCTCCTCTTCCAGGGCACATGCTATGTTAGAATGGACAGAAATGTCACCGCCGTTGATAAAAGTCGAAAATCTGACTTACAGCCATCCCGTCCGCAACGGTGAGGCGGTACCTGCGCTGCGCGGCATTGACCTGCAAATTGAAGAGGGGGAATATGTCGCGATTATCGGCGCGAATGGTTCTGGAAAAACCACCCTGGCCCGTCATTTCAACGCCCTGTTAAAGCCGGATTCCGGCGATGTATGGATCAATGGGATGAATACCAGCGAGGAGCGCCATCACCCGCATATCCGCGCTCTGGTTGGAATGGTCTTTCAGGCGCCGGAAGACCAGTTGGTGGCGACCATCCTGGAAGAAGACGTTGCGTTTGGTCCGGAGAACCTGAACCTCCCACCGGATGAAATCCGCCAGCGCGTCGATGAGGCGCTCCGGGTGACTGGCATGTGGGAGCACCGCGAACGCCCTCCGCACCTGCTTTCGGCCGGGCAGATGCAGCGCGCGGCGCTGGCAGGGGTGCTGGCGATGCGTCCGCGCTGCGTTATTTTCGATGAAACCACTGCCATGCTCGATCCGGGTGGGCGGCGAATGGTCAAGGAGCTGATCCAGCGCCTGAATCGCGAAGGGCTGACGGTGATTGTGATTACCCACTTCATGCAGGAGGCTGCCAATGCAGATCGGGTGATCGTCCTCGAACACGGGCGAGTTGCGCTCGACGGCGCGCCCGCAGAGGTGTTTTCGCCGTCATCCGGATTGACCAGGCTGGGGCTTGATTTACCCCAGCCGATGTTGCTGGCCAGTAAGCTGCACGCCATCCTGCCCGAGGTTCCGGAATTCCCCCTGCACCTGATTGATCTGCTCAACGCGTTGCCTGAGTTTACAGGAAATCACCGACCGGTAGAATCTGTCATTAATAAACAGATCCAGGCTGGGGTCATGCCTGGAGACGCCTTGCTGGATGTCCGCGATGTGGAGCATACCTATTTAAGGGGAACGCCCCTGGCGCACATTGCCCTGCGCGGCGCGTCACTGCAAGCCCCGCGGGGCGGCGTCCACGGCTTGATCGGCAACACTGGCTCGGGTAAGTCAACCCTGCTGCAGCACCTGAACGGGCTGCTCCTGCCGCAGGCCGGTCAGGTGCGCGTCGGACGCTTCGATTTGAATGATCCGCAGACCGACCTGCGCGAAGTCCGCCGCTACGCCGGGTTGGTTTTCCAGAGTCCCGAATACCAGCTCTTTGAACAGTATGTCGGCGATGAGATCGCCTACGCGCCGAAGCTCAAAGGCGAGCCAAATTTACGCGAAACCGTCCGCTGGGCGATGGAGATGGTCGGACTGGATTTCGAGGGCTTCAAGGACCGGCTGACCTTCACCCTGAGCGGCGGTGAGCGGCGGAAAGTGGCCCTGGCGTCCATCCTGGCCATGCGCCCGCAGGTGCTGTTGCTGGACGAGCCGAGCGCCGGCCTGGATCCGCTCTCCCGGCGCGAGGTGCTGGCCAATCTGCGCAGGCTCAAGTCGCAGGGGATCACCCTGGTGCTGTCGTCTCATCATATGGAGGACATCGCCGAGATGGCCGACCGGGTGACCGTCCTCGACCGCGGACGGGACGTGATGCAGGGCAGCAGCGAAGGGATTTTTAGCTCGGTCGAGCAGCTCGAATCCTACGGTCTCGAGCCGCCGCTGGTTGCCACAGTGGCGGCGGCAATGAGGGCGCGGGGCTGGCCGCTGCCGCCCTGCACTCTGCGAGTCGATGAGCTGGTAAACTGCGTCTGCCAGATTCGGGAGGAGAGGGTTGAATAACTTTGAATTCCTGCGCCTGGTGAATATCGGCCAGTACCTGCCGCTGGATTCTTTCCTTCACCGCCGCGACCCGCGAGCGATGATTGTCGCCTATTCATTCTTGCTGGCGGCGACCACGTTCACGAAGAGCCTCAATGGGATTCTCCTCGCGCTTGCCTTTGTCCTGCTGCTCATTTTCATCGGCCGGATTCCTTTGAAATATGCCCTGCGCGGACTGGTGCCGCCGCTGCCGTTTTTGCTCATCCTGGCGGTTTTGCAGATTTTTGTCTCGGTTCACCCTGCGGATGCGCAGCCGCTATTCCAGTGGAGTTTTCTCTCCATTTATGCCGACGGCCTGCTGGCTGCCAGTAAGCTGCTGATCCGCTTCACCGTGTTGATCCTGGAGTTGAGCCTGGCGTCCTCTACGCTCTCGACCTCCGAGCTCATTCACGGCACCGAATCGTTGTTGAAGCCGCTGACCTATCTGCGCATACCGGTCCACGATCTGGTGATGGTCATCCAGGTCACCTTTCGCTTCATCCCTTTCCTGGCGCAGGCGGCCGAACGGATCGCCAAAGCTCAGGCTTCGCGGGGCGCCGAGTGGGGCACACGCAAGGGCGGGCTGCTTGCCCGCACCCGCCAGCTCATTCCCCTGATCGTGCCGCTCTTCATGATCAGTCTGCAGCGCGCGGAAATCATGGCGCTGGCGATGGACGCGCGCGGTTACGGCAGCCTGCCGCGGCGCAGTTCGATGGTCGTGCTGCGCTTCGGCTGGCTGGATGCAATTACGATATTGCTCGCCGCCGCTGTGAGCTCGCTGTTTCTCCTTGCCGGATGAGTTTGAGAGTTTAGCCTATATCGCAGCGCCTTTACGCTTGCCAACGGTGATTTGCCGCCAGGCAGCTACCACGATCAGAGTAATTAATGCGGAGGCGCCCGCTTCTGGCAGACCGTTGACGAGCGCGATCGGCGGGAGAGCGGCCCAGGGTAGAAAACCGAGGACGCCAATCATGCCGAGCACCAGAACGGTATTGGTCAGGCTTCCGGCGATGCCGGAGGCGATCATCCCGGCTACCGGCCATTTCTTCAACGCTTCCCATACCAGCCAGGCGACCGGGCCAATGAACAGGCGCGGCAGAACCGCAAGGAGAGGGTTGGTAAACCAAACATCCGCAGGACCGGTTGGGGCGACTGCGGCCTGGATCATGCTAAACAGACCAAAGATCAGGCCGATTCCCAGACCAACCAGCGGACCTTCGAGGATTGCGCCGATGATGACAGGGACATGCATGATGGTCAAGGACGCGCCGCTGAACCAGGGGATGAACCCCAGGCGGGTGAGCCCCAACAGTACCGCGATGGCCCCGAGAACCCCGGTAATAACAATCTTACGAGTACGATCTTGAGGCATGATTCTCTCCCTATCCGGTGTGTTTTAAAATCCAATTCCCCGAGAAACAGCCGCCTGGCAGAGCCAGGCGCCGGCCGGGCGGATTGGCTGCTGTTGCGGATTGTATCACATCCAACTCACGAATGGCACAGTGATCTGGTTTTCCAATTTATAATGAATAGAAACGCATGACCTCTGGATCATTACTTAGAATTCAAGCGCTCATCCATATTGGTTGGTATGATTTTTAGGGTGGGAGGCAGGATTTTGGATCGCCCGGTACGCTGGTATGACTTCATCACAATCAACATCTATTACTTTGCGCTTACCGCCCGCTCGCAGACCATCTCGCCGCTGATCGTCCCACTTTTGGTCCAGCAGTTCGTTGGCGAGGAAGCCAAGGGAAGCGCGGTTGGCGCCATCCGCCTGTGGGCGTTGATGGCGGCTGTGCTGATCCAGGCGCTGATGGGCATGCTGTCTGACCGTTCGACTCATCCCTGGGGCAGGCGGCGGCCCTTCATTCTGGCCGGCTCGATCGGCGAGCTGATCGCCTTCACCCTGATTGGCTTTACCGCCGGGCTGGATGGCATGCGCGGTTACTGGGTGCTGTTTGCGCTCTACATTTTTTCGATGATCTCGTCCAATACAGCTCACGCTGCTACTCAGAGTCTGATCCCGGACCTGGTTCCGGAGCAGATGCGCGGCCGGTTTTCTGGGGTTAAAGCATTATTGGAACTGCCCATCCCATTGATTTTTGTCTCGTTTGTCATGGGGCGGCTGGTCAGTCAGGGTCATCTGTGGGGCGCCTTGATTACCCTGATGGCGGTAATGGTCGTCTGCACAGTGATCGTCATGTTTGCGCCTGAAAAACGGCTGGAACAGCCGCCCTTCAGGCTGGAATGGCTGCCATTCTTGCGCCTGGCGCTGATGACCGGCGTCTTTACTGTGGTGATCCTGGGTATGGGCGCCATAGTCAAGTGGTTTATGGCTCTGCCGCTCGAACTCTCCCCTGCGCTGGATATTGCTCTAACTTCTCTCGCCGGCGTTTTGGCGATGGCCTTTGCGGTGGCAATCGGCGTGCTGGCCAGCCTGCGGATTGGGGTGGGCAGGGATGCTCAGTACAGGCCTTCCTTCCGTTGGTGGGTGGTCAACCGCCTGGCGTTTCTGGTCGGCTCGACTAACGTCGCCACATTCCTGGTTTTCTTTCTACAGGAGCGGTTTACCCACATGCAGGGTGAAAAAGCCGCCGGACCCGCAGCAACGATCACCATGTTCGTCGGCGTTTTCATCCTGGTCACCGCCCTGCCGAGCGGCTGGCTGGCTGACCGCCTGGGCAAGAAACTCCTCGTCGCAGCCGCCGGACTCCTGGCGACCGCTGGCACCGCGGTGATCCTGACGATCCCGAGCATGGCTGCGTTGTACATCGGCGGCTGCATGATCGGCGCGGGAGTGGGTTTGTTCTACTCGGCTAACTGGGCGCTTGGCACCGAGATCGTCCCGGCTGAGCACGCCGGGCGGTTCCTGGGCCTTTCCAACCTGGCCGGAGCGGGCGCGGGGGCAATTGGCGCCTATATCGGCGGGCCGATTGCCGACTCGCTCGGCTATGCCGCGATCATGGCGATCTTCGGACTGCTGTTTTTCCTTTCGATCTTTGCTTTGCTCGGCGTGGAAGAAGGACGCCGCGGAGTTGTCCAATCCGTGTAACTTTTTCAATTTTTCCGCGTCCAATAGGTGTAGTCAATGTATTGGATCATTCAAACGGAGGAAAAAGCCATGAAGGTTAACGAATCAGGTGCAGATCGGATCATCCGCGTCGTTCTTGGCGCAGCCTTGCTGGCGCTTGGCTGGGGAGGAGTGGTAACGGGAACGCTCGGCTGGGTGTTCAAGATATTGGGATTCGTGCCTTTACTGACCGGCCTGGTCGGCTGGTGCCCGGCTTACGCGCTGCTGAAGATTCGCACGAACAAGTAAATGAAGGTGGATGAATTCGAGGCGCGGATCAAGACGGCCGAGCGCTCGGTGCTGGTGGAGTTCTGGGCGCCGTGGTGTCTTCCCTGCCGGGCAATCAGCCCAGTTTTGACCCGGATGCAACAGAAATACACCGGTCAGGTTGATCTGCTCAAGATCAACGCTGATGAATCCGCAGCGCTGCTCCAAAAGCTCGGCGTACTCGGAATTCCGACGCTGATTGGCTACCGGCAGGGGGAAGTCCTCTTCCGCAAGACCGGCGCACAGCCTGTGGATGTGATCGAGCACCTGTTTGCCGCCCTGGCTGGCGATGAGCCGCTACCTCGCAGCCCAGGCAGCCTGGATCGGCTGATCAGGGGCGGGATCGGATTGGTCTTGATCACGGCGGGCATTTCGGTCGGCTGGTCCTACTGGTTGATTGGGTTGGGCGGGCTGGTGGCTTTCACGGCGGTCTACGACCGCTGTCCGATCTATCGGGCGCTCGCGCCGCGGATAAAGAATCTGATCAAAAGTCTGATCGCTCCTCAGAAAAATTCAGCCTGATATTGCTCAAAAGAATTTTTACCCCGGGTAAAGATCGGGGTGATTTTTTTAATTATTATGATAAATTGTATAAAAATAGGTTATAATGACCCGACAGGTGGAATTCGCCCATTGAGATGTCGGCAAATCACGACCCCTCAATGCACGCCGATTTCTCATCAAAATCCATTTTCGGGAGTTGTTCAATGATCTCTAGCCTCATCCTAGCTTTACGTGAAGGCCTGGAAGCTGCGCTGGTTGTCGGAATTCTGATTGGTGCGTTGAAGAAAATGGAGCTGACCCGCCTGAAAGGCGTGGTCTGGGCGGGGGTGGCGAGCGCCAGCCTGGTAAGCCTGGCTGCCGCCGGAATCCTGGCCAGGCTCGGGGCTGAATTCGAAGGCCCTGCCGAGCAGATTTTCGAGGGGACGATGATGCTTGCGGCAGCTCTGCTGCTGACCTGGATGATTTTCTGGATGAAGCGTCAGGCGGCATCGCTGCGGAAGAATCTGGAAACTAACGTGCGCAGATCCGCGCTAAGCAGCAACCGCTGGGCGTTGTTTTTGGTAGCTTTTACTGCCGTTTTGCGCGAGGGAATCGAGCTGGCGATATTCCTGCTTGCGGTGCGTTACACCACCACGTCGCTGCAAACATTGTTCGGCGCGCTGGTTGGCCTGGCCCTGGCGATCGGCTTCGGCTGGCTGTTGTTCACTGCGACGATTAAATTAAATCTGAGCAGGTTCTTTCAGGTCAGCAACATCATCCTGCTCCTCTTCGCGGCCGGGCTGGTCGCGCACGGCGTGCACGAGTTCAATGAGGCAGGCTTGATCCCGGCAGTGATCGAGCACGTCTACGATATCAACTGGCTGCTGCCCGAAAAATCAACCTTTGGCGCAATTTTGTCTGCGCTGCTTGGCTACAATGGCAATCCTTCTCTGTCAGAGATGATTCTCTATCTGGTCTACCTGTTTGGATTGGGACTGGCGGTGTTACCCTGGAAGCGGATAAACGCAGTACGGATCGAAACAGGGCGATGATCTGCAGACGATCCCTTTAAAAAGGTCGTATCTCCGGATTGAATTTGAAAAGCTTGTTCTCTTGTGATATTAATTAATTGGATCATTCGATCAGCATGGATCTGAGCCTGGCGCGCCGGCTCGACCCACGAGCCAGGGTACACCGCCAAACTAGATATGGAAGCTGTTGACTGCATCTCAGCCGGAGAAAGGAGTGGGAATGACGACATACATCCTGTTATCAAAGATTTCCGCCACTTCGGTAGCCAAGATGACAGAACTGGCGGAATTGGATCAGATCTTCGACAAGCAGCTCAGCAAGGAGCTGCCCCAGGTCAAGCGGATTGCCAGTTATGCGCTGCTGGGCCCATACGACTTCATACACATCTTCGAAGCCCCGGATTCGGTCACCGCGGCCAAAGTCGCCCTGATCGCCAACAGTTTTGGCGCGGGGACGACCCAGACCCTCACCGCCATACCTTTCGATGAATTCAGAAAAGCGGCCAAGGAAGTCAACCGCATCCAGGTTGCGAAACGGTGACCTTAAATTCCATCATGCGATAAGGCTAAACCGGGGCAACCATCCACCAGGCCGGGGGGCGTCGCCATCTTCCCGACCTGGCAGAATGGTTTAAATTAATAATCGGTCGTTCCCGAAAATACACAAATAAGTAAAGTCACGGTCCGCTGACAGTGGGATAGCCAAGGCTGCGCCAGGCGCTTAACCCGCCGGCCATGCTGGCCACCTGGTCAAACCCGGCTTTGAGCAGGATATCCCTGCCGGCCTGGCTGCGATTTCCCGAGCGGCAGACCACCACAACCTGCTGATCCATAGGGATTTCAGAGAGCCAGTTGGGCAGCTCGTCCAGGGGGATCAGCGTAGAGCCAGGCACATGGTAATCAGCCCACTCTTCGGGCTGGCGCACGTCGAGGATGAACGCGCCCGCATCGCGCAGCGCGGCGGCTTCCTTCACGGTGATTTCCGGCTTGAGGGCTGCGGCGGTATCCGCTGGATTGAGCAGAAGCAGTGCAGCCCCTAGACTGATAGCCCCAATCAGGATCACGGCGATCCAGATGGGTGAAATTCTTTTTTTCGGTTTGGAACGGCTGAGTGCCATTGAGTTCTCTCCACGGTAGTCGGTTTGATTTAATAATTAGATATAAAAATAACTCAAAAGTGACACCAAACCGGCGTTCACCGTTTTGCAACCAGGGTACACATGGTTTTTCAGCTTGGAATAGCCGCATAGATGATAGAATTTATGATAACAGCAGCGGCCTGCTGTGGAATTGGTCTGAAGTCGCCGTTTTTAGGGCACTACATAGGATTTTCCAGAAAAACTGGAGAAGATACCATGGGCATGGATCCATTCGAAGCCCGTAGCCTGCGCGAATCGCCGCAGGGAGAAATCGTCCAGCGGGTGCTGCAGGCTGCAGTCCGCGCGGTCGATCCTGCTGCGGCGGTCGCGCGCAGCCTGATTCGCGAGGGCGACCTGCTTACAGTCGGGGAGAAGACCTGGAACCTCGGCAGCATCCGCCGCTTGTGGCTGGTGGGCGCGGGCAAAGCTGGGGCGCCGATGGCCCATGCGGCCGCCAGGATACTTGGAGATGTGATCACCGCCGGGCTGGTGATTGTCAAGGAAGGGTACGCCGGCAATGCCCAGGAATGGCTGCCAGATCGAATCAAGATCGTCGAAGCCGGACATCCTTTGCCCGACGAGCGCGGGCTGAAAGCTACCCTTGAGATGCTCGAGTTGTTGAGCCATGCCGGGGAGAATGACCTGGTCCTCTGCCTGCTCTCTGGCGGCGGATCGGCTTTGTTGACCTTGCCGGCTGAGGGTCTGACCCTGGCTGACCTGCAGCAGACCACCGCCAGCCTGCTGGCCTGCGGTGCGTCGATCGACGAAATCAACGCGCTGCGCAAGCACCTGGATCTGGTTAAAGACGGGGGACTGGCCCGCGCCGCGGCGCCGGCCGAGCTGCTTGCCCTTATCCTTTCTGACGTGGTCGGCGATCCGCTTGAGATCATCGCTTCCGGACCGACCGTTGCGGACACTTCCACCTTTGCGGAGGCGCTTACCGTCATTGCTCAGTACCGGCTCGAAGACCAGACACCCCCCGCGGTCCTGGCCCATCTGCGGGAGGGTCAGGCTGGCCGCTTTGCAGAGACGCTCAAACTCGGCGACCCGATCTTCAGCCGCGTCTATAATCGGATCATAGCCAGCAACCGTCAGGCAGCCCTGGCGGGTCTGGCTGAAGCCCATTCCTGCGGGATGAATCCGCTGCTGCTGACCACTTACTTACAGGGCGAGGCACGCCAGGTAGGGAGGACTCTGGCGGCGATTGCTCGCCAGATGGCGGCCAGCGATCATCCCCTGCCGCGCCCGGCCTGCATCGCTGTTGGGGGAGAGACCACCGTGGTCGTCCGCGGAGATGGGCTGGGTGGGCGTAATCTGGAGGTGGCTTTGGGAGCAGTTGTCGAGATGGCCGGCCTGGAGGATCTCTTCCTGGTCACCCTGGCGACGGATGGCGGCGACGGCCCGACCGACGCGGCCGGCGCGGTCGTCAGCGGGACGACCCTGCAGCGGGCCCGCGAGCTTGGGCTGCGCCCGGATGATTTCCTCGAACGGAATGATTCCTATCATTTCTTCGAGCCTTTAGGAGACCTGCTCAAAACCGGTCCGACCCAGACCAATGTCAACGATCTGGCCTTTCTCTTCGCTTTTTGAGCGGCGGACCGATCACAGGTCTTTAAGCGAGATTCCCTGCCCGGCCGGCGGATGGCCGGCTGCGCTCGATCGGCGAGTATATTTATGACGTATTCCTGAAAGGAATTTGCGAATTGGGGGAATGCGCGCCAGCAGAAACAGCGCCAGGACCGAGCCGGCCGCCAGCGGTTTCCAGATATCGCCGCTCAGGCGGGTGACGTCCCCCTTGATTGCCCAGGCTACGTGGAGGACGACCAGACCGGCGGCCAGGTAAACCAGCCGGTGCAGCTTCTTCCAGCGTTTGCCCATTTTGACCTTCCAGAAGTTGTGCGAGGTAAGCGCCAGGAGAGAGAGGATGAACAGGGCTGCGATACCGGCCAGCAGATAGCGCTTTTCTGTCAGAGTCGCCGAGGCCTGGGTGAAATTGAAGCTGTAATCCCAGCCGGCGTAAACCAGCAGATGCACCCCGGCGTAGAAGAAGGCGTACAATCCCAGCGGGCGGCGCAGCTTGAGCAGCCCGGGCAGGCCAAAGAGGGTATTCAACGGCGTGCAGGCCAGCGAGAGCAGCAGCAGGATGATGGCGATATCGCCGGTGCGCTGCTGAGCCGCCTGAACCGGATTGATCGTCAGGTTACCGGTAAAATAGGCGACCGCCAGTACAATCAGCGGCAGCCAGGCCAGGAAATGGACGGCTTTTTGCAGAGGGGACCATTTTCTCATCTATAGATCAGTAATAAACTTTGAGGTTCATGTTGGCATAGAGCTGACCGACCTGCTCGGCGTAGCCGTTGAAGAGCAGCGTTTCCCGCCGCTGGTTCTCGCCGATGCGCCGCTCGTCGCGCTGAGACCAGCGTGGGTGGGGTACGTTCGGGTTGACGTTGGCGTAAAAGCCGTACTCCTCCGGCGCGACGGTCGCCCAAAAGGTCGCTGGCATTTCCTCGGTCACCTCGATCTTGACGATCGACTTGCCGCTTTTGAAGCCATATTTCCAGGGGACCGCCAATCGGATTGGCGCGCCGTTTTGAGGAGGCAATTCCTTTCCATACAGGCCGGTGACCAGCAAGGCCAGGTCGTTATTGGCTTCATCCAGGCGTAAGCCTTCGACGTAGGGCCAGTCGAAGAAAATCGTCTTGATGCCGGGCATATGTTCCTCATCCAGCCTGGTGAAGAATCGGATATATTTCGCGCTGGTCATTGGCTCGATTTCTTTCAAGAGCAGGTGAAGGGGAAAGCCGGTCCAGGGAATAACCATCGACCACCCCTCGACACAGCGCAGCCGGTAGATACGCTCTTCCTGGGGAAACTTGCGCAGATCATCGATGTCGTACACCCGCGGATTGTGTACCAGCCCGCCGACCTCGACCTGCCAGGGAGAGGTGGGAAAATCTTTGGCCAGCCTGGCGACAGCGCCTTTATCCATGCTGAATTCGTAATAATTGTTGTAGTTGCTGATCTCTTCGTAGGTATTGGCCGGGCTGCCAAGCTCGTCGGTCAGACCAGCCGCGGGATTGGGTTCGGTGGTCGCAGTTTGCGCTGGGGCGCCCGGCTGGACATTGCAGGCAGCCAGCACAGCACCGCCTCCGGCGATTGCGGCAAGTTTCATGAACTGTCTCCGGTTGAGGTACGCGGATTCAGGGGTGATCTCCGAGGAAGGGAGGGTTGGATAGGATCTCTTGGCCATGACTTCTCCTGGCTGGCAAACTAATTTTACTAATTCTATCCGATTAACTCCCTTTTTGTATGAAGCCAGGATTAATAAACTGCCAACCTTGTACAACAACCTTTGGTTGCACGAATTGCTCTACTCCATAATGGATTCAAATATACAGGCACGCGAAGTTATCGATAGGAATTAATACCCCAATTGGGCACTGATTAGGGAAGAAGTCTGGATAACATAAACAGAACATCCGCAAATCCGGTTTTTCCGGATGCGGATGCTCTTCAAGCCGAGATTCACCAGAACTGGTGGATAACGATGAAGACGTGTATGTTCGCTGGACGACAGGCTACCTGTTCCGGGCGAAAATTCCGAGAATGACGCCCAGCCCGACGACGATCAGCAGAATGGGGCCAATTAGGTTCCAGGAAAAGCCGAGCAGGGCGACAATGCCGGTAGCAATGACCACCAGCCCGAAGAACACCAGGCCAAAAGCAGCCCCGAAGAATTTTCCACCGCGTCCGGCGGCGATCAGAGCGTTGATCAATGCGCCGGCGCCAGGGATCAAGATCGCCACAGCCCACCAACGGTATTGGCCAAAGTAAGCCTGCGGGTCGAGCCAGCCCAGGTTGTCAGCCAAAAAACCGAGCCCGAGGTAGATTGCGCCCAGGCCGATCCACAGTTGCATCGAAATCAGGCCTGCCATCCCTCCGTGGGTTTCGAGGCCGTTAATGAAGAATGAAAAACCGGCGGCGATGACCATGAGCGGCCAGTACACAGCCCAATCCACGCCGAAAAGGAGCATGAAGGCCAGGGTCAAAAGGATGACCGCCCCGCCAATCCCGCTGCGCACGGCTGCGTTGAATTTTCCCGAACTCTGGAAGCCGGAAAAGGCCGCACCGAGCGATCCAAAGGCGGGGATGAGGATGAATAAAGCCCACCAGTTGAATTGCCCGCTGACCAGTCCAGTTTGCTGGGCAAAGATGATGATGCCGACGGCGATCAATACCAGGCCCCAAAAAACGCCGCTGGATTTGCGGCGGGAGCGTCTCGAGTCTTGTTGAGCAGGGGAGGGCTGTTCGATATTATTCATGGTCATTTTCCTTTATTAACAGAATCAAAACAGTTACCTGTATCATTATACGGAGGAAACCAATAATGGTTGCATTAAAATGTCAAACGCCCGGGTGAGGGGGGCACCCGAACGTTTGACACTGTTATTTTAACATATTTTTTCGGTAAGGTCAATAATATGATCATATCATTTTCCGATCAATTTTCAACGAAAACCATTCAAGGCACATTTTTCTCCTAATTATGAAGGCTGGTTTCATTGACTGAATCGACTACCTGATTTTGATTCATTTCTCGGCTGGCAGACCCTTCCTTCCAGGCAAGGCTGATTGACGCTGGTCAGCAAGCATGCTATATTATTTTCACGCTTGGAATCGTGTTCATCCCCTCCACAGTTAGCCGAATTTACCTGACGGTAAAAGAACCGGGGAACGAGCATGTCATCAGAATATTCGCTCATAATCGAAGACCTCTCGTTCCGTTATCGCAGCCGGACTGAACCGGCCATTAAAAATATTTCCTTGCAAATCGAGCCTGGCCAGGTGGTGCTGATCGCCGGCGCGAGCGGCTGTGGAAAAACCACGCTCGCTCGTTGCATCAATGGGTTGATCCCGCGCAGCTATAAGGGCGACCTGTCCGGTAGGATCCTGCTTTTAGGGCAGGAAACCAGGGATATGCCCCTGGCGCGCATCTCTCAGATGGTTGGGACGGTGCTGCAGGACCCCGAACGTCAAATCCTCGGCTCGAT
Organism: uncultured Anaerolinea sp.; assembly: GCA_964564935.1. Taxonomy (GTDB): domain Bacteria; phylum Chloroflexota; class Anaerolineae; order Anaerolineales; family Anaerolineaceae; genus Bellilinea. Next base: position 103,588 of record CAZMCF010000004.1, on the reverse strand, counting down.
TGTCATGAACGAGGTCGCTTTTGGCCTGGAAAACCTGGCTCTTCCCCGTGAGGAAATCCGTGCGCGGATCGAACAATCTCTCGAGCGATTGAAAATCACTCACCTGCGCGACCGGCAGACCTTTTATTTATCTGGAGGGGAAAAACAGAAAGTAGCTTTGGCCGGGGTGCTGGCGATGCACCCGCAAATCCTGCTTCTGGATGAACCGCTCGCCAGTCTCGACCCTGCCAGCGCTCAGGAGGCCCTGCAGCTTTTCCGTGAGCTGGCTGATGAAGGGCTGACCGTTCTGATGGTCGAACATCGAGTGGAGGACGTGCTCCGGATCCATCCGGAACGGGTCCTTTTCATGAAGGAGGGCGAAATTCATTACGATGGCCCGGCCGCACGCCTGACCGAGCGCGTCGATTACCAGGAGGTCAAGCTGCCTGCGCAAATGATTCTCGAGCTTGCCCGAAAGGAACCTCCACCGCCAGCCTTTGAACCACTGGCAGGCGTTGGCAAAGCTGCAGGCGAGCCGCTGGTGGTCTTCCGCGATGTTGGATTTAACTATCCGGAAGGACCGGAGGTTCTCCACGACATCAACCTCGAAATCAGGCGCGGCGATATCATCGCCGTGCTTGGACCGAACGGCGCGGGCAAAACGACCCTGGTCAAGCATGCGATCGGGTTGCTCAAGCCAACCCGCGGTCAGGTTTTAGTCAATGGGCGGGATACCCATGAGTTGAGCGTGGCCGAGATCGCTGGCGTCCTCGGTTATGTCTTCCAAAGTCCAAGCCACATGCTCTTTGCCCCCACTGTCACCGAAGAATTGGCTTTCGGTCCGCGCAACCTGAAGCACGATCCTGAACGGATCAGAAAGGAGGTGCAAGAAGCGATCGAGATTGTCAACATGGAGGGGTACGAAGAAACCCCGCCGCTGTCGATGTCCTTTGGGCAGCAGAAACGAGTCAGCATAGCCGCCATCCTTTCCATGCGCTCCCGCATTTTGGTGATGGATGAGCCGACCGCTGGTCAGGATTACAAAAACTACATGGAATTCGTTTCCTCGATCCTGCAACTGCCGAACTTCGAAGCAATTCTTTTCATCACCCACGACATCGACATGGCGGTGATCTTCGCCAACCGGGTCTGGCTGATCAACCAGGGCTCGCTGGTGGCCGACGGCCCGCCGCATGGGGTTCTGAGCGACCAGCAGCGGCTGATCCACAACCGACTGGTGCCGACCTCGCTGCTGCAAGTCAATCTCGACGCATATCCGCAGACAGGCCGCTTTTACCGCGCCGAGGAGCTGGCGCACCGCATTTGATCGACCGGAGGAATTCGCCAAAGGAGTGCAATATCATCCGGGGTATGAAAAATAAGGAGGTGAACGATGGATAAAAAATTATTGGCTGTCATTCTATCGCTGCTGGCCGTGCTGGTCTTCTTTCTGCTGGTGGTCTGGGTTGGCGGGATGATCAACCCCGATCTGAAGCTGGACGAAACCGGCGTGCTGCGATTCGTTTTCGTCGGGATTGGCCTGCTGATCGTGTTCATCATCTACCTGCTGACTCGCCAGAGTAAAATCTGGGAGGTCGGTACCCGCGAGGTGGTCTACATGGCCATCGGCGCGGCGCTCTACGCCGTGCTGTCCTTCCTGTTCAACGGGACGGTCTTCGTGGTGCCTTCGGTCAGCCAGGTGTCTCTGAGGCCGGCGATCGTCATTCCAATGTTCTTCGGCTTTGCCTTCGGTCCCTCGGTCGGGTTTTTCACCGGCGCGGTGGGCAATATGTTTGGAGACGCATTGACCGGTTTTGGCCTTTCTCCGCAGTGGTCGGTTGGCAACGGGCTGGTTGGGATGATCGCCGGACTTTCGATGCTGTTTGCCGACCGCAAGAAGGGTATCAATTTTGTGCTGATTCTCAGCCTGATCCTGGCTGCGATAGCCACGGCCCTCTACTTCTTGAACCGGGCAGCGCCCAATATGATGTTCTTCGACCCGGAGAATAACATCTTTGGCGATGCGACCATCACGATCTGGGCAGGTCTATCGGCAGTGATCGGCGTTGGGCTGGTGCTGCTGGTACGATACCTCTTCGCCAGGAATCTGGAGATTGCCGCGGCAGTCACCTGGAGTCTGCTCGGTAACTTCCTCGGTATCGGCTTCGCCGCGATCTCCGATATCTGGATCAACGGATATCCGCCCGCCCTGGCGATCGTCGGCGAGTTCATCCCGGCTGCAGGCCCGAACGCGATCTTCGCCGCGATCTTTATGCCGATCCTGGTAGCTGCCTATCTGGCAGTCCAGCGTCAGACCGGGCGCTAAGTTACGCTCATGAGGGGGAAACCTGCTTTCAGAGTGGGTTTCCCCACCCAAGGAACAAGTCATGCTGGTCACCTGGCGCTATCGTAAGCGAAAATCCCTGATCCAGAGCTTCAACCCGCGGGCGTGGCTGATCTTCTTCGCCTGTTTCATCGCCAGCTCGGTTTTATTCTGGGATTTGCGCTATTTGCTCTTCTTTTTCGCGATGGCCTTGCTGACGGTATTCACTTCGGGCATCCGTTGGCGAGAAATGCGCCGGGCCTGGCTGTTCATCGGCGGCTTCATTGTCTTCTTTTCGGTGCTGACTTTCCTGACCGGTCGAGGTGGGATCGAGCTCTACAAGGAGGAGCACATCCTCACCCGCCTGGTGGCAGGTTTTAAGATCTTAGGTTGGCGTCCGACGCTGACCATTTCCGCTGAGAAGACCATGTACGCGCTTTCGATGCTGGTGAGGGTTTTCAGCCTGGCCAGCATGACCATCCTGATCCCCTATTCGCTCAATCCGGCCCATTACGGCATCACCTTCCGCGGGCTGGGGCTGCCGGATAAGATCGCCTACGGGATGGACCTGACCATGCGCTTCATCCCATCGATTGGCCGGGACTTCATGCTCACCCGCGACGCGCAGCGGGCGCGCGGTTATGAGCTGGAAAAGATCAGCGGCGGGCTGGTCGCCCAGATCCGCAAGCTGGCCCCGCTGATCGTGCCGGTGACTATCCACGCCATCGTCGCCAGTGAGGACATCATCGACGCGATGGATCTGCGCGCTTTTGGCGTCGGTCCGCGGGTCTGGCTGGAGGATATCCCCATGCGCCGGCGCGATTGGGCGTTGATCGGATTCAGCGTGGCGCTGGTGCTCATCTCGATTGCGCTCTCGCTGCTCGGCCTGGGAAAATTCTGGGTGCCGGGGTTCCTATTAAGTTAGACAGGGATCAAACCGGTACCGAAAAAAGGCCACACCCTAACGTGTCTGGCGTGCGGATACCTGTTTCGTTGCAATGCAGTCTCGAGCTGTAATAACCGCGGATGCAGGGTCGGATTGCAGAATCGCCAGGAATAATCCCTACAACACCCTGGTTGTCACCAGCCACTCGCCTTTGACCTTCTTGGAGGCCTGAATCGCATCCGGCGAGGCGACCACCACTACCGCCCCCTGCTCGCGGACCTGCTCGACCGCATCGGCAAAGGCGCGGAAATCCTTCTCGGTGGTCGCTAAAATCTCGTCGCGGCGCGTCTGGCGCTCCTCGTCGCTGATCTGGAGCAAATAGCGCAGCATCGAGGTGTATCCCCTGGCATCAGGCAGCTGGTAGGCGTCGACCTCGCTGATCGCGCCGATAATTGCGCGGGTCAGCTCATTTTCATCCAGGTGGATTTCGCGCAGGAAGCGCGAAGTCTGGTCGAAGACTTCCAGGGTTTGAATCAGATTTGGATCTCGGTAGGAGAGGAAACTTAGCGAACCGGATTGCTGGTCGAAGGTGCAAAATCCACCGTAAGCGCCGCCCTGCACGCGAACCTTGTCCCACAGCCAGGTGCTGCGCAGGTACGGCACGATCACCTGGATCGAGCCGTGCAGGCGGTAGCCGTGCTGGTACAGGTTGGCGCCCTTGCCGACGAAGTTTACCTGGGTCGGCAGGGTGAGCCCTTCATGATCCGGAAAGGCGGAAAGCGACCAGGCAGGCGCCGCCTGAGCGCGCGGAGAGAAGGATTGGATGAATTCTTCGACCTGAGGCTGGATCGATTTCCAGCCTTCCTGGTCGATCGTGGCATTGACGATCATGCCCTCCTGGTGGATCAGCGCGGCGCGGATGGCTTCGAGCGAGGCATGAACGGATTCCCAATCGGTGTCGATCCGTTCGACCAGCTTCCGCAGGAAGAAGAGCTGGTTGATGCCGCTCATCTCCTCCGCGGCCAGATCGGCCAGGCTGTAGCGCGCTCTCAGCCGGGTGTTGACCACGCGGTGCCCCGCCTGGACCAATCCGGCTTCCAGGCCAGCTTTTGCTTCGAGCGCCATCTGACGAATGCGCTCGCGGTTGTCGAGGCGGGCGGTGAGCAGCACGTCGCGCAGGATTGCCAGCAGGTCGGCGGTTTGGGCCAGCATGGCTTTGCCGCGTAAAAAGAGCCAGGCAGCGTTCCCGCCGGTGTTGCGCACCGCCGAGGTAAAGGTGCTCGGATAGATGCCGCCGGTGCGCATGCCGATCCGCTGCACGAGCTGGACGAAATCCAATTCGGCAGTCCCGGTTTCGAGCAGCGCCTGGCTGAAGAGCGGCAGGAAGGGCAGCGACTCCTGCGGAAGCTGTTGCAGGTCAAAGCCGACGTCCAGATAGAGGATGCCGTTGGTGAACAGGTCGTGATAAAGTATTTTTCCACTTCCGGCAGGCAGGATCTCGATCGGGATCGTCTTGATTTTCGGTTCGAGGTCAGAGCGCTGCAGGTGGGGGATGGTCGCCAGCGCTTCGGGTGAATCAGGCGTCTCCTGACGGCGCTTCAGTTCGCGCGTGGTTTCGATGATTTCCTGCAGATCCGCCGTGGTCATCGCCTGGCGGGCTTTTTCCAGCCGCTCGCGTTCTTTTTCCATCCGCTTCAGGTCCAGCGTCGGATCAGGCTTGAGCAGCACCGTGGCGCGGTGCGGATTGGCGAGCAGGTGGACGCGGATCATGTCCTCGAAGAAATTTCCCTGGGCGACTTTTCGCTTGATTGTGTTAAGCGGCGTCTCGAAGGCCAGCGGGGCAATCGGGTCTCGGTCATAGAGCCAGGATTCCAGCGACCAGAGCATCAGCGCCAGTCCGCGCGGGAAAGAGCCGGTGTTGCTCTCGCGCAGTCCAAACTCGATCGTATTCAACGATGAGGCAACGGTGTCCGGGTCGATGCCTTTTTCGGCCAGGTCTCGCAGGGTGGACAGGATCAAATCCTGGATTTGGCCGGCGTTTTCCACTTTGATCCCGCGCAGACCGGTCGAGAACATCATCTGGCGCAGGTCGGAATCGAAACCGACGCCGGCAAGATCCTCGCCGAGTCCGGAATCGATCAGGGCTTTGCGCAGCGGTGAGGCGGGCGTGCCGATCAGAATATGGGCCAGGATCGACCATGCAAGCGTTGTCTCAACATCGCCGGCTTCAGGCAGGAGCCAGTTCACTGTGACTTGCCCTTTAGGGTCCGGGTCTTCGCCGCTGTCGTAACGGGCTTCTTTATAAACGGGTTTAGTAAATGCAGGCTGGAGGGCAACCTGCGAGTCGGGCTCAATCTTTGCGTAACCCTGCAAGGCTTTATCGATCAACCGCAGGCGCTCCTCGGGATCGTCGTCGCCGTAGAAATAGATGCGCGTGTTGGAGGGGTGGTAGTGGGTTTCATAAAAGCGCTTGAACTCGGCGTAAGTCAGCTCAGGGATGGCTTCCGGATCGCCGCCGCTGTCGAAACGGTACTGGGTTGCTGGAAAGAGCACATGGCGGCTCTCCTCCGCGATGACCGAATCGGGAGAAGAGTAATCGCCTTTCATCTCATTGTAAACGACCCCTTTAATGGTCATTTCTCCATCGGGAGACTCAAGCTCGTAGTGCCAGCCTTCCTGGAGAAGGGTGTAGGGCGTGATCAGCGGGTGGAAGACGGCGTCGAGGTACACATCAATCAGGTTGTAGAAATCTTTCAGGTTGGTGCTGGCGACCGGGTAGCAGGTTTTATCCGGGTAAGTGAACGCGTTCAGGAAGGTATTCAGCGAGCCTTTGGCCAGTTCGATGAATGGTTCCTTCACCGGATACTTTTCGGATCCGCACAGGACTGAGTGCTCCAGTATGTGAGCGATGCCGGTCGAATTCTCCGGCGGGGTGCGGAAAGTGATGCCGAAGACTTTGTTCTCATCGTTGTTTTCGAGAGACAGCACCTCGGCGCCGGTGGGTTTGTGCCGCCAAAGCCTGGCGCGGGTGTTGAATTCATGTACAAAAACGTCTTTCAGCAACTCGAAGTTTTCAAGCGCGTTCATATCTCTCCTTTGTTTCGCCAGCCCGCGGTCCTTGTCTGCGGAAGCAGCGAATGATAGCCCGCAATTTTTCCCCGGCCTCATCTGCCATTGGTTTTGGGCAGCATGAAGACAAACGGTAGCCCGCCGAGGATCAACAATGCGCTGATCGTGTAGGCCGTGCTCAGGCTGTACAGATCGCCGATCCTGCCGACCAGCACGGTAACCAGAGAGCTCAGTACGAAATTGATTGCCATATAAACCCCGTTCACCAGCGCGCGGTTTTCGGGAAAACTTTCCTGAACGGTCGCCATGACCACCGGTGCGGTGGACAGGAGGGTAAAACCGAGCAGAAGCAGGATTGGAAAGAGAAGCCAGCCGCCTGCGTTCAAAAAGATGAAAAGAAACGCGGAGGTCAACACGAGGGCAGCTGCCAGAACCGGGCGCCGGCCGAGCCGGTCGGAGATCACCCCGCCCAGAAAGGCACCTGCGACGCCAGCTGCTTCCATCACCGAGAGCGAACCGCCGGCCAGGATCAAACCCGCTCCTCGCTCGGTCATGAAGGTCGGCAGATAGGTCGAGACACTGACATAGGCGAAAGCCCGGGTGAGGACGATGCCGGTTACCGGGATCAATACCTTACGCATACTCTTCAATGCAGCCCGCCAGGGGATGTTCGAAGGTCCATTAGATGGGCGGTCGGGCGTGTTGCGCAGATGAACATAAAGAATCAGCGAAGTGAGGATGCCGCCAATTGCCAGCCAGGGACTGCCCTCTGGTTTAAGATAGCTGATTGCTGAAACGATGATAATCGGGCCGAAGGTGCGGCCGAGCTCGCCGCCGACCATCCAGAAGCTCATGCCCATCCCCAGCCGGTTGGCTGAAAGCCGCCCGGCGATCACCGGGCCGACGGCGTGAATGCTGGCGGAACTAAGTCCCGCCACGACCAGCAGCACGGCAGCAACCAAATAGGACGGAGCAATACCAAGGAAACTCATGATCAGGGCGGTCACCGCCGGGGCGAGGATGACCAGGATGCGCAGGCTGACCCGGTCGGCGAGATACCCGATCAAGGGCTGGAGGAGCGACGGCGCATTGGTGAAAACCGAGAGCAGTCCGGCCTCGGTCTTGGTCAGGCTGAATTTTTCGATCAGGACCGGCAGGAGCGCAGGGAGGAAGGCCTGATAGGTGTCCTGGATAGAGTGTCCGCCTGAGATGACGGCAACCTTCGCAGTTTGGAATTTCCCGGTTTCGATAGCCTGGCTGACAGCCATGAGAGGTTTCCTTAACTGAAGTGTATGAGGCCATGGATGAGCCAGGCTGTATTATACCGCCGGCCGAGAGGGTTAATTGAAACACGTGCGGTGCCGATTCGGCCCGCAGTGAAAACTCGTGAACTGACCATGTTTGCTATGCGGGAGGAGGAACCGGTTTGGCCGCGGCTTTTTTCCGGCGCTGATCCAGCCAGAGGGCAACAACAGCGATGCCGGTCGAGGTGAGGATGAGAATGGCCGCGATCTGGTAGGTTCCCTGGATGCCAGCTACCAGCGCGGCGGGTCCGGCCGTGGTCACATCCGTTCCGGCGGGGAGATTCGCATGAGAAAGCGCCTGGGTGGCGAAGATCGCCCCGATCAGGGGCAGGCCGGTCGTGTTCCCGAGCGTGCGCGAGAGGGAAAGCAGCCCCGAGGTAACCCCCAGACGTTCGCGCGGGACGGCTCCCATGATGGCGCTGTTGTTCGGCGAGGAGAACAGCCCCATGCCGATTCCGAATAAAACGATCCGGACGGCAAAGGAGATTGGAGTCATTCCTTCGCGCACCGTGCTCAAGGCCAGAGCCCCGCTGACGATCACGATCAACCCAATCAGACTGATCCCGCGCGACCCAAACCGGTCGGATAACGTACCCGCGATGGGGGCGATGCTGCCCATCGCGATCGGGTGAACCATCATCAACATGCCGACCACAGTGGGCGGGTAACCCTGAACCAGCTCGAGGAAGAAGGGCAGAATGAACGCCCCGGCCATGACGATAAAGACCAGCCAGGCCATCAGCAAGTTGAGGTCGAAGAGGATATTCTTAAACAGGCTGAGGTCGATCATCGGTTGCTGTACGCGCGACTCCAAGATCAGGAAGATCGCCAGGCCAACCGCGGCGGTGATCAACAATGTTTGCGCGAACGGCGAGCTGAATCCCAACCGCTGCCCGAGGGTCATCCCCAAAGCGTAACTGCCGAGAACGAAGAACATCAACGCCGCGCCGGGAAGGTCGAAACGTTGGCCGGGGCGTCTGGCGGGCAGCGCGGGCAGGAAACGGCTGACGATAATCAGGGCCGCTATCCCGATCGGGAGGTTAACCAGGAATACCCAGTGCCATCCTGCCAGTCCGATGATCAGGCCGCCCAGCGGCGGCCCCAGGGCAATGCCAACCGACACGATCGTGCCCTGGATGCCCAACGCGCGCCCGCGCTCGTGCGAGGGGAACACCTCGGTGACGATGGCCATGCCCAAAGCCTGCAGGAGCGTGGCACCCAGGCCTTGCAGGGCGCGGAAGAAGATCAACGCTGTAACGCTGGGCGAAAGAGCGCAAAGCAGAGAGCCAATGGTGAAAAGCACCATCCCAGTCATGTACAGCTTTTTCTTGTCGTACATGTCCCCCAATCGGGCAGCGCCGAGGATCAGCGAAGTGATCACAACCAGGTAGCTGATCACTACCCATTGGATAGTAGCGAAGTCGGTATCGAACGCTTCGACCAGAGTAGGCAGGGAGATGTTGACAATGCTGGAATCCAGCGTCGCCATCAATACGCCCATGCCCACCCCGGCCATCACCAGCCATTTGGTCGCGATAGGTTTTGTTTTCGTTGGAGGAGAAAATTCGATAGCCATGCCCGTCTGGATTGGATTGACAGTGGTTTTACGCAGACGCCCTAAAAAAAGCCTGGACAGGGTTTCGGGCGTGTCCAGGCGAATGGATTATAACTGGCTTTTCGGGTCGATGGGGTCAGGCCGGGAAGAAAATCCAGCCATTGGGCGAAGAAAGCAGGATTTTCGGATGGCGCGGGTCGCTCTCCAGTTTTTCCCGCAGGCCAGCCACTGCGTTTTCGACCAGCGCCTGGCGGGTTGCCATTGGCAGCGGCTCGCGTCCCCAGACCGCCTCGTAAAGGTCCATGGTGCTGACTTCGAGGAAGGCATCGTCCATCAGGCGGGCGAGCAGACGCAGCTCGTTCGAGGTCATCTCGATCTTCCTGCCGCGGAAGAACAGTTCGCTTTTCTCGAAGTCGATCTGGTATTCTGTCATCCAACCCGCCTTGCCGTCCTCGACGAAGGTAGTCAACTGGCGCGCGAGCCGGTCGACCCGTTCGAGGAGCTTATTTTTGGTGAATGGTTTGACGATGTAATCGTCCGCGCCAAGCAGGTAGCTTTGTTCCATGATGCGAGGATCCGAGAGCGCGGTCAGCATCAACACCGGCGCGGAGGAGTAGCGCCGCACGCTCTCGAGCATCATCAATCCGTCCAGCTCGGGCATCATGATGTCCAGCAGGATCAGATCGACTTTTTCGTGCTCAAGGAGATTCAGCGCGGCCTTACCGGAGGCAGCGGTGAGCAGTTTATGCCCGCTACCGGTGAACATCATCGTCACCAGTGTGCGCGTATCTGGATCATCGTCTACGAGAAGGATCTTTAACTTTGGGTTTGGGTTTGGAGTGACCATGAGCGGATTTCCTGATTTTTAGGGAACACTCGTTGATTTATTCGCAATGTCAGATGATACGAACCGATTTTTTGACCCCTGGACAACTCTATTTTAGATAGGATGGCTTAAAAATACAAGCAAACCGGCTGGCCGAACCGGTGGGGTTGAGGGTAAAATACATTCCAGTAGAAATACTTCCACCATCGAATGATATATTCGATCACCCATCCCCAGAACGGAGAAAAACGCATGGATCCCATCTTGAGGAGCAGGCCTGGAGGACGGCTGCCCGCTGCGATGCGAGCCGTATTCCTTCTATTGATCAGCCTGCTGGCATTGACCGGCTGCGACAGCCTGGGATTGAGCACGCTCGAAAGGTACCGCTCCGAGATCGCCCAAATTGAAGTTCCCGTCCTGACCGGGTGGGAAGTGCAGTTCGAGCAGGACGGGGGGGCTGGTACCGCCTTTCTGACCATGACCAACGAGTATTCAGGGGTGATGGTCACGCGCGCACCGCGAGCCATGCTTTTCCCCAATCAGTCAGAGGACGCCGGCGTCGATGTCTACCTCGACGTGCTGATCGATCTCGCGGAGGGAACGTTTGTCGCAAGCGGACCGGCGGAAGAGCAGAAGCGGAGCGGCTATCGCCAGGCAACGGCTTCGGTCGAGATGGAACAGGTAGCCGACCTGGCAGGTCCCTCCAGCGGAACTCTGCTTTTAGCCATGCAGGATGATCAGGTTGTGATCGCTCTCTTTTATTGCAGCGTCGATCAACTCGAGCAGTGTGAGAAGGATCTTGCCCGCTCGGTCAAGGGGTTCAGGCTGATCAAACCGTAACCCTCGGGCAGAATGCCCGCGCGTTTGTGGTAAAATCCCCATCCAGCGAGGGGATTATACCTATTAAGTTTTGTTATCCTTACACAGCCTAGAAAGACCAGGAATATGCTGAACACACGATCGATCCCTCTCATCCGCGTTTCTGGATCGCATCTGGAGATGGGCAGGCAGATCGGTGAAGCCTGCCGCGAACAGGTCCAGCACAGCATCGAAAACGCGCGCAAGCTTCTCGCCGATGCCTACGATACGCTCCAGCTCGACTGGGATGGGGCGCTGATTCAGGCGCGCAAGTACATGCCTTTTGCCGAAGAACGCTATCCGCAGTACGTGGCTGAAATCCGCGGCATCGCTCAGGGCAGCAATGTCGATTTCGACGACCTGGCAGTGGTCAACGCGATGGAAGCGGTGACGATGGATGCGCTTCATCTGACCAAGTGCACCAGCTTTGCGGTGAATCAGACCCGGACGACGAACGAGCGCGTGCTGGTGGCGCATAACGAGGACTGGCTTCCGGATGACGAGCCGGACGTATTCCTGATTCACGCCACGCCGGAAGACGAGCCGCCCTTCCTGGCGATGACCTACGGCGGGCTGCTGCCGAATATCGGCTTCAACTCGCACGGAATCGCCCAGTGCTGCGACACGGTCTACCCGACCGACAGCCGAATCGGTATTCCGCGGGTGATCGTATCGCGGGCGGTTCTCGCGGCGCGAACCCCGGCGGAGGCCATCCGTCACATGCTGGTGCCGCACCGCGCCGCCGGATACAACCATCTGCTGGTCCATTCCAGCGGCGAGATCTATTCGGTGGAGGTTTCCGCCCGCCAGTTTGCGATTCTATATGCCGAAAACGGGATGATGGTCCACACCAACCACTTCCTTGATGACCAGATGCGCAAGATCGAGAGCGACCCCGACGAATTGATCAGCACCCGGGTGCGCTATTTTCGCGCGAAAAGACTGCTGATGGAAACTGACCAGCACTCGGTCAAATCGCTCCAGACAATTCAAAAAGATCACACCAACATGCCTGATTCGATTTGCAACCATGCCGAGGTCGGTGATCCTCTCGACCGTGAAAAGACCATCGTCGCCTTGACGATCGACCTGACCAACCAGCAGATGCATGCCTGCTGGGGGAATCCGTGCAAGAATATATTCACTACCTATCAATTGAGTTCCTGAACATTTCTTTTCGAGGAGGCAAGAGCCATGAGAGAGCGGGGAGGGAGAGACAGCAGCCGGTTCGAAAGATTTCCACTGGCACACACATTTTCGATCGTCGCCAGCGACCCGCAGAACGGCGATATGGGCGTGGCGGTTCAATCCCACTGGTTCTCGGTCGGCTCGGTGGTCGCCTGGGGCGAACCGGGGGTCGGAGTGGTGGCGACGCAGTCGATCGTCGAAATGAGCTACGGTCCGAAGGGTCTGGCATTGATGCGGGCAGGCGTCCCCGCGCCGGCAGCCCTGCGCGCGCTGCTCGAAGCGGATGAAGGCCGCGAGCTGCGCCAGGTGGCTTTCCTCGATGCCGCCAATCGGGTCGCGGTCCACACAGGCAAACGCTGCATCGCCGAAGCCGGGCACGTAAAAGGCGACGGCTTTTCGGTCCAGGCGAATATGATGAAATATGACACCGTCTGGCCGGCGATGGCCAAAGCTTTTCGCGAGGCTGGCGGCGACCTGGCCGAGCGGATGCTGGCGGCGCTGGATGCAGCTCAAGAGAGCGGCGGGGACATTCGCGGGCAGCAGAGCGCCTCGATCCTGATCGTCAAGGGAAAACCGACCGGCTCGATCGACGACGACATCGTCATGGACCTGCACGTCGAAGATCACCCTCAGCCGCTGGTGGAGCTCCGCCGGCTGGTCAACGTTCATCGGGCATATACCTTTATGAACCAGGGCGACGCTTATCTGGGCGAAGGCAATATCCCGGCTGCGTTGCAGGCCTACAAAGAGGCAGCCGGAATGGCGCCCGAACTGGAAGAGCTGCCCTTCTGGCATGCGGTTACCCTGGCGGACATGGACATGGTAGAGGAAGCCTTGCCCATCTTCCGCGAGGTCTTCAGCCGCAACCCGGACTGGGCTCTTCTGGTGCAGCGCCTGCCCAAAGCCGGGCTGCTCAAGGATGATCCTGCTATGATGGCGCGCATCCTGGCGGTGGCGGGGAAGACGTAGGTTAAATCTAATAAGGTGCGAAGTCATTAGGAATGAACGTTGCATAGTATAGGGAGGGTATAATTAGCCCGAGGGACCGATATTCTGGTTTCAGCCGCGCAAAATAACAGGAACACTGTGTTCGATATCCAGGTCTATCCATATAGTCTGATCGAGGGAAAAGAGGAAACCGCTCTGGCGGGTCTTTACACGGCTAACCCGCCGCGGCGGGCAGCCCGCGGGCGTGAAAAGGATCAGTTGATCCTCCTGCTCAATCTCGAGGGAGGCGCTGGCTTGCCGGCTGAAAATCAGCAGGAGTTGCTGGAAAAGGTCGCGGCTGTTTATTACCGCACGCGGGGGACGGTTACCCACGCACTGAAAACGACCATCGATCAGTTGAATGAGCGCTTGATCGCCCGGACGATGCGTCTGCAGGGGAAAGGGCTGCCGTCCCTGGCGATTCTCAACGCTGCGGTGATCCACGGAGGCGCAGTCTATATCGCCCACGCCGGGCCAACCCATTCCTTTGTTTTAACCCGCGAATCCGTCGTGGATTATTTGGATGAAAGCGGCAGCAGCCGCGGGTTGGGGATGAGTAAGACCGTCAGCGTGCGCTACTACCGGGCGGAAGTGCAGCCCGGCGATCTGGTGCTGCTCTGCCCGCACCCCCCCTCCGCCTGGAACTCCAAAAACCTGGCCGGCAGCCCGCAGCTCAATCTGGATCATCTCCGCCGGCGGTTATTGGCCGGCGCTCAGGGGGATCTCCGTTTCGTCTTGCTGCGCTTTCAGCGTGGAAAGGGCGATATTCAGCTTGCAGCCCTTCACCCGGTCGAAGGGCTGCCCGCCATTCCGCCGGATGCCGCCCCTGCGGTTGAAGAAATCCCAGCCGCTCTGGCTTCCGCGCCGGAGGTTGAATTCCCTGCTCCCATTGCAACCGGTAAAGTCGAGCAGCCCCAGCCGGTTCAACCCGGTCCAGCAGCGCCGCCAACTCCCTTTCCCATCGAAGAGCCGCCAGACTTTCCCCCCCATTTAGAGGTAGAGGATACGCCGGTCGGTGGAGAACCCGCGCCCTGGGCGGCCGAGGGACCTTCCACTGGCGCTGCTCCAGGCGGAGACCAGTCAGCAGCCCTACGGCTGCAGCGCCGCCGCCAGTTCGAACGGCGCGCCCGACGCACGGTTTCGACAGCTCTGAAGGGCGGGCGCAGTCTGCGCGAGAGCGTGGCGGCCTTTCTTGGCCGCTTCCTTCCCCGCATGCTGCCGGGGCAGGCAGAGAGACTGCCGGCTCTCTCGCCGGCTGTGATGGTCTTCATTGCCATCGCTGTGCCGCTGGTCATCGTCGCGGCTGCCAGTACTGCCTACATTCGCAGCGGGCGTAATGAACAGCACCGCGCATATTTATCCCAGGCACAAACCCTGATCGATCAGGCCTTAGCCCAGAGCGACCCCACCCTTCAGCGGGTGAATATGGAAGCCGCCCTGGAGTGGGTGGGTAGAGCCGAGGAATACGCCGTCTCGCCAGAATCGAGCGCGCTGAAGGAGCAGGTCCAATCAGCGCTGGATGCGCTGGATGGGATCCGCCGCATTGACCTGGAGCTGGCTCTGCCGGGCGGCTTTGACGCCGGAGTGCGAATCACCCGGATGGTTTCCAACCAGGCCGAAGACCTGTTCTTGCTGGATGCCAACAGCGGCAGGGTTTTCCGCCTGATCTACACCCGCCCGGGCTACGAGGTGGATAATCAGTTCATCTGCGGGCCGGGTATGGTTGGGGGGTTGATCATCGGGCCGCTGGTCGATATCGCTGCTGCCCCGCCGGGCAACCTCTTCGACGCCGCAGTGCTCGGCATCGATGAATTTGGCAATCTGCTCTACTGCTCGGTAACAGCGGCTAACACCACTGCGGTCACCCTTCCCGCGCCGGACGCCGGCTGGGGAAAGATCAAAGCCATATCGGTCGACGCCAGCGGGATGCTTGTCCTGGATACAGCTTCCAATGCTGTCTGGCGCTATGAGGGTTTCAACGCCGAGTATCCCAATCTGCCGCGCTTTTTCTTCGACAGTCAGGTGCCCAACCTGACTGGAGCGATCGATTTATTCCTGAACCGCGATGAGCTGTTCGTCCTCAACCAGGACGGGCATATGCTCCAATGCACCTACAGCAATGTGTATCTGACCCCAACCCGCTGCACTGATCCTTACCCGTATCAGATGGCGCCAATCAACCAGCCAGCCCGGGAAGTGGTCACTCCAGCTGCTCGCTTCGAGCGCATGCAGATGACCCAGCCGCCCGAGCCCTCGATCTACATCCTCGATTCAAGCGGTCCCGCGGTTTACCAGTTCTCGCTGGTCTTGAATTTCGTCGCTCAGTTGAGGCCTGATCCCGATGCCAGGGCGCTGACGCAGACCCCGCCGACGGGTTTCGTGGTAACCCGCGGGCGCAACCTGGTCCTCGCCTTTGGCAATCAGATCTACAGCGCGCTGCTGCCAGCTCCTTAGCTGCGATTGGCGCGCGATTTAAACCATGCGCGGATTTCTTCTGGCGGCCAGGTATTGAGGATGCCGGCCGGCGGCACCCAGGCCCGCCGGGCAACTGAAACGCCGTATTCCATCAAACCGAGATCAGCCTGGGTGTGCGCGTCGGTGTTGATCGACAGGAGAATCCCTTCGGCGGCCGCGCGGCGTGAATAAACCTCATCCAGATCCAATCGGGTCGGGTTGGCGTTGATCTCCAGGCAGACGCCGGTCTGCCTGGCCGCTTCGAGCACGGCGTCCATATCCAGGTCGGCTCCCTCGCGGTTGGGCAGCAGCCGCCCGCTGGGGTGACCGATGATGTCGACATGCGGATTGTGCATTGCCTTGATCAGCCGGGCGGTGATTTCCTCGCGCGGCTGGCGTAAGCTGGTGTGCAGCGAGGCAATGACCAGATCGAGCTCGGCCAGTACCTCGTCGGGATAATCCAGGCTGCCGTCGGCTTTGATCTCGACCTCGGCGCCCTGAAGGATGGTGAAATCGCCGCCGATTTTACCCTGGAGCGCATCGATTTCCTTGCGCTGGGCGCGGATGCGCTCGACCGTCAGCCCGTTGGCGATGCCCAGCGAGTATGTGTGGTCGGTGACCGCCAGCATTTTCAACCCGCGCTGACGAGCAGCCTGGACCATCTCGGCGATGCTGAAGGCTCCGTCGCTCCAGGTGGAATGGCTGTGCAGGTCGGCCTGGATATCGGCCAGCTTGATCAGTTTGGGTAGTTTCCCGGCCTGGGCTGCCTGAATCTCGCCGCGATCCTCGCGCAGCTCCGGAGGAATCCACGGCAGGCCAAGCGCGGCATAGAGCTCCTCTTCGCTGGCGAACGGCCGCAGATTTTCATTTGGATCGGTGATTCCGCGCTCGGAGAGGGACAGACCCTGGCGCTGGGCCAGTTCACGCAGGCGGACATTGTGATCCTTGGAGCCGGTAACGAACTGGAGCAGGCTGCCGAACCGGTCAGGCGGTTGAATCCAGAGCTGGATGTTCAGGCTGTTGCTCAGCTCCACGCTGGATTTGTTCTCTCCCTGACCGAGAATCCGGTGTACCTCCGGGTGGCTGACAAAAGCCTGCATGATCGCTTCTGGTTCTTCCGCGGCAGCAACGAGGTCGAGATCGCCAATCGTCGCCCGCCAGCGCCGCAGGCTGCCAGCTAACTCGGCCTGCTGGATGCCCGGCTGCCCGCGCAGCCAGTCGAGCCAGCGCAGCCCGATCGGCCGGGCGACGCCGAGCGGCATTCTCTTCGAGCGCCGGCGCAGAGCTTCGATGCCTTCAATAATGCGCTGCTCGGATTTCACGCCCATTCCCGGCAGGCGGCGAAGATGACCTTCGCGGGCGGCGGCTTCCAGTTCAGAGAGGGTGGTGATCCCGGCTTCCTTCCAGAAGAGGGCGGCCTTCTTCGGACCGACGTCCGGAACTTCGAGGATTTCCAGGAGGGTAGGCGGCACTTCATGTTCGAGCCGCTCAAGGAATTCCAGCCGTCCGGTGTCGAGCAGCTCGGCGATCTTCTCGGCGATTGCCTTGCCGACGCCCGGGATGCTTGTTAATTTACCCTCTTTATAAAGGGCGGAGGCTTCCTCCGGGGAGACGCGCAGGTTTTCCGCCGCGCGCCGGTAAGCCAGGGTTTTATAGACCAGTTCCCCCTTGATTTCCATCAAATCAGCAATTTTATCGAAAACCGCTGCCAGCTCTTGATTGTTCATGCCCGTATTATACTTATAACGGATTACGAAAGGTAGATACATGAATCTAACCCGCATCGTCGCTCCAACCCTGCTCGTTGACCGTGACAGGGCCAGCGCGAATATCGCCCGGATGGCCGAAAAAGCCCGCAGCCAGAGGATTCGCTTCCGCCCGCACTTCAAAACCCACCAGTCTGCGGCGGTCGGCGAGTGGTTCCGTCCGTACGGGGTGAGCGCGATCACGGTCTCCTCGCTGGAAATGGCAGCCTATTTCGCCAGAAACGGCTGGGATGATATTCTAGTCGCTTTTCCGCTTAACCTGCGCCAGTTAGACCTGGTCGACGACCTGAGCAGCCGAATCAGGCTTGGCGTGCTGGTCGAATCCGTTCAGGCGGTCGAGACTCTGGGAAGGCGGGTAGGGAAACGGCTCAATGTCTGGCTCAAGGTCGATTCAGGCAGCGGGAGGACCGGGATCGACTGGCGGGATGGCGCTCTGACGCTCGAGATCTGGCGGACGATCTCAAGTTTTTCGCAATTCACGCCCCGCGGGCTGCTGACCCACGCCGGTTACACGTATTCTGCCTGCTCGGTCGAGGAAGTCCGGCGGCGTTACCAGGAGAGCGGCCGGCGCATGACCGAGCTCAAACGGTATCTTAATGTGGCTCAAAGCCTGCCGGTCGAAATCTCCGTCGGCGACACGCCCGGCTGCAGCCTGTGCGAGAACCTCGGACCGGTAGATGAAATCCGCCCCGGGAATTTCGTCTTTTACGACGCGCAGATGCTGCGCCTTGGCGTCTGCCGCTGGGAAGAGGTCGCGGCGGCGGTCGCCTGCCCGGTTGTTGCCCTGCACCCCGGGCGCGAAGAGGCATTGATCTACGGCGGGGCGGTGCACCTGTCCAAAGATTACCTGGTCGAGGACGGGATAACAAAATACGGATACGTCGTACCACTTACAGGAAATGGCTGGGGAGAGCCGATCGAAGGCGCCTATGTCGCCCGCCTTTCGCAGGAACACGGTGTGTTGCATCTCCCCAAAAGCGATTTCGACCGGCTCCAGATCGGCGGGCTGATCGGGATTATCCCGGCACATGTCTGTCTGACGGTCAGCGCGCTGGACCGGTATTGGACCACCGATGGGGAGGCAATCGCCACGCTGAATTGCGCATAAAGGCGAAAGTTCCTGAATTGGGATTCACCGCCCCTGCATTCTCATGTTCAAAATGGCTGCCGATTAAGGGATATTGATCAACGGCACCGGGGTAAAGACCAGAAGAAACAATCCAAGCGCGACCACAGCCAGGAATTTGCGCTTTCCATCCAGCGGGGTGATCTGGTCGAGCGGCTCGGCGTAGAACCGGCCGAGGATGAAGATCAGAAACGCCCAGAACCACCACCCGTTCCAGGCGAATCCGAGCAGCACCAGGGCCGCCAGGATGAAGGGGAACAATTGCTGGGTATTGCGCTTGCCGAGCAGGACGTAGATCATGTGGCCACCGTCGAGCTGGCCAGCCGGGATGAGATTCAGCGAGGTGATCAACATCCCGCCCCAGCCGGCCCAGGCGACCGGATGGAGGGAGACGTCCAGCGCGCCGTAGGGCAGCGGGCGGCTGGTGAAGAAATATTGAAGCCAGTAGAGGACCGGCGGCAGGTTGTGAAAATCGGGAGGGGCAGGCAGCAACCGGCCGAAGACGGTGTACTTGGCCAGCAGGTAGAGGATCGAATTCCCCTCCATCTGTAATTGCGGCAGGCCGCTGGCAGCCGGACCGGAGGGAAGCACGTTCAGCTCCGAAAGCCGCAGGCCGATCAACAGAACCGGGATGGCAATGACCATCCCCGCCAGAGGACCGGCAAGACCGATGTCGAGTAACTGGCGGCGGTTCTTCGGGACGCTCTTCATGTTGATAAAGGCGCCCATCGTGCCAAAGGGGCTGAAGGGGAAAGGCAGAGGGAGGAAATAGGGTAAACTGACGTTCACCCCATGGAGCCGCCCGGCAATGTAATGGCCCATCTCATGGGCGGCCAGGATGCCGAGCATGGAGACCGCGAACGGCCAGCCTTCGCGCAGGAACAGGCCGACCACCTCGAGCACCCCTTTGGGCAGCTCGCCCTCGATGCTCAATGCGCCGCCGGTGAACAGGACGCTGAGCAGGGTGAGGACGAACAGGATCAGGTTGACCCGCGGATTGAACGGGCGGGCGGCGGCCAGAGATGGTGCGATCAAAATGGTCTGGCGACCGTTCTCCACCCGGAAAAGGGGGGTCAGCTTGAGCGGTTCCAGCGACTGAGCCAGGCGGTCGTAAGCCTGGGCGGAATCTTCCAATAAACGTCCGTGATATCGGACGAGAAAGCCGCTCTTCTCACCGCCAAGAGTCGTATCTTCAATGATAAATACGCGCCGGACGAGTGCATCCAGGTTTTCAGTTGGAATGTCCATGATCATCCTGAAGTATTGATAGGTACCAGTAATCCCTCAAATATTGTCAGGCGGGAATGGATGGGAGTCGAACCCACCGCGGCCCGCAACGCGACCCACCACCGGTTTTGAAGACCGGGGAGCCCACCGGGACTCATCCACTCCCGCGGTTAAGCATACTCGAAGCCGGAGCATTCGTCAACGGCGGCGGGATTTGATCTGAAGACCTTGCTGCCTTTCTGCCTAAAGAGCGGAAGGTGTTAGGGTTTGATTTCCCAATTCAGGCCGGCTGCGGGATCGAAGTTGTCACGCTCCTCGACCAGGTTATGATCGCAATCTTCGGCCCGTAGGTTGACCAGACCTTCCTCGAAAAAGAACCAGCGGATTTTACCCGGCAAGATGGTCTCCACACTGCCCAGCCAATCCTCGCCCCAGGCGCCCGCGCCCGCAGGCGTTGCATAGATATAGCAAATTTCAAGATCGGAGCGATTGACCGCACGTACCGGAAACAGCCCTTTACCGCCGATGACCGCCGTATAACTGCCCGCGATGTCCGACTTTGAATACGCCACCTCTTCGGCGCAGGTGCGGGCAAGCAGGTCATACGTGCCCGAATTGAGTCTGAAAGTTCGCTCGCTGCCGGCGGGGATGGTATCCGGCTTGATCAGCAGGTTATCCCCCCAGGAATTGGCGCTGATTTTCGTAACATACACCTCGCAGATATTAAGGGGGCTCTGGTTGGATATGGTGATCTCGATTTCACTCTGTCCCTCTCCCTTAGCAATGGAACAGGCAGATACCGCCAGGAATATAAGTCCAAACGCCAGCCCGCGCAAGATTGGTCTCAGCAATGCGGTTCCTCTCCTGTGAAAGTTACTCCTCATTGTATATCCATTTCACGGAAGATTTAAACTGATTCGACTGGCATGCGGCATGCTTGTTCGATGCTGTGTTGCGAATGAAATCGAGATGGCAGCATCAGAAGAGAAACGGCAGAAGAGATTCCATCCACGGGCGGGCGAGCAGAATCAACCCGCCGCCGCCCAGGCCGAGCAGAATGCCGGCGATAATATCGGAGAGGTAGTGCATGCCGGTCATCACCCGTGAGAGGCCGACCGAGAGCGCCCAGAGGACCATGAACACTCCCAGCCCGAACGATCCGAGCTCGAGCGCAAATAAGGCCAGCATGGCTGCCCTGGCGGCGTGACCGGAAGGGAAAGAGTGCGGGTCTGCATTGCGGTAAATCGCCCCCCATTTTCCCTCGGGCCGCCTGCGGCGGACGAACAACTTGATCACCATTACGGCAGCCGCCAGGAGAACGATGGCGAGGATCAGAAAGGCGGCGGTAGGCCTGAATACCCGGCTGAAGGCCCAAACAACAGCCAGACCGGCGACCCAAAACCAGGAGTCGCCGGAATGAGCCAGGAAAGCGACCACTTTCCAGGCGCCGGCCTGGGTATTGTCCATGCGCAGCCGGTCGGTGGCTTTTACGTCCAATTCAAACACTTTTTCGAGCATGAAACAGGTCCGTACAATGATGATGTGGCTGAGGTGCAGCCGATCGTAAGTTGGCTGAGGATTTCAATCGAGGCAGTATACCTTGATCCTGGCAAAATCGCAATTGAGGTTTATAAACAATCGGCGAGTGAACTGCACCAGTGGATGGTCATCACCTTACTTTTTTGTCAATTCGATTCGATTCTGGATACCGTATAATCAGGTGGGGTTTCGTGAGCGCACCATGACAGCCCAATTCCCGGCAGACACGGTATCAATCTTGCATTACGAGTATTCTATGCGGCATTCTGTTCTATCCCCAAAATGCGTTGTTTTTTTGGTACTCCTGATGTTCTCTGCCCTGGTGCTCAGCGCCTGTCAGCCGGTTGGATTGAAAGTCGAGCAGGTCGCTGCCGAGGCAGATCTGATCAGCGTGCGGGCCGAGAACTGCGATTACGGCGGCAGGATTAAGGCCATCGAGGCCGTTGATCCTCATACCGTCCGTTTCAGCCTGTGTTCACCCGACCCGGACTTCCTGCAAAAAATTGCTTCACCGGTTTTTGCCATCCAGGATCAGAATTATCTGGATGCACATCAGGGAAATTCTGAGGCGATGAGCAAGCGCCCGAACGGGACCGGTCCTTATCGCCTGCGCGAATACATTCCCGGCGAAATGCTGACCCTTGAAGCCAACCAGGATTATTGGGGAATCCCTCCCAAGGAAACCAGCCTTCAGTTCCGCTGGTCTGCTGATCCGGCAATCCGCCTGGATGAGATCAGCCGAAATCAGGTGGACATCGCTGACCGCCCGGAGGGGAGCCTGTATTTAACGATTCACAACGGGCCGTCGCTCAAACTCATTTACCGCCCGGCGATGAATGTCTCTTACCTGGGAATGAACAACCAGATTCCGCCGTTCAATGACGAGCGCGTCCGGCGCGCCTTTGGCTCGTTGATCCAGCGCGAAAAGATCGTCCATGAGTATTATCCTCTGGGATCAGCGGTTGCGGAACAGTTCCTTTCTCCGGCGTTCGGACTCGGGTACACCCCCGCCTACCGCTGGTTGGAGTACAACCCAAAAGTGGGACTCGACCTGTTGAAAGAAGCAAAATTCGATTTTGGCCAGGTGATCACTCTGACCTACGGGGATGGGCAATCCGATTACCTTCCCGATCCAGATAAAATCGCTCAGGAAATCCAGGCTCAGCTGGCCGAATCCGGCATCCGGATAACCCTGCAAAAGATGGGGAATGATGATTTTAACCGCGCGGTGGCCGAAGGGGAACTGGCCCTGTTCCTCAGCTACTGGAAAGCGGATTACCCGGCCCCGGCTAACTTTTATGAAACGGTCTTTGCGCCGGATGCAAAAACTTTTGGCCGTACCTACACTGACATCGTTTTCATGGCCAGAGAAGCGGGCAACAGCACCGATCCGGAGGTGCGCCAATCGCGCTACAATCGGATCAATGAGCTGTTAAAACTGCACGTCCCAGCCATCCCTCTGGCCCATGCCAACACCGCGCTGGTGACGAATTATTCTGTTCAGGGATTAATCGTCGGGCAATTTTATGAAAACCTTGAGGATGCCAGTTTACCGGAGGGGTCATTGCGCATCATGCAAACCCGTGAACCGGCGTCCTTATGGCCCGGCGACGAGATGGACGAGGATACCCTGCGGGTCACCCGCCTGATCTACGACACCCTGGTTGAATACGATCTGACCGGAACGGGGATCAAGCCATCGCTGGCGGATTACTGGGAAGCAAATCCTGAGCGTACGGTCTGGACCTTCTATCTCCGCTACGGAGTAAAATTCAGCAACGGCGCCGACTTAGACGCGAATGACGTAGTTGCCACATTTGCGGCTCAGTGGGATGCGGCCAGCCCGAATCACACCGGGCGGACAGGCGACTTCGCGATGTTTAAAAAGGCTTTTGGGGGGTTCTTAAACAACTAGGTTACCCGAGGGCGGCTGCCTGATGCCCTGATTGCGGCGTTGCATTGTCCCTGTTACCGTTCGACGGTTATCTGGCGGTGGATGGATGTACCTTTATGGATTCTCGCCGGACGGCGGGGTGAAACTGCGCGAATCCAATAAAATATATGGTACATTGGAGGTATCCGGCTGCCGATCCAACCGGCGGCAAGCGGAAGGAGTGTTTCAGGCATGAAGAAGATGAATCACTCGCCTATCAAGGGATCTCGTCCGCGCTCGGCGCGGGTGTGGGCGGGCGTCAGTCTGTTGATGATCGTCAGCCTGGCCTGCAACCTCCCGTTTTCGAAAAAGCCTGAAGAAAAAATCCTGGCAACGGCGCCATCAGCCGCCCAGCAGTCTCAATTGGAAGAACTGCCGCCGACTGTGGTCGAAACGACGCCCCCGCCGGGCAGCGTTCTCCCTCTCCAGGCAGGGATAGGCCTGACCTTCGACCAGCCGATGGAGCGCGAATCGGTCGAGGGGGCGATTCGCCTGGAGCCGGCTTATTCGGGCCGCTTCGAATGGGTGGATGAGTACAGCGTTCAATTTATCAGCGACCAGCCGCTGCCGCCAGACACTCCGCTGACGGTTTATGTTGCCGCAACCGCGCGGGCCAGGAACGGAAAGGCGCTGCTCCGCCCGCAGGAGTTCGGTTTTCAGACCGCCGGCAGCCTGCGCATCGCAGAGCGGATTCCCGCTGATGGAACCACAAGCGTCGATCCGCAGATAACCGTCGCGGTGACCTTTACTCAGCCGGTCGTCCCGCTGGGCGAAAACGAGGGGTATCTGCCCGAAGCCTTCAACATCGATCCGCCGGCGCCAGGCAGCGGGCGCTGGTTGAATTCCTCGACTTACCTGTTTCAGCCTGAGCCAGGCTTTGGCGGAGGGATAACCTACACCGTAAGGGTCAATCCGGATCTGGTCAGTTTGGCCGGCAGCCGGCTTGAGAGCGACTCGAGATTGGATTGGAGCTTTACCACCGAGAGTCCTCGTGTGCTCTGGAGCAATCCAGGTCCGGGCGAGACGATCTGGCTGGATTCCGATTTCACGGTCGGCTTCAACCAGCCCATGGATCGGGAATCGGTTGAAAAATATATGGTCCTGCTTGACGACCAAGACAATGTGCTGCCCGGCGAGTATAACTGGGAACAGAAGGATACCCAGGTCGCCTTTCAACCGGCTGAGCCGATGAGGCGAGGCGGCCAGGTTCGGCTGGTCATCGGCGCAGATGTCCGCTCGCTGGGCGGGAACAGGCTCGCTGAAGACACGGTCTATTCCTTCCGGACGGTGGACCGGCTGGCGGTGGTCGAAACAACGCCCGATCCGGGGGAGGAACTCTTCACCTTTCGCGGTCGCGGCGCAATTATGGTGTCGTTCAACGCGCCGCTGGAACAAGGCCAGGACCTGAGCGAATTGATCACCGTTACGCCTGAACCGGCAGATTTCTCGCGGACGCTCAGCAACGATGGGGTGACCCTTCACCTGCCGGGATTCTACGAGAGCGGCCGGGTGTATCAATTGACAGTTTTGGAATCCCTGAAGGATCGCTGGGGCGGACGAATGGGCGAGCGGTTTACCCGCTCGTTCCGAACAGCCGACCTCGAACCGGAACTGATCCTGCCGATGTTGTGGCCTTCCAGTCAGGTGGTCTATCTGCCGCCAGGCGAACGGGCGCTGCAGGCGACTGCCACAAACGTCAGCAGTCTGCGCATAGAATTCGCCCGGGTCGATCCGGCAAAAATGCTTGCGGAATACAATCTTCGGTACGAACAGCGCGAATTCACCTCCGAGCAGACCTGGACCCAGATGGTAGATCTGCCTCGTAATCGCAGCCAGACGATAGAAATCGGTCTGACGCCGGACGGTTCAACGCTCGCGCCGGGCATCTATCGTTACAGGATTTCATCCCCTCAACTGGCCCGGAATCAGGCCAGCCTCGAATTCTGGCTGGTGGTGAGCCGCTATCAGCTCAGCCTGAAAGTAAGTAAAAACGAGATTTTCGCCTGGGTGACGGACGCGCAATCGCTGACCGTGGCGGAAGGGGAGTCCCTCACGGTGTATGACTCCGATTACACGCGGATAGGAGCCGGGACGACGGACGCCAACGGGACGGCGAGGATCAGACTGCCGGATGAGCGCTCCCCTAGCGGGTATTATCTTGTACTGCTCGGCGCGCCTGGAGATTCTGACTTTGCGGCCGGTTTCACCTTTTGGGACGAGGGCATCGAGCCCTGGAATTTTGGAATCGACTACGGCGGCTACCTGCCAGAGTTGTTTGCCTATCTGTACACCGACCGTCCAATCTACCGCCCCGGACAAACCGTGTATTTCCGCGGCGTGCTGCGCGAATCAGAAAATACCCGTTACAGCCTGCCTGACATCACCAGCGTTGAGCTCGAAGTCCGCGGCGACTACGACCCTGCCATAGAGCAATTCCCGCTGATCACCACTCTGCAAAGCGCTGTCTCCGACTACGGCACGATCAAAGGTGAATTCATCCTGCCTGAAGACGCCCGGCCTGGCAACTACTCGCTGCAGTTGAAAGAGGATGAGTCGGCGCTGGTCCGATTCCAGGTTGCAGAATACCGCAAGCCGGAAATCGATCTGCAGGTCAACTTCGATCAGGCGGAGTACAGCCTGGGCGAAGACCTGCGTGTGGAGATCGACGCAGCTTATTTCTTCGGCGCGAAAGCCAGCGACGCAGGCGTTTCCTGGACGCTGTACGCCCGGGATGAATATTTTTATCTGCCCGGAGGCTATTCGACCGGTCCACTGGATACCAGCTGGCTGCAGCCTTACTGGTTTTTCTTGCCGGGGAACCCGCTCGGCGAGTACCTGACCTACGGAGAGGGCCGCACCGCCCGCGACGGGCGCCTGCTGCTTACGTTCACCGGTCAACAGATGAGGGACTTGCTCAAGGAGCCCTCGCCGGTAGTGCTCACCCTGGAGGCAACCCTGACCGACGAGAGCGGGATGCCGGTCAGCCGGAGAGCATCAGTCAGGCTGCACCCTGCCGATTTCTATATCGGTGTCCGAACCGATAGCTGGGGCCAGGCGGCCGGCGAGAAGATGGGCTTCACCATCCAGACTGCCGACTGGCAGAAGCAGCCATCCGGCCCCCACACGCTGACTGCGGCCTTCCAAAAAGTGGTCTGGAAACAGGATCAGACAGCCTTGGAGATGGGGGAGACGAAGTACACCCGGGAAGTGACTCTGGTCGCCAGCAGTGATTTTCAAACCGACGCCTCAGGCCGGGCCAGGCTGGAATTTACCCCAGAAACGCCGGGCACCTACCAGCTCGAGATCAGCGGGGGCGGGGCGTTGACCCAGATTTTAATCTGGATTGGCGGGGCGGGCAGCGCGCCGTGGCCCAGGTTGCCCGACCAGCGCCTGCGCCTGGATGCAGAACGCACGGAGTACACGCCTGGCGAGACTGCCAGTATCTTTATTCCCAATCCCTACCCGGAAGGCGGCCTGGCGCTGATCACCGTCGAGCGCGACAGCGTGCTGCGCTCAGAAGTGATCCAACTAACCGGCGCCAGCCGGATCCTGGAGCTGGAGATTGAAGAAGGGGATGCTCCCAACATATACGTCTCGGTGCTTGTCCTCGGGAGCGAGGGCGGCCGGCTGGATTTCCGCCAGGGGTATCTCGAGTTGAACGTCGCTCATGAGTTTCTCGAGCTGCAGGTGGACCTGATCCCTGAACAGACCCAGCTTGAACCGGGCCAGAT
This sequence comes from uncultured Anaerolinea sp., assembly GCA_964564935.1. Lineage (GTDB taxonomy): Bacteria > Chloroflexota > Anaerolineae > Anaerolineales > Anaerolineaceae > Bellilinea. Next base: position 76,837 of record CAZMCF010000004.1, on the reverse strand, counting down.
TGCCCGGGCTGAAATCCTGGTCAGGGACAGCCTGGGTCGGCCGGTGCAGGGCGAATTTTCCCTGGCGGTGGTAGACGCTGCCATTTACGCCCTGGCCGAACCCAATGCGGCGGATATCCGCGAGGCTTTTTACGGCCAACAGCCATTGCGGGTGCGCAGCAGCACCTCGATGGCAGCCTATAACAACCGGATCGTGCTCCCGCCGCCGGCCTTCGGCGGAGGAGGCGGGGGCGATGTCGCCCAGCCGCCGTTCGATCTTCGTGAAACTTTCCGCGACACCGCCTTCTGGAAGGCGGACGTTGTCACCGGCGCTGACGGGCGGGCGCAAATCGAATTTCCCGTTCCCGACAATCTGACCACCTGGGTAATGACCGTTCGCGGCCTTGACCGCAGTACGCGGGTCGGCGAGAGGACCGCCAATCTGGTAGTGAGTAAAGATTTGCTTGTCCGTCCGGTGACGCCGCGCTTCCTGGTCGCCGGCGACCGGGTGCGCCTATCGGCGGTCGTGCATAACAACACCGACCAGGCGCTCGAGGTCAAGGTCGAGCTGACTGCTAAAGGTGTTCGGCTTGACAGCCCAGCGCAAAGCGCGCAAACGATTCAACTGACGGCCGGGTCCAACAGGCGGGTGGACTGGTGGGTGAGCGTGCAGAGCGCCGCGCAGGCCGAATTGATCTTCAAGGCAGCCGGCGGCGGCTACCAGGACGCCGCCACGCCTGAACGCGGGCCGATTCCCATCCGCCGTTATTCGACGCCGGCCACCTTCGCGGTCAACGGCGTGATGGCGGAAGGCGGTGAAACGCTCGAAGTCGTCAGCCTGCCGCGTTCCTATCAACCAACCGGCGGTGAATTGTCGATCGAGCTGGCTTCAACCCTGGCGGGCAGCGTTTTGACTGGGTTGAAGGCCATGGATTCTTTTCCGAACGACTTTAGCGAGCCGGTCATTTCGCGCCTTTTCGCCAACCTGGCGGTCTACAACCTGCTCCAGGAAACCAAATTTTCCGCTCCAGACCTGAAGGCGCAGCTGCAGAAAGAAGTCCACAGCGGGGTAGAGCGCCTGATTCGGCTGCAAAATAACGACGGCGGCTGGGGGTGGATTGCCGGTCAAAAGAGCAATCAATACCTGAGCTCTTATGGACTTCTGGTCATGAGCAGCGCTTCGTTGGCGGGATTTCTGGTCGATCCAGAACAGATAACCAAAGCTCAGGAGTACGTCGCGGCAAGTCTCTACCCGGTCAGCGCGGCAAAAGAAGATTACGAGCTGGACCGGCTGGCGCTGGCCCACTTTGCCCTGGCAAAATCGGGTTATAGGGCGGTGAACCGGGAGGATCTTTATCAGGTCCGAACTCGGCTCAGCCCATGGGGCCAAGCCTTGCTGGCGATGGCCCTGGCAGACGGGGATAAAGCCCAGACGAATGTGCTGCTGGCCGATCTGCAGGCCAGTGCGATCCGTTCGGCGACCGGCGCTTACTGGCAGGACGCTGGCGGCAAGTGGTTCAACAACGTCAACCCGCTGGCAACCACTGCCATGGTCGTGTACGCGCTTGCGGAGAGCGATCCCGCTTCGGCGCTGCTCAGCGAAGCTGTCCGCTTTCTGTCGCTCAATCGGCGGGCGAACGGCGGCTGGGATTCGACCTACGACAGCGCCTGGTGCATCCTCGCCTTAGCGCGAGTGCTGCGGGTGACCGGCGATTTAACCGGGAGCTTCGCTTATTCCGCTTCGATCAACAGCCTGCCGCTGGCGAGCGGGCAGGCGGCCGGAGCGGCCACGCTTAATCCTGTGCTCGGGTCAACCGGTCTGGACTCGCTCAGCGCCGAACGCGGTAACGCCCTGCGCATCCGCCGCGACGCCGGCCCCGGGAGGCTGTATTACCGGGCATTCTTGAATTTGGAAACGCCGGTCGCAAGTGTCAAAGCGGTCGATAAGGGCATCTTGATCGAGCGCAAGTACATCCTTGCCGGCGGCGACTGCCGTCTGGAAAATTGCCCGGCGCTGAGCGAAATCAAACTGGGGCAGCCTTCGCCGGTCATTTTGGCGCAGCTCTCGATCACCGTGCAGAAAGATGTTTACAATTTGATCGTCGAGGATTTCATTCCGGCAGGGGCGGAAATTGTCAACACCCGCCTGCAAACCAGCCAGCTCGGCATGCCGCAATTCTCCGCCAGCGAGTTGAATCCGCTGGATATCTTCAGCGACGGCTGGGGCTGGTGGTTTTTCTCCTCGCCGGTCATTTACGACGATCACATCCGCTGGGCGGCGGGCTACCTTCCTGCCGGGACTTATATCCTCACCTACCGGCTGCAGCCGCTCCAGGCCGGTGATTTCCGGGTGATGCCTGCCCACGCATATGCCTTTTATTTCCCGGAGATCGAGGGCCGCAGCTCGGGCGAGGTGTTCACGATCAAAGAATAGATCTAGATTACCCGATAGACTGTTTTCAAAAACCTTGGACGGAGATTCAGCTTCAGGCGCGCATGCTTTATTTGCCCTATTGGGAAGGTGTACGGTTGTCGACTGCGTACAAGCAGACCGGCGCGATCACCTTACGGACGCCGGGTCAGCCGACACGGCGCCGGGAGGCAGAGAAAGGATTTCGTCCAACGCCGCCTCCAGGCGCTCAATATCAGCCAGCAGCGCCTGGATTTCAGCGCTGGTCGCCGGCTGTGATTCCGCAGGAAGCGCTTCTTCTTCTGCGGACAGGGCCGGGTCGAGGAGCAGCTCCAGCCACCGACTGGCTTCGTCTTGGGTCAGGCATCCCTGTGCGGTCAGCAGCTCCACCCGCCGGCGGATAGCCCGGTCGACGACCTCGCGTGAATCGATTGGCGGCGCCAGCAGCTCTTTCAGCGTGCCCAGGCGCGACTCGCCTGCGCGGAGCAGCCGCGCCAGCAGGTCGTGGGGCAGCCAGCCGCGGGTTTTCCGTTCCTCATCGAGTACAATTTGGATCAACGTCTGTGCGGTCAGATCGGCGCCGCTGTCGTGATCGACCACGCGCAAATCTTTTCCCAGACGGACTGCTTCACCAATCTCCTCGAGGGTGATGTAACGACCAGCCTGTGTATCGTAGAGCTTGCGGTTGGAATAACGCTTGATGGTCAGCATGTCGCCCAGGTTCAGCCGGCCTTTTGCTTGCGCAGCTCCTCGATCTTCTTATTCAGCTCAGTGATTTTCGCGCTGAGCGCCTCGATGTCGGCTTTGGTTGCTGCAGCAGGCGGGGGTGTGGTTTCGGCCCTATGCTCGCGCATGAGCTGGTCGCGGCGGTCTAGGATTTCGCGGATCAACTGGCGGGCGTCTTTCTCGGCCATCTCGCCGCGCTCGACCAGCAGGTTCAGGAAGCGCTCTATCTCATCCTGGGCGAGAGCCGCGGCTCCCAGACCCGCCAGCAAGATTTTACGGGAAAGTTCGATCAGCCGGTCGCGCTTTTCCTGCTCGAAAGATTGTTTTCTTTCCGATTGTTCGCTCATCTCTACCTCCTCTGATAACGCACTGCGTCAACTTCATTATACAACGCGCTTCTTTCGTTGTCAAACCATGTAAAAAACCGATGGATAACAAATGGCAGCGCTAAGATTGTGCTTTATTTCTCAAATCATGACGGTTAGTTCCTAAAATAAGGAATAGTCTCACATGACAAATTATTGACCAGATAGTATAAAAACTGTGCTTTGTTCTTCGCAGGATAGTGGCAGTACTCTTGTTATCAGAAGATGATGTCCAGCCCTGGTCAGCGGCGAAGCTGAGCGGGCTTGCAAGGAGGCCTTATCATGTGGTGGTACGTTCTTATCGCGGTCGGGGCGCTGTTTTGCGCGGTGGAGGCTATCCGGGCGGAACGGTTGCTGACCTCAGCACTCTGGCTGGCGGGTACGAGCGCGCTGGTCTCGGTGGCGATCTACCTCCTCGGAGCGCCCGAGGTGGCCGCTGTCGAGCTGAGCGTGGGCGCCGGACTGGTCACGGTGTTATTCGTCTTCGCCATCAACCTGACTGGCAAGGAAGCCGTCGACGAGCGCAGTCTGATCCCCAAGCCGCTGGCCTGGGTGCTGATTGCCCTGGCAGTCGGCTGTCTGGCGGTTCTCTTGCTCCCTGGGGTAATTACCCTTCCTTCGACGGAGGTCGAGCCCCATCTGCGTGAGATTCTCTGGGGTACGCGGCGTCTGGACCTGTGGCTGCAGATTGTCATGATCTTCAGCGGTGTGCTTGGCGTGCTGGGACTGCTCGGCGGATCTCAGAGTGATTTGAAATTTCCGGGCGGGGAGGATTAGCCATGACCCTGAGCGCATTGAACGTATTCCTGATCCTGGTTATCTGCCTGTTCACGGTCGGTTTGTACGGCCTGTTAATCACCCGCAATCTGATCAAGATGGTTGTCATCCTCCAGATCCTGGTCAAGCCGGCAATCCTGGCGTTTATCCTGGCGGGGCATCTGCGCGGTCAGCACAATCTCGGGCAAAGCCTTGCCCTCACCGTCATTGTGGCTGACACGATCGTCGCTGTGCTCGCCCTTTCGCTTGCAGTGCAGGTGCGCAAGCACTTTGGCACGCTCGACCTCAAGCACCTGAACACCTTGCGGAGATAAACTGTGGCTGAAATATTGATCCTGTTGACCATTGGTCTGCCCTGGTTTGGAGCGCTGGTGCTCATGTTTACAGGCGAAGGGCGCGCCAGGCTCCAGCACAGCCTGGCAGTCGGATTTTCCCTGCTGGCTGGCGCGGCGGCTTTACTGCTGATCCCTTACGGAATAGGGCGCCCCAGCCTGAGCCTGCCTGTAGGCGGCGCGTTTGGCGACTTCACCTTCTCGCCGGACGGTCTGGGCGTCTACCTGGCTGCCATCGCCACGGTGATCGGCGCGCTGGCGGTCATCTTCTCGGTCGATTACATGCGCGGTGAAGAGCAGCTTGGCCGCTATTACGCCTATGTCCTGTTCTTCATTGGCGCGATGGCTGGGCTGGTGCTGGCCACCAACATGCTGCTGATGTTTATTTTCTGGGAGATCACCGCGCTGTGTTCCTATGCGCTGATCTCGTTCCATAACGATGATCCCAAAGCGGTTGCTGGCGGTGTGAAGGCGTTGATCATGACCCAGTTCGGCGGGATCGGCCTGCTGGCGGGCGCGCTCCTGCTTTACGCATACACCGGCAGCTACGATATCAACGCCTTTATTGCCAATCCGCAGGTTCTTCCGGGGAATATCCTGGCGCTGACGGCTTTTGGTTGTCTGGCGGCTGCGGCGGCGAAATCGGCTCAATTCCCCTTCCAGACCTGGTTGCCAGACGCGATGGAAGCGCCCACACCGATCAGCGCTCTGATTCATGCAGCGACGATGGTCAACGCGGGAGTGTACCTGCTGGCCCGTTTCTTCCCCGCCTTCGCTGGGGTTGCTGGCTGGCGAATTTCGGTGATGGTAGTCGGCATGCTCTCGGCAGTGCTGGCAGCCTTGATGGCGATTGCCGCGACCGACCTCAAGCGCGTGCTGGCTTACTCGACCGTCAGCCAGCTGGGTTACATGGTTTATGCGGTTGGCGCTGGCGGGGTTTTCGCCAGCCAGTTCCACCTTCTCAGCCATTCGATTTTCAAGGCGCTGCTTTTCCTCGGCGCGGGCGCGGTGATCCACTCGCTGGGCACGCGGGATATGCGCCAGATGGGCGGTTTAGGTAAACAAATGCCTCTGGTGCGATTCGTCTTCGTCATCGGCGCGCTGGCTCTGGCGGGAATCCCCATCTTCAACGGTTTCTGGAGCAAAGAGCTTATCCTCGAAGCCGGATTGGAGCACGGTAATCCACTCTGGCTGTACGGGCTGATGCTGATCGTGGCCGGCCTGACTGCGTTTTACACCTTCCGCATGGTCTGGATGGTATTTTATGGAAACCCTGCCCATGACAAACATGTCCACGACGCCGGGACGGCGATGAAGTTTGCCCTGATTCCCCTGGCGTTTGGCAGCCTGGCGAGCTGGCTGCTGGCCGGACCGTTTAGCCGGCTGCTGGCTGAATCCCTGCCGTACCATGGGATCGAGCCAAAATCCACCCTGGCAATCGTAGAAGAAGTGGCAACCGCACCTGCGACGCTGCTCGCCCTGGGCGTGATCGCCATCGGCGCGGCGGGTTGGCTTTTCCGTGTCCGACTTGCCGGCATTGGAAAAGTCTTCAACTGGCTTGTAACGCTCGCAGGACAGAGCTTCGGATTCGAAGCTGTCAACCGCGGGATCGTCTCCGGCGTGCAGAGAACGGCCGAAGCACTGCGGGTCACCCAACCGGGCCAATTGAACTGGAACATGTTCGCGCTCATTGCGGCCCTGGCGCTGGTCTTTCTCGTCCTGATTGTGGGAGTTTAGCGTTATGGATGTCACCACCGCTTTCTGGATCATCATCCTGCTGCCGCTGCTGGCCTCGCCCGTTGTCTATCTCGCCGGGCGGCTGGTCGTCCGCCGATATCCGGCCCGAAACCCGGCCCGTTGGGTTGCCCTGGTTTTTCTCCTGGCTGAAGGGTTATTCGTATATCTTGCGGGTCAGGCGTATCTGACCCGGCATCAATTTTTCCGCTTCCTGATGGGCGCTGTCTCGATGGAAGTCGATGCGATTGGTCTGCTCCTGGCGGCGGTTGTCGTCCTCCTCGGTTTCTTTGTCATCCTGTTCTCCGGACCTTACATGCGCAGAGAGGAAGGCGAAGAAAAATTTTACGCGCTGCTGCTGGTGATGATCGGCACGATTGTCGGGCTGGGGTTCGCCAACGACCTGTTCAACCTGTGGGTCTGGTTCGAGGCCATGGCGATCAGCTCATACATGCTGGTGGCTTTCTACCGCGAGCAGCGTTCTTCGCTGGAAGCCGGGGTGAAGTACCTCCTGCAAAGCGCGGTCGGATCGGTTTTCGTCCTGCTGGCGATTGCCCTCGTCTTTGCCGATACCGGTGTGCTCGACCTGGAAGTGATCCGCATGAACGCGCACTCCCACCTGACTATGCTGGCCGCCGGCGGGTTGTTCGTTATCGGCTTCGGGGTCAAGACGGCGCTGGTGCCGCTGCACACCTGGCTGCCGGACGCCCATTCGCAGGCGCCGAGCGGAATCAGCGCAATGCTCTCCGGTATCGTCATCGAGACCGGGCTGGTGGCAATGCTGCGCGCCCTCGGCTCGCTGACTACCGCTGGCTTTTCCTGGGGATCGCTGCTGCTCGGCTTCGGCGCGCTAAACATGCTGTATGGGAACCTGATGGCCCTCCGCCAGACTCAGGTGAAGCGCCTGCTGGCCTATTCCAGCCTGAGCCACATGGGCTATATCCTGCTTGGCATCGGCGCGGCGGTGTCTTTTGGAAAGTTGAACAGCGCGGCTGGCGGGTTCTTTCACCTGATCACGCACGGCATGATGAAGGGGCTGGCCTTTCTGGCTGCCGGAGCACTGCTTTACAGTCTCTATATCGCCAACGGCAAGCATCGCCCGCTGACCGTCGAGGATTTGAACGGCGCTTCCCGCCGTTACCCGCTGGCTGCCTTTGGATTGAGCCTGGCGGTGCTCGGCCTGGGCGGGCTGCCGCCGCTAGCCGGATTTATGTCGAAATGGCAGATCTTCGTCGGCGGTTTCGAAACCAGAAATCCGGTGATGATTCTGCTGGTGATCTTTGCGGCATTGAACAGCGTCCTGTCGCTCGGCTATTATGCCCCGTTGGTTAACCGCATGTACCGGCTGCAGCCGTCGCCGGCTGTTGAGAAGGGCAAGCCGACGCCGTTCCTCATCGGTTTGCCGCTGGCTGTACTCAGCCTGCTGGTCGCGGTGCTTGGTTTCTGGCCCTCGCTGGTCAACTGGCTCACCGCACCGGCTGCGCGCGATTTACTGGCAGCTTTCGGTTTGTAATCGAGGTGTTGTAATGGAAAATTTATTATCCCCGCCAATAGCATTTCTCATCTACATCCCCCTGGTGCTGGTCATTTCCCTGGTCGGAAAATCGATGGCCGGCCCCGAGAAGCCCTCTCCGTTAAAGGAGTCCGGTTATTTCAGCGGCGAGGAAGCCTATACTCCCTCCGCGGCTCCGGGTTACAAGCCATTTTTCTTGATCGCATTCTTCTTTGCCATCCTGCACCTCGGAGTGTTGATACTCGGAACCGGCGATTTCACCGTCAAGATGATTCCCTATCTGGCAGGACTGATTTTCGTCCTGATCGTCTTGCTGCTTGGATGACCGCCGGGAGTGGTATGATGAAAAAGGAGATTACCCTATGCGACTGAACCTCACCACGCCGTGGCTGCGCGCGCTGGATAAGGTGAAAAACTGGGCGCGAATCAACTCCCCCTGGGCAATTCACTTCAACAGCGGGTCGTGTAATGGCTGCGATATCGAAATCCTGGCAACTTTAACACCGCGCTACGACATCGAACGCTTTGGCATCAAAATCCAGGGCAGCCCGCGCCATGCCGACGTGCTGATTTGCACCGGTCCGGTCACCCTCCAGGCGCGCGACCGCCTGCTGCGCATATACGAGCAAATGCCCGAGCCCAAATTCGTCATCGCGGTTGGCTCGTGCGGCTTGTCCGGTGGGGTATTCCACGGCTGCTACAACATCGAAGGCGGAATCAATGAAATCCTGCCTGTGGACGTGTTCGTTCCCGGCTGCCCGCCGCGCCCGGAAGGCATCATTCGCGGCGTCGCGGTATTGCTGGATGCGCTGAAGAAGGGCAAGCATCCCGAACCTGTCAGCGATAATTACCCGGATTTCAATCCTGAAGCGGTCACAGCGATGCGAGAGGAGAAGAGCCAATGATGGACGTTGACGTCACCGCCCAGGCGGTAATCGATCTCCTCGCGCCGCTGGCGCTTGAGACTACCCGTCCCATCCCGCGCCGGGTCGATATCCGCATCCGGGCCGAGGATCTGGTCAAAGCAGTCCAGTTGCTGCAGGATGCCAACTGGGGTTACCTGGTAGCCATCACCGGCGTGGATCACCCCGCGCCTCTCTCCCCCGAGGGCACGTCGCAGGGAGAATCCAGCCTGGAAGTGCTGTATTCTTTTGGTCATGGCCCGGTCTGCCTGTTTTTGCGGATCAGTGTGCCGTACAGCGCCGCAAGAGTGGAAACCATCTGCCCCTTGATCCCCTCGGCCACGCTCTACGAGCGAGAGTTGATGGAGCTGTTCGGGGTTGACGTGGTAGGCACGCCCGACAGGCGCCGCCTGATCGTGGCGGATGAGTTCCCCGAAGGAGTCTATCCGATGCGCAAGTCCTTCAAGGGTAGGCGGACCTTGACCATCGATGAAGAAGAGGCAAAAGTATGACTGATCAACACGGACCGAACCGATTCGTGGTGCCGATCGGGCCGCAGCACCCGGCGTTGAAAGAACCCGGACATTTCGACTTTACAGTCGATGGAGAAATCGTCACCGGCGCCAGCGTGCGCCTGGGGTACGTCCACCGCGGGATCGAAAAAGGCGCCGAGGACCGCACCTGGACGCAAAACCTGTACCTGATGGAGCGGATATGCGGAATTTGCTCCCACGTGCACGCATCCTCTTACGCCCTGGGCGTGGAAAATCTGGCCGGAGTGGTCTCTCCTCCGCGGTCTAAAGCCATTCGCCAGATTATGGCAGAGCTCGAGCGTATTCACAGTCACATGCTCTGGCTTGGCGTCGCAGCCCATGAGGGCGGTTTTGACGCTTTATTCATGTACAGCTGGCGCGACCGCGAGACGGTTATGGACCTGCTCGAGAAGGTGAGCGGTAACCGCGTCCACTATTCAGCTAACCTGCTCGGCGGAGTCAAATTCGATATCACCAAAGAGCTTGCCGATGAAATCCGCAAGGGGCTTGACTTTCTCGAGGAGCGTAACCGCCATTACTTGAATATCGTGATGAATGATGAAACTCTGATCGCGCGCACGCGCGGGATCGGCACGATGAGCAAGGAAACGGTCGAACGGCTTGGAGCGGTCGGGCCGACCGCGCGCGCCTCCGGCTCGGAGCGCGACCTGCGCATCGACGCTCCCTACTGCCTGTATAAAGAATTCCCGGTCAAGCTGGTCAACCACACCGCCGGCGATCTACACGCCCGCTTCATCGTCCGGATCGAGGAGCTGTTCGAAAGCATTCGCAACATTCGCCTGGTGCTCGATCATATGCCGGAGAGCGAACTGACCGTGCGAGTTCCGCGCAGGATTCCGGCCGGAGAGGTTTTCAGCCGGGTGGAGGCGCCCCGCGGGGAGTTGTTCTACTTCCTGGTTAGCGGAGGCGGGGAAAAGCCCGAGCGGGTGCGCATGCGCACCCCCAGCCTGTGCAACTGGGGCACCATCACCGCAGTCGCCGTCGGGCATAAGCTGGCGGATATGCCGATGATCCTGGCCGGCATCGATCCCTGCTTCTCCTGCAATGACAGGCTGGTGACGGTCCGACGCAACCATCATGACCCCGAGGTGTGGACCTGGGAGCAGTTACGCCGCTACGGAGTTGAGTATTACCGATGAGCATCTCTTTACCCCCATGGTTTGTTTTGATGTTTTTCCCCGGCGGTCTATTCCTGCTGGCCAGCGGGCTTGTCTATCAATGGGTTGACCGCAAGCTGGTCGCCCGCTTCCAAAACCGGGTCGGGCCACGTTTCATCCAGCCGCTGGCGGATGTGATCAAGTCGCTGGCAAAAGAGGAAATCGTACCTGCGGGAGTGCATAAATTCCTGTTCCAGGCTCTGCCGGTGATCGCCCTGGCGACTGCAATGACTTCGGCGCTGTACACGCCGTTGTTCGGGCTGCAACCCTTCTTCAGCTTCCAGGGTGACTTAATTGTGGCGCTGTACCTGCTCTCCGGGCTGACCCTGTGCATCGGGCTGGCCGGCGCCAACACGATCCAAAGCTTCTCGATGATCGGCGCGGTGCGCACCCTGACCCAGCTTTTCTCCTACGAGGCGCCCTTCCTGCTGGCGCTGCTCGGTCCGGCGATCGCCGCCCAATCCTGGCAGATCTCCAAAATCAACGACTTTGCCGGGGATCACTTATGGATGATCGTCGCCCAGCCAATCGGATTCATCGTAGCCCTGATTGGCCTGATGGGGAAGCTGGAGCTGCCGCCCTTTGACGCGCCCGAGGCTGAGACCGAGATTGTCGCCGGCGCGTTGACCGAGTACAGCGGCCGCGGCTTTGCTCTTTTCCACCTTGCAAAGGACATTGAGCTGGTCATTGGCTTGATGCTGGTCGCCTCCTTTTACCTGGGCGGTTTGAGCAACCCGCTCGAATTTGTGCTCAAGACGTTTGCCCTTTTACTGGTCATGGCTCTTTTTCAGACTCTCTTTGCCCGGCTGCGCATCGACCAGACCGTCGGCCTGTGGTGGCGGGCGGGCGCCATCCTGGCGCTGCTGCAGATGGCTGTCATTCTGATCGGCAGGTATCTCAGCCCGTTCCTGTTCGGAGGATAATCTCATGAAGATTGGATCGATGCTCGGTGATTTGCTGCGGTCGCTATTCAAACGCCCGGTGACCCAAATGTACCCATTCAAGAAGACCCCGGCCCCTGAGCGTCTGCGTGGAAGGCTCTTCTGGGATCCTGCCAAGTGCGTCGGCTGCCAGCTTTGCATCAAGGACTGCCCGTCCAACGCGATCGAGCTGATCGTGTTGGACAAGGTCAACAAACGTTTTGTGATGCGCTACCACGCCGACCGCTGCACCTACTGCGCCCAATGCGTGATGACCTGCCGGTTCAAATGCATGGATATGTCGAGCGAGATTTGGGAAGAAGCTTCGACCAATAAAAAGCCCTTCGAGGTCTATTACGGCAAGGATGAGGATGTCGAATTCCTCCTGGCGCGCGCTGCTCGCCCAGAGCCTGAGAACGGCTGCCCGGAAGAATAGCGCCGCCGGTCCAGGCGGAATGCCGCGCGCGGTTGTCATCGGAATCGGCAGCGAATTCAACGGAGACGACGCTGCAGGGATCGAGGCGGTCCGCAGGCTGCAGGTGGATCTGGCAGGCGTTGAAAATCTACTGGCGCTGGATGGCGGCGCAGCGCCGGAGAATGCCACTGCGCCGATCCGCCGTTTCGCTCCCGGTCTGGTGATTATGATCGACTGCGCCGCGATGGAAGCCGCGCCGGGCACGATCGCCTGGCTGAAAATGGAGGATCTGGACGGCTTGAGCGCCTCCACACATACCCTTCCGCCGTCTGTGCTGGCGAAATACCTGCAGGCGGAGCTTGGCTGTGACGTCGGGCTGATCGGCATCCAGCCGGAATCGCTCGCTTTCGGCGCGCCGCTCTCCGCGGCCGTCAGCCGCGCTGTGGATGAGGTGGTCAGCGAATTTGTGCGGTTGTTCAGCTCTGGCGGGGGAACATTGTTAACATGATGGGGCGAGATTCCGGGCAACCTTCGAGTTCACTATTCTCCATTAGAAAATCCAGGCGTTGAATTCCTGAGTCTGTCTGGAAACAATATTTCAGGTAGCGAGATAGATCGTTTTAATATCGAGCGCTACTGATTGTTGTAATCCACCCCTTCTGCGACTCTCTGAATTGGCGATTGACCCCCGCCAGTTTTTTACATACAATTTAGACATGCGATCCCACCCAATCACGAATTTCGCCTGCGGCTTTTTCCGCACCGATCACGACCCGCCATCACCAGCCAATCGCTTAATGGATTTTCGCGGCAAGTTTGTTCATTATTGCTTACGATTATTACGATCAATTACCTGATAAGGAAAACAACAAATGTCCCCGACCGAGTTCGTTTCCCGCCGCGCACCGATCTACGCGGATGTACCGGATGAAAAATGGAACGACTGGCGCTGGCAGCTTAGCCACCGCCTGAACAGCGCCGAAGATTTCGAAAAACTCTTCGCCCTGACCGAGAGCGAGCGCAAAGCGCTCAACACTCAGAACCTCTTCCGGGTCGAAATTACCCCGTATTTCGCCTCGCTGATTGACCCGAACGACCCCGCCGACCCGATCCGCCGCCAGGTCATTCCAACTGCCGACGAGATCGTCCCCTTCACCGGCATGATGGAAGATTCGCTGGCGGAAGACCGCCACTCGCCTGTCCCCGGGCTGGTGCACCGCTACCCCGACCGGGTGCTGATGCTGGTCACCACCCAGTGCGCGTCGTACTGCCGCTACTGCACCCGCTCGCGCATCGTCGGCGACCCGAGCGCGACCTTCTCGCGCAGCGAATTCGAGATGCAGATCGACTACCTGAAGAAGACTCCCCAGGTGAGAGACGTGCTCCTCTCCGGCGGCGACCCGCTCACCCTGGCTCCCAAGCTGCTCGATGAGCTGCTCGGGCGCCTGCGTGAAATCCCGCATATCGAGATCATCCGCATCGGCAGCCGAGTGCCGGTCTTCCTCCCCCAGCGGGTTACCCCCGATTTCTGTGAAACGCTGCAAAGGTACCATCCGCTCTGGTTGAACATCCACGTCAACCACCCCAACGAGATCACCAGAGAGCTCGCTGAGGCCTGCGACTGCCTGTCCCGGGCCGGGATCCCGCTCGGCAACCAATCCGTGCTGCTGGCCGGGGTGAATGACTGCGTTCATATCCAGCGCAAGCTGGTGCATGATCTGGTGCGCATCCGCGTGCGCCCCTATTATCTCTATCAGTGCGATCTGGTCGATGGGGCGGGCCACTTCCGCACCCCGGTCGGTAAAGGCATAGAGATTATTGAGGGTCTTCGCGGGCACACTTCTGGCTACGCTGTACCAACCTACGTAGTCGATGCCCCCGGCGGCGGCGGTAAAATACCGCTCATGCCGAACTACCTGGTCAGCTATTCTGATCATAAGATCGTCCTGCGCAATTACGAGGGATACATCACCACCTACGAGGAGCCGGTCGATTACAAGCCGCACGATCCCGCTACCTGCGCGTATTGCCAGAACAAACGCCCGGAGCCCGGACAAACCGGCGTCACCGGCCTGTTGGACGGAGAAAACATGTTCATCAAGCCGGACGGCTTTGATCTGCTCCACAACCGCGGCGGCGGGATGCACCGTCTGCGCGCTGACCAGGAAAAATGGAAGCCGCTCGGCATCGGCGAGGAGAAAAAAGCGCTCAGCGAAGGCACCGTCCACGATTTAGAATAAAAAACCATTATTTTGAGGGGCGGATTAACCTGCCCGCCCCTTGCCAATTTTCCAGGGAGAGGAATCCATGCATTACCGCCGACTTGGACGATCGGGCCTGAAAGTCAGTGAAATTTCGCTCGGCGCCTGGCTCACCTTTGGCAGCCAGGTGGATCAGAGAATGGCAGCCGATCTCATCCACACCGCCTATGAGCAGGGCATCAACTACTTTGACAATGCCGACATGTACGCCAACGGCGAGGCAGAAGCGATGATGGGCGAAGCCATCCAGGATTTGCCGCGCGAGGCGCTGGTGATTTCCAGCAAAGTATTCTGGCCGACTATGCCAGGACCGAACGGGCGGGGCCTCTCGCGCAAGCATGTCCGTGAATCGATCCACGCCAGCCTGCGCCGGCTGAAGACAGATTACCTCGACCTGTATTTCTGCCACCGCTATGACCCGGACACACCCCTCGAGGAAGTGGCTTTCACCATGGATGCGCTGGTCCGCCAGGGCAAGGTGCTTTACTGGGGGACCTCGGAATGGGAAGCTCACCAAATCGCCTCGCTTTATGGAGTCTGCCGGCAGTTCAATTTGATCCCGCCCTCGGTTGAGCAGCCACAGTACAACCTTTTTCACCGCCGGAGGGTAGAGGAGGAAGTCATGCCGGTTTGCCGCGAACTTGGCATCGGCCTGGTGACCTTCAGCCCGCTCTATTATGGGATTCTGACCGGGAAATACAATGATGGCATTCCGGCTGGCAGCCGGGCAGCGCGCGAGGATCTCGGCTGGATTCGTGACCGGATCACTCCCGAGCGAATCGAAAAAGTCCGTCAGTTGACAGGCCTGGCCCGCCAGATGGACCTGACGCCTGCCCAGCTCGCCATCGCCTGGGTCTTGCGACGCAAGGAAGTTTCCAGCGTGATCACCGGCGCGACGCGGTTGGAGCAGCTGGACGAGAACCTGATATCTGCTGAAGCCCAAAATCTGCTGACCAATGACGTGCTCGAAAGGATTGACGAAATATTTGGGCCGCATCCGTTCGATTGATATTTCACTTTCTGGTGTTAAATTACCAATAGATCCATTTTGTTCAGTGTATTGGAGGTGCACCATGTCTTATGAGCCCAGCTACCCGCCCGAACCCGAAGTGATCTCCCCTCTCCCTGTGACCCAGCCGGATCGAAAAGGGCTGGCAATCGCCTCGCTGGTGTTAGGATTACTCAGCCTGTTTTCTTTCTGCCTGGTTTTCTGCGCGGGGCCGCTTGGCCTGGCAGGGATCATCACCGGGATCGCCGGGTTGAAATCCTCGCAGCGCGGGCTGGCCATAGCCGGGATTGTTCTATCCGGGCTCGGGCTGGTGATCTCCGTCATCCTTGCGCTGATCGGCGTTGCCCTGCTGCCCGCCTGGACGGATATCCAGAACTGGAACTGGGAATTCGGTCCAGAACAATTCATCCCTTAATTAATGCGGTGTTCGCGATGAATTTGTTTTGGTCGCCAGATCGAAACCAAGACTTTGGCGTCGAAAACCTCCATGTTGACAGAAGGTTTTCGCCTCTGTATAATTGAGGCAACTTAATAGCCGACGGCCAAAAGTAGTAGGCTTTGCGGAAACCTGTCAGAGAAGGAAGGCCCTGGCTGAAAGCCTCCCCAGAGTTCGCAGACCGAAGTCGTTTGGCGAGATTGCCGAAGAAATCCCGCGCGGGAGAGTAGAACGGCACGGGTAAGCCCGTTAGCGCGCAGCCCGGATGATGGTCCGGGGGTGAGAGCGCAGGTGAATCATCTGCGAATCGAGGTGGTACCGCGGAAGCAGCCCTTTCGTCCTCAGGATGAAAGGGTTTATTTTTTTATAGAGAGCCCCGGCGTATTTCGGCAGCCGGAATTATTGAGAAGGAGAGTCATCATGCCAGCCAATCTTTTACCCAAGACCTACGATTTTGCTTCGATCGAGGAGCGAATTTACCAGTGGTGGGAGTCAAGCGGCTTCTTCAAGCCCTCTAATGACCCTAACCGGCCGGATTTCGATCCAACCCGCCGCCCGTTCGTCATTTCCATCCCACCGCCGAACGTGACCGGCGAGCTGCACCTCGGTCATGCCATGTTCGCCGCCGTCCAGGACCTGATGATCCGCTACCACCGAATGAAGGGCGTCCCCACTTTATGGGTTCCAGGCAGCGACCACGCCGGGATCGCAACCCAGCTTCAGGTTGAAAAGTCCCTTGCAGCTCAGGGCATCCGCCGCGAGGACCTTGGACGGGAAGAGTTCATCCGCCGCTGCTGGGAGTGGAAAGCCAAATACGGCGGGATCATCACCCGCCAGATTCGCCGGCTGGGCGCCTCCTGCGACTGGGATCGCGAGCGGTTCACCCTCGACGAGGGTCTCTCGCGGGCGGTGCGCGAGGCGTTCGTGCGCCTGTTCGATAAAGGTCTGATCTACCGCGGTCCGCGGATGATCAACTGGTCGCCTGGGTTGAAAACGGCGGTCTCCGATCTGGAGGTGGAGTACAGCGAGGAAGCCGGCTTTCTCTATTACTTCAAATACGTGCTGAGCGACAACCCGGACGAATTCATCCCGGTTGCCACCACCCGCCCAGAGACGATCCTGGGCGACACCGCCGTGGCAGTTCACCCCGAAGACGAGCGCTACCAGAAATACATCGGCCGCAAAGTGCTGGTGCCGATCCTCAACCGGGCTGTGCCGGTGATCGCCGACGAGTACGTTGACCGCGGGTTCGGCACCGGCGCGCTGAAGATCACCCCGGGACACGACCCGAACGACTACATGATCGGACAGCGCCACAACCTGGAGGTGATCAATATCCTCACCGCGGATGCCGCAATCAACGAAAACGGCGGTCCTTACGCCGGATTGGACCGTTTCAAGTGTCGCAAACGGCTGTGGGAAGACATGCACGCCGCTGGGCTGGTGATCAAGGAGCAGCCGTACACGCTCAATGTGCCGCGCTCTCAGCGCGGCGGGGAAATCGTCGAACCGATGGTTTCGACCCAGTGGTTCGTCAAAATCCGCCCACTGGCCGACGCCGCCCTGGAAGCCGTCCGCTCGGGGGCAGTCCGCATCGTCCCGGAGCGCTTCACGAAAGTCTATTACAACTGGCTGGAAAACATCCAGGACTGGTGCATCAGTCGCCAGTTGTGGTGGGGCCACCGCATCCCGGTCTGGTATTGCGACGACTGCGGAGAAATGACCGCCTCGCGCACCGACCTGACCGCCTGTCCGAAATGCGCCAGCAGCCGCATCCGCCAGGATGAAGATGTGCTGGATACCTGGTTCTCCTCCGGTCTTTGGCCGTTCTCTACTCTTGGCTGGCCTGAAGAAACACCCGACCTGAAATATTTCTACCCGACCTCGGTGCTGGAGACCGGCTACGATATCCTCTTCTTCTGGGTGGCGCGAATGATCATGTTTGGGCTGGAGTTCACTGGGCAGGCGCCTTTCCATACTGTATACCTGCACGGCTTGATCCGCGACGAACACGGACAGAAGATGAGCAAGACCAAGGGCAACGCGATCGATCCGCTGGATGTAATGAACGAAATGGGCACCGACGCGCTGCGTTTCTCACTGCTGGTTGGCTCCTCGCCTGGCAACGATTTGAGTCTGAGCCTGAAAAAGGTGGAAGCCAACCGCAATTTCGCCAACAAGGTCTGGAACGCCGGGCGTTTCATTCTCAGCGCGCTGGATCAGGCGCCTTCCGCGCCGCAGGGCGAGCCCGAGTGGACCCTGGCGGATTCATGGATCTGGGCGCGGCTTAAGGCGCTGCTCGGCGATGTCGAGCGGCTGTATAACAGTTACCAGTACGGCGAGGCCGGGCGGCAGATCTACGAATTCTTCTGGTCCGAATTCGCTGACTGGTATATCGAGATCGCCAAACTGCAACTGGCCGAGGGCGGCGACCGCGCCTTCTACACCGCCCAAACGCTGGCGCGCGTGCTGGATACCTGCCTGCGGTTGTTGCACCCATTCACTCCGTTCGTGACCGAGGAGCTGTGGGGTCATCTCAAGCGGGCAGTCACCGCAAAGGGCGAGCGTTTCCTGCCCGGCGTGGACTGGCCCGAAGCCCTGATGATCGCCAGATGGCCGGAGCCCCGCCCTGCTGAAGGCTGGGAAGAAGCGAAAATCGCCGAATTCAGCCTGATCCAGGAGACCGTGCGGGCGATCCGTAACTTGCGCACCGAGAAGAAGGTCACTCCTGGCAGGCGTATCCCCGCCACCATCGCCGCCGGCGAGCGGCTGCCCATCTTTCAGCAGCAGGCCAAAGCGCTTTGCGCGCTGGCCTATATCGACCCGCAGGGTTTTACCCTGGTCTCCGAGCTGAAGGAGAAACCTCAGGATCAGGTCGTCCTGACCGTCTCTGGCGTGGAAATATACCTGCCTCTAGCCGGGCTGGTCGATTTTGGGGCCGAACGGGCGCGACTGCGCAGCGAGCTGTCTGAGGTCGAGGGTCAGATCCAGCGCCTGGAGGCTTTGCTGGCCGGTCCATTTGGGGAAAAAGCCCCGCCTGCGGTGGTAGAGAAGGAACGCCAGAAGTTGATTGCCTGGCAGGAAACCGCCGCCCGCCTGCGCGAGCAGCTCAATGGATTGGGTTAAAACAAACCGCGGATCCGCAGAGGGCGCAGAGATTTTCAACCTACTCTGCGTTCTTTGCGGCTCTGCGGTGAATCTGGTGCAGACTAAGAAATTCGCGATTGTTCCAGCTTGAAGATCCGCCTTAAGATCGCGATTGTCGTCGCGTAAGTTGAATCCATGCCAAAATAAGACAACGCCCCGGCGCCCAGGTTGCGCCCCTTGCTCAAGGGAGTATCCGAGGCATAGTGGAGGATGCCCAGGTCGAAGGGCAGGTTGTACAGGGTGACGATTTCGTTCGACGGGTGGCGTTTCGGGCGGAACATCTCATACACCGCGGAGAGATACGGTCCGGCTTCCATTTCGATATCGGTGTACCCTTCGCGATAGATCACGTCCATGATTCGCGCATTTTGCAGGAACGGGCCATAGACGCTGACCGCCTTTTGATTATCCAGCACCGTGCCGAAGAGCAAATAGGGAGCGATATCCGAGGCGGTAAAGGCGTTCTGGAAGAGATAGGTATTTGCCGAGTGCTCGTCCTGCACCACATTGGGAATCATCACATCGCCCATCCGCCCGTTGAGAGTGGCCGCCTTGCCCATCACATAAACGCCGAGGATCGGATAGGCGTGTTCGCTAATCTTGACCAGCAGATTGTAGGCGCCCATGCCAAGCGGGTAATCGATGTTCAGCAGCACCGCGTCGCTCTTTGCCAGCCAGGACCAGTCCTTTTGGCGCAGGCGGGGATCGAAATTCTGCGGCTTTAACCGGGCCAGGTCGATCAACTGAGCCTCGACGTCGAAGTATTCCCGGCTGGGAACGCGGACGATGCCCGCCTCGTGCTCGGCCAGCTGCTGCTCGTCGATCAGGTGGCGACCCTCGTTGGTTTGCTGGTATTTCTTCAGGACATAATAGAGGAAATTTTCCGTGCTCGATGCAACCTGACCGTTGACGATATCTTCCCATTCAGCCTTCAGGTCCTTATTTTCCTTGCGCTCGAGGAATGCGAGCAGCTCCTCGCGGTGACGAAGGGCAAAACCAGAGAGGAGGTTGGTCAGGCTGTGGGTATTGCTGGAGATAAAATAAACCGGGCGGTCCATCAACTCGGGATAACTCTGTTCGATGTTATCCCACCATAAACGGGTGGCCCGCCGGTACTCGCTCAGCGAGCCGCTCAACAGACGCACGCCGATCCGCATCCGCCGGTGAGCGATCCGCTGCATGGTTGGGGCAAAAGCCCGGCCCCAGATGGTTCGCAGCCGCTGTAGGTCTTCGACTGGCATCTCGATCAGCTCGGCAAGCTGTCTGAATGCGCCTTCATCGGTCTCGACCGCCTTCCAGGTCAGCGATTCCGGCCAGCGTTGGAGCAGCAGGTGCAGTTTATTCCATTCGATTTGATAGGCGGTCAGAACTGGAATGATATCGTCGATATCCGAGCGGCTGGCGATGTAACAGGCCAGGGTGTCTTTCCCGTTAAAGAAGGAACGCCGGCGGCGAGCCCGCGCTGAAACCTGCTCCCAGCGCTCGAAATCTTTATAGCCGTGATGGTAAAATACTGCCGCGCTCTGCCCGAGCACTACCGAGCGTACATCTGGCATACAATCCGGCAAGCGCAGCAGGCTGTAGATGAAAGCTGAGGCGTCGGGCGAAGGCCTGCGCGCATTTGGGTGCAGCGAGGACTCCGTGTTCGCGTGGGCTTCTTCCAGCGTGCGGATTTGTACTTCGGCGGTCGAGCGCAGGAGTGAATAAATCGTGCGGAGATAAAGGGCGATTTCGTCTGAAGCGGTGCTTGGGACTGTTCTTTCCATCGGCAATTCTCGGTAAGGAATTAAAATGATTGTATCACGCCTGTCAGGGCAAGTGGATCGCTATTCAAGGTTGGTCTGGACCGCTGAAGGATAACGAATGGAGAAAACATCGTGAAGATTGGTTATATAGGTCTCGGATTGATGGGAAAGTCGATGGCGCGTAACATCCTCAAAGCCGGCTTCGAGGTGGTCGTCCACAACCGCAGCCGGGCAGCAGTCGAGGAGCTGGTCAGCGAGGGCGCGAAGGCGGCAGGATCGCCGGGGGAGGTGGCCGGGCAGGTGGATGTGGTCATCACTAACCTGCCAGACTCGCCGGATGTCGAGAAGGTCGCACTCGGGCCTGGCGGAGTGATCGAAGCTGCCAGGCCGGGGTTGATTTACATGGATCATTCGACCATCAAGCCGGCAGTTGCCCGCCGCATCAGCGAAGTTCTTGGGGAAAAGGGCGTCCTCTGTCTGGATGCGCCGGTCAGCGGCGGAGATATCGGCGCGCGGCAGGGCACATTGACCATTATGGTTGGCGGACCGGCGGAGGCGCTGGAGAAGGTCATGCCGGTTCTGCGGGCTGAGGGCAAGACCATCACGCACATCGGCGAGGCCGGGGCGGGGCAGATTGCCAAGGCAGCCAACCAGATCATGGTTGCCGCCCAGATGGTGGCAATGGGCGAGCTGCTGATTTTTGCAAAGAAGGCCGGCGCGGATCCGGTCAAGGTGGTCGAGGCGATACGCGGCGGGGCGGCTCAATGCTGGACGCTGGACGTCAAGCCTCCGCGTCTGTTCCAGGGCAACCGCCAGCCGGGTTTCAAGGCTTACATGCAGGCAAAAGACCTGAACATTATCATTGAAACTGCCCGCGAGTACGGCATCCCCCTGCCCTCGGCAGCGCTGGACGCACAGTTGTACAATGCCATGCTCCAGCAGGGGCTGGGCGGGCAGGATAACAGCGCCGTGATAGCGGTAATCGAGTCGCTGGCGGGAGTTAATCTGCTGGATTGATCTGCCCCCGCAGCCCTTATGTCTGCTCGACTGGCTCGGCGTGAATGGTTATATCCGCACCTGGCGCAACCGTACGGATTTTCGCCTCGATCACCTCGGTCAGGACGTGAGCCGATTCCAGGGATCTGCTGCCGTCCATCAACACGTGCGCATCGACGAACAGATACGGTCCAGAGGTTCGTACGCGCAGGTCGTGGCAGTTAACCACCCCGGGCACCGATTCCACCGCCTGGAAGATTTTTTCAGTCAATCCCTGCGGGGCGGTATCCAGCAGTCCGCGGACAGTGCGGATTCCGAGCTGAGCGCTGACGTAGATGACGATCACTGCGACCCCGAGAGCAGCAACTGCATCTGCCTTGTGGAGAAAGGCCAGGTTTTCGAAGCGCTCGGCGATGAAAACCCCGATCAAGCCGACGATCACCACGCTCGAGCTCCAGATATCGGTGCTGAAGTGGAGCGCGTCAGCTTCGAGCGCCTGGGAGTTGTGTTTCCTTGCCGCTGCGTAGAGGATCCGTGAGCGGTTATAGTCAATGATGATCGAGACGCCCATCACGATGAATGCCCAGATCGAGAGCTCGACGGTCACCTGCTTGAAAAACAGGCGCTGGATGGCTTCATAGATGATCCATACGCAGGTTGCCAGGAGCAGAAGCGTTTCAAAAAGGGCGGAGAGATTTTCGATCTTCCCATGTCCATACTGGTGTTCCTTATCCGCCGGCTGGCCGGATATACGCACTGCCA
Organism: uncultured Anaerolinea sp.; assembly: GCA_964564935.1. GTDB lineage: Bacteria > Chloroflexota > Anaerolineae > Anaerolineales > Anaerolineaceae > Bellilinea. The sequence continues at coordinate 54,697 of CAZMCF010000004.1, read as the reverse complement.
CCAGGGTCACCAGGGCAGCGACAAGGTCGAGAGCAGAGTGAGCCGCCTCGGCGAGGATGCCGAGGCTGCCGGTCACAAGGCCGACAACAAGCTTGAAGCCTGTCAAACCGACGGCGGCTATGACTGAGGTGAGTGCAGCCGAATTCTTTTCCTGGTGTGCGGACATGATTTGTTTTCCTGCTCGTTGGCGAGCAATCTGCGGGTAAATTCCGCCTGTTGTAGCCCGATCGCTGCGCCTGGCAACGGTTAATGTCATATTTTACACCGCCAGATGTCAAACCGATTGTTATTAAAGTCTCCAATCTGATATTTTTCACCGCACTGGATTGTAAGAGTTTTATATGAAAGCCAGCCCTGTCTTGACGGTTAAAAAATGGCATGGTATTATGAGGCAACAGGTACTTTTAGCACTCTCGGGTCGAGAGTGCTAAAATATAGAGGTTATGAACGAACTGAGTGAACGGCAAAAGGTCATTTTGACCCTGGTTATCCATGAGTACATCCAGTCGGCGACGCCGGTGGGCTCGCAGACCCTGGTTAACCGCTACAAGCTGGATATGAGCCCGGCGACCGTGCGCAATGAGCTGGCGGCGCTGACGGAGCGCGGCTACCTGCGGCAGCCGCATACCTCAGCCGGGCGGGTTCCGACCGAGGAAGGTTACCGATATTTCGTCAGCCGGCTCATCCGCGCCTCTGACCTGCCGGATACAACCCGCAGGACGATCTCGCACCAGTTTTATCAGATGCGCCACGACGTGGAGCAGTGGGTGCGGCTGGCAGCCTCCGTGCTAGCTCATCAGTCGCGAGCTGCTTCACTGGTCACCCCGCCGCACCCTGAAAAAGCGCGGCTAAAACACCTGGAGCTGATATCTACCCGCGGACGGCAGGTGTTGATGGTGTTGGTTCTGGTCGGAGGCGAAATTCGCCAGCAATTACTGACCCTGGACGAGCCGGTCAACCAGGAACAGCTCTCGCAGTGCGCCGACCGGCTGACCCAGGTCTTCCAGTCAGCAGATTCCGAAGCTGCCCGGGCGCGGAAAGCCCAATTGGGCGGTCTGGACGCGGCCGTGGCTGAATACGTCATTGCCGAACTCGTCGAGGCGGATGCAGCCGTTTCCGGCGAGGTATACCTGGATGGCCTGACCAATGTTCTGGCTGAACCGGAATTCACCGGATCGGAGGATGCCCGCCGCGCGCTGCGCATCCTCGAGGAACGCTCGCTGCTCCAGGATTTGATTTCGCGCACAGCATTGAGCACAACCCAGGGCGGCGTGCAGGTACTGATTGGCGGCGAGGGAACCTGGGATGAGCTGCGCCAGTGGTCTTTGGTGGTCGGCTCGTACGGGCTGCCTGGGCTGGCGACCGGATCACTCGGCGTTCTCGGTCCAATGCGCATGTCCTATGGTCGGGCGATATCTACCATCCGCTTCCTGTCCGGGCTGCTCAGTGACCTGGTCGCTGAAACCATGCTCGATGAATCTACGCCAACTATCGGGGAGGTATAAGGATGAGCGAGGAAAAAAAGAAACGGTCCAAAGAAATAGAGAATCCCATTGCTGAGAGTGAAGAAGTTAAGGGAGAAATCAAGGAAGAAATCATTGAATCCGTTTCGCAAGATACACCTGAAACAGAGGTTGCCGAACCAGTAAAAGAACCTGTTGTGGAATTGACAACGTTACCGGTGGAGGAGTTGACTGCATTGAAGGATGAGCTTGAGGCTGTTCAGAATAAATCCAGAGAATATTTTGAGGGTTGGCAGCGCGAACGAGCCGATTTCATCAATTATAAAAAGAGAATCGAGCGCGATCAGGTGCAGCTTAACCAGATCATCACCGCTAATATCCTCAAGAAATTCCTTCCTATCCTGGATGACATGGAGCTGGCGATTAAAAATCGTCCTGAAAACGCCAGCGACCAGAGCTGGTGGGAAGGCGTGGAATTGATCGCCCGCAAGCTTCAGGGAATCCTTGAAGCGGAGGGCGTAACCCGCATTCCGGCAGAAGATGAATTTTTCGACCCGAACCGGCATGAAGCGATTTCACACGAAGAAAACCCCGCCTATCAGAGCGGGCAAGTGATCGAAGTGGTCAAGCAGGGTTACATGTTGGGAGACCGGGTGATTCGCCCGGCGCTGGTCAGAGTGGCCCGCTAGGCGACCAGGTACAAAAAGAATAAGATTTGCATCTATCAAATCTCGTGGAGGATTAACATGGGTAAAATTGTTGGCATCGATTTAGGCACGACAAACTCTGTGGTCGCCGTGATGATGGGCGGAGAGCCGATGGTCATTCCCACCGCCGAAGGAGAACGGCTGCTGCCCTCGGTGGTTGCGGTGAATAAGAACGGCGAACGCCTGGTAGGACGTGCAGCGCGCAACCAGGCGATTGTCAATCCTGAAAACACCATCTTTTCCATCAAGCGCCTGATGGGACGGCGCTATGATGATGAAGAAGTCCAGCGAACGATCAGCCGGGTGCCTTATAAAGTGACCAAGGCGCCGAACGGAGACGCCCGAGTCGTCATGGGCGGGCGCGAATACTCGCCCCCGGAAATCTCGGCAATGATCCTGGCAAAATTGAAAACCGATGCAGAGGCCTACCTCGGCGAGCCGGTGACCCAGGCAGTGATCACAGTGCCGGCCTATTTCAACGATGCCCAGCGCAACGCCACCAAGGACGCCGGCAAAATCGCCGGGCTGGAAGTCATGCGGATCATCAATGAGCCGACTGCTTCCTCGCTGGCCTACGGTCTGGATAAGCGCAAGAACGAAGTCATCGCGGTTTACGACCTCGGGGGCGGCACCTTCGACATTTCCATCCTCGACGTGGGTGAAGGCGTCTTCCAGGTCAAATCAACCAGCGGCGACACCTTCCTCGGCGGAGACGATTTCGATCAGCGCCTGATGGATTACCTGATCGAAGAATTCAAGAAGGAAACCGGCATCGATCTGCGCAATGACCGCCAGGCGCTGCAGCGTCTTAAGGAAGCTGCCGAGAAAGCCAAGATCGAGCTCTCCTCGATGATGCAGACAGAAATCAACCTGCCTTATCTGACAGCAGATTCGACCGGGCCGAAGCACCTGGTCAAAACCCTGACCCGAGCCAAGCTGGAACAGCTCACCACGGATTTGATCGAACGCTCGCTTGGTCCGGTCCGCCGGGCGATTTCGGATGCCGGATTGAAAGCCTCCGAGATCAATGAAGTCGTCCTGGTCGGCGGGATGACCCGCATGCCGGCGGTGCAGGAAGCCGTGCGCCGTGAGTTCGGCAAAGAGCCCCACAAGGGCGTCAATCCCGACGAGGTGGTAGCGATCGGCGCGGCGATTCAGGCGGCGGTTCTCGGCGGCGAGGTCAAGGACGTCATCCTGGTGGATGTCACCCCCCTGACGCTCTCCGTCGAGACGCTTGGCGGCGTGGCAACCCCGCTGGTCGAGCGTAACTCGGCGATCCCGACCAGCAAAAGCCAGATTTTTTCGACAGCGGCGGACGGACAGACCCAGGTGGAAATCCGCGTCGTCCAGGGCGAACGCCCGATGGCAGCCGATAATAAACTCCTCGGCCAGTTCACGCTGGACGGGATACCGCCTGCGCCTCGCGGTGTACCGCAGATCGAAGTGACCTTTGACATCGACGCGAACGGCATCCTGACCGTCACCGCTAAAGACAAGGCGACCGGGCGCAGCCAGCACATCACCGTCACGGCATCCTCCGGATTGACCAAGGAGGAAATTGAGAAGATGCGCAAGGACGCCGAAGCTCACGCCGAAGAAGATCTGAAACGCAAGGAGTTGATCGAAGCGCGCAACCATGCGGATAACAGCGTATATGCTGCCGAGAAATCCCTGCGCGATTACGGCGATAAGGTTCCCGCTGAAGTCAGGCAGCAGATCGAATCCGCGGTAACCAGGGTCAAAGAAGTCATGCAGGGCAGCGATGTTGCCGCCATCCGCAGGGCCACTGAAGAATTGGGCGTTGCTTTGCAAAAGATTGGCGGCGCAATGTACGAACAGCAACCCCCGCAGGCCGGCGGCCCTGGATCTGACCAGGGCGGGCAATCCGGTTCTGGTGGAGAGGATGTTGTCGAGGGTGAATTCAAGGAAGAGTGAAAATAGTACGTACCGGATATTGCCCTCGATGCAATCGAAAAAAGCGCGCATGGGGGGGCGGGTTCATCCCGCCCCTCTCCTCCCATCTATGGCTGACCGGTTTTATTGCGGATATAGAAGGCAGGTCCAATCGTAGTAAAATTGGGCGAGATTAACTCTGGCACAGGGCGCCGATGACAAACAGGGATTACTACGAAATTCTAAATGTCGGCCGGAATGCTTCCCCTGAAGAAATCAAGGCGGCATTCCGTGGTCTGGCGCGCAAGTACCATCCGGACGTGAACAAGTCGCCCGAGGCCGAAGCGAAGTTCAAAGAAATCAATGAGGCCTACGGCGTGCTTTCTGATCCGGAAAAACGGGCTGCATACGACCGATTTGGTCATGCCGGAGTGAACGGCATGGGCGGTATGCCTGATTTTACGACGATGGATTTCTCGGACATTTTCGAAGAATTTTTCGGCTTCGGAATGGGCACAAGCCGGCGGCGGAACGCGCCCCGCCGCGGCGCTGATCTCACTGCCACCGTGCAGATCAGTTTCGAAGAGGCGGTGTTTGGCGTCGATAAGGAAATCGAATTCGTCCGCGATGAGGTATGCGCCACCTGCCGCGGCTCTGGGGCTGAGCCGGGGACGACGCCGATCCGCTGCAGCACCTGCGGCGGGCGGGGCGAAGTCCGCCAGACCCGTCAGACCTTCCTCGGCTCCATGGTCCAGGTGATCACCTGCCCGACCTGTAATGGCAGCGGCGAGGTGATTGCCACTCCCTGCCACGCCTGCCGCGGGCGCGGGCTGGAACGCAAAACGGTCAAGAAAATCGTTTCTATCCCGGCCGGGGTGGACAGCGGCACTCAAATCCGCCTGGCCGGAGAGGGGCAGCCGGGTTCGAACGGCGGTCCGCACGGCAATCTCTACATTGAAATTCGGGTCAAAGAGCACAAATTCTTCCGGCGCAAGGGAGACGACCTGCTGCTGGATTTGAACATCAATATCGCCCAGGCTGTTCTCGGCGCGGAGATCGAAGTGCCGACGATCGACGGTACGGCTAAACTGAATATCCCGGCAGGCACCCAGCCCGGGAAAATCTTCCGGCTGAAGGGGAAAGGTGTGCCGAACGTGCGCGGCGGAGGGAGGGGCGATCAGGTGGTGATTGTCAACATGGAGGTGCCGCAGCGGTTAACCCAGGAACAACGGGCGCTGTTCGAGCAGCTGGCCAAAACGCTCGGTACCGAAGTCCGGCCGCAAGAAAAGAGTTTCCTGGATATCCTCAAAGAGGTGCTGGGTGGCTGAGGCGCGCTGGCTTGAAGTTTCGCTGACAGTCGACGGCGAGCTGGCTGAAGCTGTCGCCGAGGTGATCGGGCGGTTCACGTCAGAGGGTGTAGTCATGGAGCAGGCGGTGCGGTTCAACGATGCCGAGGACGAGGGTACCCCCTACGGACCGATCCGGGTCTTCGGATATCTCGAGTATGACGCCCATCTCGAGCAGACTCGAGAAGACCTGGAGCAGGCGCTCTGGCATCTCAGTCAAATTACGCCTCTGCCGCAGCCGGTATACCGTAAAATCGAAGATCAGGATTGGATGGCGGCCTGGAAATCCCATTACCGCCCGGTCCCGGTCGGGGAAAGGCTGTTGATCCTGCCCGCCTGGTTGGAACCAAGCGAAACGGAGCGGATTCCTATTAAGATCAACCCAAGCATGGCCTTTGGCACCGGTATGCACCCGACCACCCAGCTTTGCCTGGCGCTTGCCGAAAAGTACGTCCAACTCGGCAAGCCTGTGATCGACGTGGGCTGCGGCTCGGGCATTCTCTCGATCGCCGCTGTACTGCTCGGCGCCAGCCGGGCGGTTTGCGTTGACGTTGACCAGGCGGCCATCCGCTCGACGCACGAAAATGCCAACGCCAACTGCGTCTTCGACCGGATTGACACCGGCGTCGGCTCGGTCGGTGAAATCTTGCAGGGGCAGTATCTGATCCGCCGGGCGCCGCTGGTTATGGTGAACATTCTCGCGCCGGTCATCATCCGTCTTTTAGGGGACGGGCTGGCGGAACTGATCACCCCCGGGGGCTGTCTCATCCTTTCCGGGATATTGGATGATCAGGCGCCACAGGTTGAGTTGGCGGCGGAGGAGCAAGGCTTGCGCCTTCTGGAACGGATGCAAATGGGGGATTGGGTCGCGCTGGCTTACCGCAAAGAGTAGGGAGGACTGGCGAGATGCAAAATCTCGAGCTGATCGGACGCTGGGTGTTCATTTTCGGGATCGCGCTTGCCGTAGTGGGCGGGATCCTGTGGCTGCTTGGGCGGATACCCGGATTGCAAAATCTGCCCGGGACGATCAAAATCGAGACATCCGGGATGACCTGCCTGATTCCGCTGTTGGCTTCGATCGTGATCAGCCTGGTGCTGACCATTGTCCTCAATGTAATCATCCGCATCGCCAACCGCTGAGTTCTGCAGCAACGAATTATGGTAAACTTATGACCTCAGGCAGCGAAACGAAGCCGCTATCATCGGAGGGCAGAAAACATGGATCATCGGGAGACGTATGCGATCGAGCTGGCGGGGTTGAAGCGGAACCTGGCCTTATTTGAAGTCAGACCGGGATTGAAGATTGCCATCCTGAACATTCTGGGGGACACCGAACTGGTTCAGGCCTGCGCCAGGAAGCTGGCCGAAAAAACTCAAGGGATGGATTATGAGGTGATCGTAACCGCGGAATCGAAGAGTATTCCGCTGGCGCATGCCATGTCAGTCATCACCGGCTTGCCTTACGTCATCCTGCGCAAGAATTATAAGTTTTACATGGGCGCCGCCCTGAGCGTCGAAACCAACTCGATCACCACCGGCGAGCCGCAAACGCTCTATCTGGACGAGAAAGATCACGAATTGCTGCGCGGCAAGAATGTCATGATCCTGGACGATGTGATCAGCACTGGCTCGACTTTGAACGGAATGCGCGCCCTGATGGAGCAGGCCGGCGCGCGAGTCGCGGTCGAGGCGGCGATTTGCACCGAAGGCAACGACGACGACTGGAACGACATCGTCGCCCTGGGTCACCTGCCGCTTTTTACCGGCTAGGCAGCGCTGACGGTTGCTCCCTGGCTGGCGCGGCAGGCATAGACCTGGGCTCTTCTTCCGGTGGTCTGCCAGTATTCAATGGATAAACGCTGGATGAAGTCATCCACATACCGGGCTTCGACCAGATTGACCGTGCAGCCGCCGAACCCGGCTCCGGTCAGCCGCGCGCCCCAGCAGCCAGGTAAATCTCTGGCGATTTCGACCAGTACATCGAGCTCAGGCGTACTGACCAGGTAGAGATCGCGCAGCGAGGCGTGTCCGGCGAGCATCAGCCGTCCGAAGGCATCCACGTCGCCGGCTTCGAGCGCGCGAACCGCCTCATTGACGCGGGTCATCTCCTCAACAACATGGCGGGCAAACATGTGAATTTGCTCGGGAAGTCTTCCGGCATAACGGTTAAAGTCAGTTACGGATACGTCGCGCAGCGAGGTTATCCCTGGAATGAACTCACTCAGGATGCGGACTGCCTGTTCGCAGGCGGCGCGGCGATCGTTGTAAGCCGAGCCAGCCAGGGTGCGCGGCACACCCGAATCGGCGATTACAATGGCGAGATCACCAGGAAGGGGGATGGCCTTTACATCCAGGGAGCGCATATCGATCTGCAGGGCGTGTTCTGCCACCCCGCAAGCGCTGGTAATCTGGTCCATTGCGCCGCAGTTGACGCCAACATACTCTACTTCTGCCTGCTGGCAGATCAGCGCCAGCTCAAGGCGGTTGAGGGGCCATCCAGCGGCACCCTGCCATAACGCGCTAAAAGCGACTTCGACGGCGGCAGAAGAGCTCAACCCGGCGCCAATAGGAATATCGGATGAGTAGCTTACCCGGATGCCGGACGGCTGCAGGCCGCGCTGCTGCAAAGCCCAGGCCACTCCAGCCGGATAAAGCGCCCAGGCGGGGAGAGGGTTGCCTTGCAGGTCTTTCTTGAGATGCAGGCTGTCCAGCGTAAAGGCGGTTTCGGCGTCGAGATCCGCTGCGTGTAGCCAAACGATTGGATTGGGGAGCAGCTTTGCCTGGAGGCGCACCCGCCGGTCGATCGCCGCCGGAAGCACCACGCCCTGGTTGTAATCCACATGCTCGCCGAGCAGATTGACCCGTCCGGGCGCCGAGACCCGGTAATCGATCTGCTCGAGAGACGGGGAACCGGGCATTGACTACCTCTCAAACGGGTTGGATCAACTTTTTCTTCTGAGCGTGGCTCAGGTTTTTGATGGTTCGCTCGCGCCGAAGCGCTGCCCGAAGATCGGGCACCTCTTCCACATAAACCAGGCGAACCGGGCGGTGCAGCCGGGTATAGGCCGCGCCCCGCCCCAGGTTGTGGAGGCGCTCGCGGGCCTCTGGATTTTTCGCCCAGCCGGTATAGTAGCTGCCGTCAGCGCATTCGACGATATAACAGTAGTACGCCATAGCCCTTACTATTTACCAGCCTGCTTGTCTTTGGAACGACGGCCAAAGCCGAGGTATCTGCCAAAAATCTCGCGGCGGGTGATCAGAGGCGGTTCTTCTTCCCTGCCCTCCCAGTCGGATTTCTGCCGTTGGCGCCACCACTGCTGGCGGGCTTCGACCGCCGCGTTGAGGGTTTTCTTCAGCTCGTCAGCGTCCTGATTATTAAGCATGTCGCGAAGGGAGATTAATTCGGAGATCAAATCGTTCAGCAGGCGGACCGTGTTTTCCGGGTTGAGCAGGGCAGCCGCGCCCAGCTCTTTTTGCTCGTCGAAATGATTGACTGCTTCGGTGGCGGCAAAGAAAGCATGGCCGGCCAGCTTGCGGGCTTCGCGCCAGCCGGGCTGTTTGGTGGCTGCGCCGAGCAGGGCTGCCGCGCTCAACTTGGGCAGCAAATCAACGAGGGCGATCAGGCCGTCCGCCTCATAGGGATCGGTAAAGTAGGATTGAGCCCCGAGGAGACCTGCCAGGTCGCTGGCCAGCTGGAGCGCCCCAGGATGGACCGATGCGGGGGCGCTGATGGCGAACAGACTGTTTTTGAACAGATCCGCGCTGGCCTGGTCTACGCCGACCTCTTCCCCGGTGATATGGGCTGGATTCAGGCTGGGAGTGAAAGAGACGAAATAGCGCTCCTCAGGGAAAAGTCCATCAATCCAGGAGGAGACCGCCACCGCCAGCGGGGAGGTATCCAGGATAACCGCGCCAGCCTTGAGAGCCGGGGCGATCATTTCCAGATATTCACGCAGCTCATCCATGGGCAGGCTGAGAAGGACGATATCCGCATCCTCGACTGCTGCCGGAATGGCATGGATCACTTTATCAAACGCACCCATTTTCAACGCCTTCTGTTCGGCGCTTTGGCTGGGGTCGGTGCCGATCCGGATCATATCATGGGGATTATCCTTTAAAGCCAGTCCCACAGATACGCCGATCCGGTTCAGGCCAATCACGGTCAGTTGTATGCTCATATACTGCCTCCAATCAGCAGGTGCCACAGGTTGGGGAGCGCGGGTACCATCATCCAGCCTAAAACATTGACTCCGATCAATCGCTCGGGAATGAATAAGACAGCCAGAAGAATGATTGGCCCGTAAGGCCGGATTCGCTCCAAAAGACGCGCCATAGGCGGCGGGGCGAAGTAATCGGCGATTTTGTCGCCATCGAGCGGGGAGATTGGAATTAAATTGAACAGCATCAGGATCAGGTTGATGAAAATGAACTCCGTGAGAAAATCGTATGGGCTTGGAAACATGGAACTGCCAGTCACCCCGCTGACCGCGTTGACCAATCCAAAGCGGATCGGCAGGGCGGCAAGGGCAGCCATGATGAAATTCGAAAAAGGTCCAGCCAGCGAAACCAGCATCATCCCGGCCTGGGAACGCTTTCCAAGCTGGTAGGGGTTGACCGGCACCGGTTTTGCCCAGCCAAACCCGCCGATGATCAGCAGGATGGAGCCGAGGATATCCAGGTGTTTGAGCGGATTCAGGGTCAGCCGGCCGTGGATGCGCGGGGTATCGTCTCCCAGCCTTGTAGCCACCCAGGCATGGGAAAATTCGTGCACGGTAAAAGCGATGACGAGGGTGATGATTCGGCTGATGAGGGTGGTTAGAGGTAATCCAAGCATGGCGTCTGGGTATGCCGGTCGCGCTCCACACGGCAGTGAAGGGGATTATAACATGGGTGGTATAATCCTGGCATGCTGCCCGATCTGCGCCTGAATGACAGGTTACGGTTGCGCAAACCTCACCCGTGCGGGGGGTATGAATGGCGCGTCATTCGCCTGGGGGCAGATATCGGCCTGGAGTGCCTGACCTGCAACCGACGCGTCCTTTTGACCAGGCGAGAGCTGTCTCGGCGGCTTAAAGCCGTCCTGCCGCCGAGCGCAGATGATCCCGGGCAGGCAGCCTGATCAAGGTTCAATCATCACGGATAGACCGTCCGAACGCTTATTCATTGTATAATTTGATCAATGCCAATTCTGGATTCCACCACGCTTGAATTCTTCAGCCGCAGCGCTGACCAGACCCGCCGCCTGGGAATGCGTCTGGGCAGTCTGCTCCAGAAGGGAGACCTGATCTGCCTCAGCGGGGAGCTGGGATCTGGAAAAACAACCCTGGTTCAGGGCATTGCTCAGGGCTGGGGCTCGCTCGATCCGGTTTCCAGCCCGACTTTTGTGATCGTCAATGTCTACCGGCGCCCGGACGGGCAGAATTTGAATCACCTGGACGCCTACCGGCTCCAAAACGCAGCCGAGGCGCTCGAGTTGGATATCGACATGCTGCTCGAGCAGGGCGCGCTGGTGGTCGAATGGCCCGAGCGAATCGATGGGGCGCTGCCAGAAGCGCAATTACTGGTGAAACTGCGCTGGATCTCCGAGGAGCAGAGGGGGATGGTCTTCTTCCCGCGAGGTGAGCGGTATCAATCTCTGGTCGAGGAATTCCGCAAGCGAGTGCTGGGAGGATAAGATGCTGCTGGCCCTGGACACATCGACCCAGACGGTAGGAATGGCGCTCTATGACGGCGTTCAGGTAGTCGGCGAATCGATCTGGCAGACACGCGGTCACCATACGGTCGAGGTCGCCCCCGCGTTAAGTGAGCTCTTCATCCGCTGCGGGATAAAACCCAACGACCTGGGGGCGATTGGCGTGGCGCTGGGGCCGGGTTCTTTCACCAGTCTGCGCATTGGCCTGGCAATCGCCAAGGGATTGGCCATGGCCGTGCGTATCCCCTTGATCGGCATTCCTACATTAGACGTACTGGCTGCCGCCCAGCCGTTGAGCGGATACCCGCTCGCGGCGGTCCTGGCCGCCGGACGCGGGCGTCTGGCAGTTGGATGGTACAAGGCCGGTAAACACGGCTGGGAAAGCAGCAGTTCCGTCCAGGTGACCACTGCTGAACAACTGGCAGAGTCGCTCGAGGAACCCACGCTGGTCTGCGGCGAGCTCAACGCAGCCGAACGCCAATTACTGGCCCGCCGGCGGAAGACCATCCTGCTGGCTTCACCGGCGTTATCCTTACGCCGGCCGTCCTACCTGGCGGAACTGGCCTGGAAGCGGTTCAAAGCCGGCAAGGTCGATGAAGTGATCAGCCTGGCGCCGATCTATCTCCACACTGCGGAGGCGATTCCAACGTGACGTCGTCTTCTCAAGCGCTGCGCATCACGATCCGCGAGATGACGCAGAACGACGTCCCCCGCGTCCGCGAGATCGATGTGGCTTCCTTCAGCCTGCCCTGGCCCGAGCGCTCATACCGCTTTGAGCTCGAAGAAAATCCAAACTCGCGGCTGTTTGTGGCAGAGGTCGAACGCCCGGAGGGAGGCCCGCTGGTGGTGGGAATGGTCGTGATGTGGATCATCCTGGACGAAGCTCACATCGGCACCCTTGCGGTCGATGCATCTTTCCGCAAGCTTGGGATTGCCCGGCGGCTGTTGGCAGAATCGCTGCTTAAGGCTTACAATAGTGGGGTTCGGCGCTGTTACCTGGAAGTCCGCCGCTCGAACCAGGCAGCCCAGGCGTTGTATTCGAGCTTTGGTTTCCAGTTGAGCTCGATCCGGGCGCGTTATTATCGCGATAACGGCGAAGATGCCTTCTTGATGACTCTGGATCCAATCCGCCCCGAAACGCTGCAGGCTGTTCTGGATCAAAATCCCTGAAGCCATCTCTGGCTTGTTGCCCTTGGAGGTGTATGGGTGAATCAAAACGTGCTGCTCCAACAGGTGGCAAAGGAAGTGGCTGTCTGTCAAAAATGCCAGTTGAGTTATTCGCGTAAAAACGCTGTTCCTGGTGAAGGACCCTCGGATGCCGAGATCATGTTCATCGGCGAAGGGCCCGGTTTCTACGAAAACGAGCAGGGACGCCCCTTCGTCGGGGCGGCAGGCCAGTTTCTCGAAGAGCTGCTGCAGCGAGTGGGAATCAAGCGCGAGCAGGTCTTCATCACCAATGTGGTCAAGTGCCGCCCGCCGGGCAACCGCGACCCTTTGCCGGAAGAACTGACCGCCTGCAGCGGTTACCTGGAACAGCAGATCGAGGCGATCGATCCGGTGGTGATCGTCACTCTGGGACGCCACTCGATGGGGCGCTACCTGCCGAATGTGCGCATCAGCGAGGTGCACGGCCAGGCGCGCTGGGTTGGCGGGCGGCTGATTGTACCCATGTTCCATCCGGCTGCCGCCCTGCACCAGCCGTCGCTGAAGGGCGCGGTGATCGAAGATTTCACCCGGCTGCCGGAATTTCTGGCGCAGGCGCGCGCCAACCGGGAAAAAATGCGCCAGATTCTACCCGAGGAAAAAGAAGAACCCATACCTCCTCCAAAGGATGACGCGACCCAATTGAGCCTGTTTTAGCCTTCCCAATCGGGCAGATTGCTCAGAAATCTTATATTCATCACAGAGGTTTCCATTGACCAGCAACCATAAACAAGAATTGATCGATAAATTTAAGGATCGCACGGCAAAGGTCGCCATTCTTGGCATGGGATACGTGGGCCTGCCGCTTGCCACAGTCTTTGCCGAAGCCGGTTTCAAGGTGACCGGCATCGATCCGATCCAGAACAAGATGGATGCTCTTAACCGCGGCGAGAGCTACATCCTGGATGTGCCCAGCGAGCAGGTGCGCCGCCTGGTGAGCCAGGGGCTGTTAGCGGGACGGACCGATTATGCGGCGCTTGCCGATGCCGACGCGGTTTCGATCTGCGTCCCGACGCCCCTGCGAAAAACTGGCGATCCGGACCTCTCGTTCATCGTCAGCGCGGTTGAAGGACTGGCGCCTTACGTCCATCCGGGCATGGTCGTTGTCCTCGAATCGAGCACTTACCCAGGCACCACCCGCGAAATGGTCTTACCAGCTCTGACCGAAAAGAGCGGGCTGATCCCCGGCAAGGAAATCTTCCTGGCCTTCTCTCCTGAGCGGGTCGACCCCGGGCGGAAAGACTGGACGACGTATAACACCCCCAAGGTAGTCGGCGGGATCACCCCGGCCTGCACTGAGGTCGCTTCAGCCTGGTACAGTCAGGCGCTGCAAACGGTTGTGCCGGTTTCTTCGACCGAAGTGGCCGAGATGGCCAAACTGCTGGAAAACACCTTTCGAATGATCAACATCGGCATGGTCAATGAACTGGCAATCATGTGCAACCGCCTGAACGTTGACGTCTGGGAGGTGATCGATGCGGCTGCAACGAAACCTTTCGGTTTCATGAAGTTCACCCCTGGGCCAGGACTTGGAGGTCACTGCATTCCGATCGATCCACTCTATCTCTCCTGGAAACTCAAGTCGATGAACTACACCGCGCGCTTCATCGAGCTCGCTTCCGAGATTAATACCAACATGCCGCGCTTCGTCCTCAGCAAGATCCAGGACGCGCTCAACAATCGGAGAAAACCCCTGCGCGGCAGCCGGGTGCTGATCCTCGGAGCGGCTTACAAACGCGATATCGACGATTTGCGCGAATCTCCTGCCCTGGATGTGATCCATCTGCTGCGCGAGAAAGGCGCCGAGGTCAGCTATTACGACCCCTATATTCCCCATATTCGTTCGGATGAGCTCGAGATGGATTCGGTCAGCGACTGGCAGGCCGAGGTGAAAGCGGCTGACTGTGTGGTGATCATTACGGATCATCAAATCTTCGATTATCCGACGATCCTCGCTTCGGCCCAATTGATCGTCGATACCCGCAATGCGCTGGGCGCTGCAGCCCGCAACCATCCGAAGGTGGTCAGGCTGTGACGGGCAAGCGCTATCTCGTAACAGGCGCGGCAGGGTTCATCGGCGCAAAGGTGGCCGAGTTCCTGGCTCAGGATGGCCACGAAGTCATTGGGGTGGATAATTTCAATGACGCCTACGACGTGCGCATCAAACGCTGGCGGGCTCAAAAAATCTCCGGTTTGCCTGGTCTGGAACTGGTTGCCCAGGATATCTGTGATCTGGCCGGAATGGACGGCCTGCTCAAATCGAGCGCACCGGTGGATGGGGTGATTAACCTGGCCGCCCGGGCGGGAGTCCCAGCGAGCGTTAAGGATCCCTGGATTTACCTGGAAACCAACGCCAGGGGAACGATCAACCTCCTGGAGCTCTGCCGCATCCACGGAATCTCAAAATTCGTCCTGGCATCGACGTCCAGTCTGTATGGCACGCGCAACCCAATGCCCTTCCGCGAAGACGCCGACACCAATCACCCTCTCTCGCCCTATGCAGCCAGCAAAAAGGCCGCTGAGGTGATTACCTACACGTATCATTTCCTCTACGGTCTGGATGTCACTGTTTTCCGCTATTTCACCGTTTACGGACCTGCCGGGCGGCCGGATATGAGCCTGTTCCGTTTTTGCCAGTGGATCGCCGAAGGCCGGCCGCTGCGCCTGTACGGCGACGGCAGCTACACGCGTGATTTTACCTTTGTCGATGACATTGCCCGCGGAACGATCCTGGGATTGCAGCCTGCCGGGTATGAGATTGTTAACCTTGGCAACGACAAGCCGCACAGCATGATGGAAACGATCCGCATCCTCGAGAAATTGATCGGACGGCAGGCAGAAATCGAATATCTTCCGGCGCAGAGCGCCGACATGCCTGCCACCTGGGCGGATATCAGCAAAGCCCGCCAGTTACTTGGCTGGAATCCCGAGGTCCCGCTCGAGGAAGGTCTGCGCCGGCTGGTGGATTGGTACCTGACTGAGCGGGAATGGGCCAGCCAGGTGCTGACTGAATGAGCCGTCTCTCCCGTCTGGCAGTCCGCTGGAAGGAAGATCGCCTGCTCGGCCGGGTGATCCGAAATTCGGGCTACCTGCTCTCAAGCAACACGGTCAGCATGGGGCTGACCTTTTTACAGGGCTTGCTGGCGGCAGCGCTGCTCGGCGCAGCCAATTACGGGACGCTGGGGATCATCATTTCTTTTGCTTCGAACGTGAACCGCCTGCTCTCCTTCCGGATGAACGAGCTGGTGGTCAAGTACAGCGGGCAATATCTTGCCGAAGGGCGCAAGGACCTCGCTGCTGCGGTGGTCAAAGTGGCGGGACTGAGCGAAGCCGTAACCTCCGCCCTGGCCTATGGCGTCCTGATCCTGCTGGCACGCTGGGGGGCCGAGGTGATTGTCAAGGATGTAAGCGCGGTCCCGTGGATCATCTTTTACGGGCTGGCGCTGCTCGCCAATCTGGTCACTGAAACATCCACCGCCGTCCTGCAACTGGGTGGACATTTCCGCACTCAGGCAGCGCTCAACCTGCTGCAAAACATTCTCACCGCAGGGTGGATATTGGCTGCGTTCCTGCTCAAGGGCGGATTGACCGATGTGATCCTGGCCTACCTGGCAGGCAAGTTTCTATTCGGGTTTGGCACCGCTGCAGCAGCCGTGTATTGGGCGAAGCCGCTGCTTGGAGAGGGCTGGCAGCGCGCCCGAATTGGTCTGCTGCCGCAGCGGCGTGAGATGCTGCGCTTTGCGATCAGCACAAACCTGAGTAACACAGTAAATCTTTTCATTCGTGACAGCGAGCTGCTCTGGATCGGCTTTTTCCTCACCACCGTCGAGGCGGGCTATTATAAATTCAGCCTGGCGATCATGAATGTGATCATTTTACCTGTTGCGCCATTCATTAATACAACATTTCCAGAGATCACCCGTTCAGTGACTTTACGGCAGTGGTTGCCGCTGCGCAATCTGCTCCGCCGGACCAGTCTGATCGCCCTGGCCTGGACGGTATTGACCGGTTTGGGGATCTTGTTCGCCGGGCCGTGGTTGCTGCGGATATTTAAAAACGGCGAATATCTGCCAGCTTTCGGACCGATCCTGGTGCTGTTTGCCGGCTATAGTTTTGCCAACATTTTCTTCTGGAACCGCCCGTTGATGCTGGCCTTTGGAAAGCCGAATTTCCCCCTGCTGGTCACCTTCCTGGCCGGCCTGGCCAAGACCGGTTTGATGTTCCTGCTGGTCAGGCGCTATGGGGTGATCATGCAGGCTGGTCTGCTGAGCGCTTATTTCTTTATCTCGATTGGCATCATCGTCCTTGCCGGACTGGTTCACATCCGCCGCGGCCAGACTGCCGATGCGCCGGCTGGAGCGACGCCATGAAAATCGTCTGCGTGAGCACCTCGCGGGTACCGGCCAGCACAGCCAACAGCATCCAGGTGATGAAAGTCTGCCAGTCACTGGTTCAAACGGGCGCAGATGTCACCCTGCTGGTGCCGGGGAAGGCGCATGTTCCCTGGTCGGAGCTGGCGCCATATTACGGTCTGAGCATACCTTTCGAAACCCGCTGGCTGCCCAGCGCGGCCGCGCTCAAGCGATATGATTTTGCCTTCCAGGCGGTAAATCAAGCTATTAAGCTGAAAGCTGACCTGCTCTACACCTGGCTGCCTCAGGCGGCTGTGATCGGACTGCGCCGCGGGCTGCCGGTAGTCCTTGAGGTGCACGACCGTCCAACAGGGAAACTGGGTCCCTGGCTGCTGCGCAAGACAGTCGAGCTCCCCGGGCGAAAACGCCTGGCGCTGATCACCCGGGCGCTCTATCGGGTGATCCAGGAAGAATTCGGCATTCGGCCTGCCCCTCAGGAGGTTGTGATTGCCCCCAATGGGGTAGACCTCGAACGTTATCAGGGATTGCCCGATCCAACCCAGGCAAGGCGGCAATTAGGATTGCCGGAAAGGACAACCGCGGTATATGCCGGCCATTTTTACCCCGGGCGCGGCATGGAACTGCTCTTTGAGCTGGCCAGGGCCTTTCCGCGGGTGCAGTTCCTCTGGGTTGGCGGAAATCCAGAATCGGTGGCGGATTGGCGCGAGCGGATTGCCGCTGCCGGTCTCGAAAACATTACCCTGACAGGTTTCATCGAGAACCGGATGCTGCCTCTCTACCAGGCGGCAGGAGAAATTCTACTGATGCCCTATGAGAGGTCGGTTGCAGGCAGCAGCGGCGGTAACTCGGCGGACATTTGCAGCCCGATGAAAATGTTCGAGTATCTGGCCTGCGGCCGGGTCATCCTCAGCTCGGATCTGGCGGTGCTGCATGAGATACTCAATGAGGAAAATGCAGTCTTCTGCCCGCCAGAGGAACCTGAAGGCTGGCGAAGGGCTCTCGATACGCTGCTGGCCGAACCCGAACGGATGCGCCGGCTGGGAGCTGCCGCCAGAAGCGCCGCTGAAAAATACACCTGGCAGCGTCGGGCTGAGCGTATCCTGGCTGGTTTCATAATAAAATAAAAAAAGATGTCCAAGGCGACCAAATTGATTTGCATCCTATTGACCGCGATCCTGGGCGGCGCTGCCCTTGGCGCTGTACTGAGCGCCCTGATGCCGGGGGGATTCAGCCTGGCCGGTTTCGCCGGGGCTGGCGTGCTTACCGCGATATGCCTGTTTGTGCTTATCCTGGCCTGGAAGTGCGGCGGCGGGGGCAGGATTCTCGCCTGGATGATGATCCTGGCTTTCCTACTCCGCCTGGTCCTCGGCGTCGGTCTCAGCCTGGCATTGCCTGTCTATGGGTACGACACGCCGACCCAGAATGCAGGCTATATCTTTTTAGACGCGTATCAACGCGATCAGCAGGCCTGGCAGCTGGCAGCGTCTGGTCAATCGCTGCTGCAGGCTTTTGGCGACGAATTCTTTAGCGACCAGTACGGGGGTATGCTGGCTGTAAGCGCGGCGATTTACCGCTTTTTCAGCCCGGATGGCCACCGTCCCTGGCTCGTGTTGATCCTGACCGCGGCTTTTGGGGCGCTGGGAGTGCCTTTCCTGCGTCGCGGACTGAGCCGGGCGTTCGAGCCGCGTATTGCGGACGCGGCAGTCTGGATCTTCCTGCTCTATCCTGAGGGATTGCTGCTCGGGGGATCTCAGATGCGCGACCAGATACTGATCGGTTTATCTGCGGCGGCTTTCTGGGGAGCTCTTGCCCTGGCGGATCAATGTAAAGCCGGTCTGATCGTTCTGACCTCCTCGATTTTCATCATGGCGCTTTTCTCGTGGTTGGTCGCTGCGCCAGTGCTGGCGGTCTTATTGGTTTTGATCTGGATTCGAGCGCAGGCAAAGTTCTCGATCCGCTCGCGGCGGCTCGCCTGGCTGGGGATCGCATTGCTTTGTCTGGCTGGGCTGGCCTTGATGGCCAATTGGCTGCGCGAATCGGCCATATGGGATGCTTACCTGACCGAGCAGGGATCCGGCTGGCTGCAGCTTCTTTTCAAAGACAAACCGCAGTTATTTAAGATTGCTTTTTTAGTCATCTACGGCTTCGCCCAGCCAGTGCTGCCGGCGGCAATTTTCGATCCCTCGCTGCCGTTATGGAATGGAATCACCACCTTCCGCTCGCTCGGCTGGTATTTTCTCCTTCCGACATTTCTTTACCTGCCTTTTGGATTGAGAAATGAACCGGCAGGGCAGAAAAAGAACCTGCTGATCCTGGCATTTGTGGTTTTCGGTTTGTGGACGTTCATTTCTTCGCTGCGGGCAGGCGGAGATCTTTGGGACAATCCGCGCTACCGTTCCTTATTCATTCTCTGGCTGGCAATGATCTCAGCCTGGGGTTGGATTTCAGCGCGCGAACGGAAGGATCCCTGGTTAATACGCTGGTTCGAGGTCGAGGCAGTCTTTTTGGTTATTTTCAGTATCTGGTACGCGAACCGCACCTTTGGTCTGGGGTTGTCGATCCCCTTCTATGGGATGATCGCAGCGATTCTGATCCTGGCGGCGGTCATCTTGGGGGGCGGGGCGTTGATCGATATTCGTAAAGCAAGACGGAAAATAGAGGGTAATTCCATAACACCATGACGGCAGCGGACCAGAAGAAAAACCTGTGGTGGATGATATTCTTCCTTGCAATAGCCGGGGCGGGGGCTGCTGCTCTGGTCACTCTGATCGGGATTCAAAGCGACCAAAAAGGAGCTATCCTGTTTGGTTTTTCCATCCAGCGGATTTTATTGATCGCGTTGACCGCCGCTCCTGCGGCGATCAGCCTGTATGCCGCCGCGCGGACAGCAATGCGACCGCTCTGGGTAGAAACCTGGCTGACGCCAAAAATGAATCGGTTGGCCGAACTGCCCTGGACGGGATGGGTCAGCGCCGCTGTGGCGCTGCTTGGATGGCTTGGTTTATTCATGTCGCCCGAAATCCTGGGGCGCTATCAGGCCTACTTTATCCGTCTGCGCCCCTTGCTGGTCTATTTTGGTTTTTGTTCAGCCCTGGGTTATGCCTGGTATGGAATCCTTGTCCGCAAGTGGAGTCCAGGCCGCGCGGCAGTCTTGTTTACTAACCAACGGGGATTCCTCCTTGCCAGTTTGACAGCGATGGCCGCTTTATGCGGTTTGTGGTTGCTGATTGCTCTCACCGGACTGGGCGTTGAAGCGGACCCTTATTTCTGGAATGAGGCTGGTGCTCCGGTGCTCGGCTTGCAACTGATCTTCAGCCTGCTTCTTGCGGTGGTCATTAAGCGCTTTTTATTTTCGCGCGATCCGGACGAAAGACGCAAATGGATCGACTGGGGGATCGTGCTCCTGCTTTGGTTGGGAGGCTTTCTACTCTGGCAGCTCACCTTTATGCCGCGGAGTTACTTCGCTCCAGGCCCTTACCCGCCGAACATGGTCTATTACCCGTATTCGGACGCCGAACGCTACGATTATTCCGCTCAATTTTTATTATTGGGTCATGGCATTGCCAACGGCGAATTTATGGACAAGCCTGCCTATGTATTCCTGCTGGCGCTGCTGCATCTGATCGCCGGGCAGGACTTCAGGCTTTTGGTTGGATTTCAGGTGGCACTGCTTGCGCTTACGCCGGTTGGATTATATCTGCTCGGCAAGACACTGCACAATCGAATGGCGGGATTGATTGTGGCTTTACTGGCGGTTTTCCAGCAGCGCAACGCGATCGCTGCGACCCTGGAGATACAGGTTTCGCATTCCAAGCTCTTGTTGACCGAATACCCGGCAGCTCTGCTGCTCATCTTCTCTTGTCTCTTCGCGGTCAGGTGGTTTCAGCAGCCTGAGCGCCGCACCCAAGCGCTGCTGATCAGCGCCGGTTTGCTCGGTTTGGCTGCCCTGGTACGCCCCAATGCGCTCTTACTGGCGCCGCTGCTGATGGTTCTGGCGTTTCTACGCTGGCGCCGCACTCTCAGGCGGGGTGTGGAGGCGACAGCCTGGTTCGCGCTGGTCTTCATCCTGACCCTGCTGCCCTGGAATCTGGTGATCCCCAGGGGCTTCGATACGCCATATCTGATCGCCAAAGCACGTTCCTTGCTGGATAACCGTTATAAACTGCCGGTGATCGATTCGAGTTATAAGGAACCACAATCCCCTGTTTCGATTCCCTTTTTAACAACTCCTGATTTTTCCGCGGCGCAGATGGCTATACCGGAATTGGCTGAAGGCTTTCAACTTGAAGATCGGCAGACCTCTTACAGCTTCATCCCAGGCCATTTTATCCACAATGAAATTATGGCATTTTTCATCCTGCCGCACAGCATCATCCTGAGGGATCTGGAGCAAACGCTGCAAACGCCTTACTGGCAGAGCGTCATGACCTGGCACGGGGAATTACCTGAAGGCTCGTTTTTGTTAATTTTCCTGAACCTGGGACTGGTTTCAATCGGCATTGGTTCGGCCTGGAAGCGCTGGCGCCTGGCAGGTTTGATCCCCCTCCTGGCTCAGATAGGCTATTATCTTGCCAACGCCGTGGTGAGAAACTCCGGCGCACGCTACCTGGTGCCGGTCGATTGGGCAGTGCTGCTTTATTTCGTTATAGGATTGGTTCAGGCATCGATTTGGCTGCGTGCTGTCCTTACCGGGCAGTTGACCGATTCTCAGGCAGCCGCGCGGGGGTCCACGGATGCAGGGGAGGAAAAAGCGACTCCGCTGCCCTGGCCGCGCGGTGCGTTGATCGCGGGATTGTTCCTCTTTGTCGGCTCATGGCTGCCGCTCTCAAGATACCTTTTTCCAGACAGGCTTCCCGAACATCGACCCGAACAAATCCTTAAGGAAATCCAAACAACCGGCTGGCAAGATAGACAGCTGGCTGATTGGCTGATAACAATTGAGGGAAGTCAATTGCTTAACGATCCCGAGGTGGTGGTGGTCAAAGGGCGCGGTTTTTATCCGCGCTTTTATGAGTACGGGCAGGGCGAGTCAGATGGTGAATTGGCGTTAATGGTTCTGCCAGCCGAGCCCGAACCCCGCTTCACCATGCGCGTATTGACCAGCGATCGGGCTTACATCGCAGTTTTACCCAGTCCCATTCCTCCATCGGCGATTCCGGACGACGTGGAAACGGTAGTGATCGGCTGCAGATATGGAGAAGCCGGTCACATCGACGCCGCTGCGATTCTGCTTATGGGAGACGATATGGAAGTTCTCTGGCGTGATCCAAACGTCGATCTGACCTGCCCGCTTCCCTTACCCTGACGGCTCGCTTCGGCGCGCGATCGCCGCAGCGGCAGTCAACCAGCCAAAGGATAACCAGAAGTAGGGCAGCGCCAGGGTATCCACGCTCATTCCTTCCATCAATAGAGCAATCATTGCAAGCTGCCCGGCCAGGCCGGCTGTCCCCAGAATGGAATTGGTATGAGACTGGATGTAGCGAGCAGATTTCCACAGGATGACCAGCCAGCTCAGAAACAAACTGAAGCCGAGCAGGCCGGTCTCTGCCAGCAAACGGACCCAAAGGCTGAGCGTGTTTGGGAGCGCCGTAGAGTAAACCATTTTGAACGGCTCGGCCACTGTCCAGCCGAAGGCGGTCAATTTTTCTGGGAAAAAAAAGCCGGCGTTGCCAAGTCCGACTCCAAAGACGGGATGGTCACCGAAGACCTCTAAACCGGCATTCCAAAAAACAACTCGCTCGCCGAAAACCAGTTGATAGGCAAGCTCGGTAAAGCTCAGCCGGCGTTGGAGCAGGCTAAATAGATCAGCCATGCGGGAATCCAGGCGTGTGGCTGCGAAAATCAGCCCGGCAATGGCCGCCGCCGCGAGGATCACCATCCCTGCCCAAATTGCCGCACGAATCAGAACAGCCTGCAGGCGGGAGGGCGTATCTGCAAGGAGTTTACCCTGAATTCGGTGAACCAGTTTTCCGGCGAGCCGTACGAGCAACCAGGAACTGGCCAGCAGGAATGAGAGGATAGCGCTGCGGGAGAAAGCCAGAAACAGCACACCAACGCCCAAACCCAGCAAGACATTCTCGGCGGTCCATTTCCACAGGCGGAAGCGGAATGCGCTGGATCGGCGGATCGTCGCTGCCAGCCAGTAGGGTAAGTAGAGTAATACCAACTGATGCCCGAGCCAGGAGGGTTCGAATGCCAGGCCAGTGACGCGCTGGTTATACAGGTTGCCGCTCGAGGAGATCATATTTTGCAATTTCCACATCCATTCCGGGTAAAGACCCCCAGCGTACCACACTATTGCTTGCAGCCCGGACCAGAGGATGATGACAAAGCCGGATATGTTGAGCCAGAAGTATAACCTCGATAGTTTATCGGTAGAATCAGGCCAGGAAATTGCCAGTAAATAAAAACCAACCCCGACCAATGAGGTCGCCAGGGCGGTCAGGGTGTTGCTCAATCGGTCGATATCCCGAAACAGGGGGATGTCGAGGAAAAGAGATAACCCGCACGAAACCGCTGCTGCCAGGGTCAAAGCCAGCAGAGGAAGGACCTGGCGGGGCAGCCCCATCCCGCCCAGCAGCCGCGGGATAAGGAAAATCAGGATTAAGAGTACGAGCGGGATGATTGCGGCGGGGGCAACCATCGTCCCGCCGGCCAGCCGGGATAGCAGCGGCAAACTGGTCAGCGGAAGCAGAAGGATCAACAGCGCCCACAACCCGCCTTCAACCCGGCGGCGGAGACCTTCAACCACCGCTTACCTCCGCCTGATGCGTTCTGGAAGGCGCAAGTGCAACAGCCAGGTTCCGAGGGCGAAGCCGATTAACCCACCTCCAAGCAACAGATACTTGCGGTTGTATTGCACAGGTTTCTCAGAGAGCTGGGCCTCTTTGGAGAGCCAATACCGGATGCCAGGGATCAACCCTTGCGAGGCAGCCATCTCCTGGTGTAATTGCATCCCGGCTTCCCGGATGGTCCTCTGGACTTCGCTCAGCGAGGGGAGCCCGCAAAAGTCACCCCCGTTCCATGAGGATGGGATTTGCTCGACGCAAACAGTCAGACTGGAAATATATCGCTCGAGAATATCCGCGGCAATCACATGCCGGGCAGCCTGATCCAGTGCGGAAATTGCCAGCTCCGACCAGCGTTGCGCCAGCCGCTCCACCCGCTGCTGGTCCCGTCCGACAACCCGCAGAGCGAACCGGTCGGACTTGCGTTCCAGATACAACCGTTGAACGTCGGGCGGGTCCAGTTCACTCTCCAGGGCTGCCATGACTGCCGGAGCGCCGATCACATCGCCGGCAGCGTCGATCAACATGTCCTGGCTCTCACCGGTCAGCGTCCCTGTTCGGCTGACATCGATGCTGATGGTAATTTCCGCCTGGGCCTCGTAGACTGGCGAATTGGCCTGGCTGAACGCCCAGCCAAACGCAGCCCCAACCAGCGTCAAGATCACCAGCAACCACCAGGTGCGTAGGGTATAATCAAGGTCGTCTTTTGGGATGTATAAATCCGGCATGGCTCCAGGAATGGTCGGCGCGGTCAGAATGGGATAATTCTATCATCATCCGCTGACATGCTGGCAGAGAATTGACGCGGATGCTCTTGAAAAACGAACACAGGCAAACACTCCATTTGATTAGCCTTTGGATAAGAAAATGAAGTGGGTGATCCATTGAGGATATGATAGGCAACCAGGAGAACCATAAATTGCGCGTCGCGGTATTGCGCTCAAATCCGATCGCGCCCGATCCACGGGTCGAGAAAATCCTCACCGCGCTGAACGGAGCCGGATACGATGTCATGGCGCTTGGCTGGGACCGCACAGGCAGCCTGCCTGAGGCAGAAATATGTCACAATTCCCAGGTGACCCGCCTGCCGATCCGGGCAAAATTTGGCAGCGGGATGAGCAACTTTCCGGCTCTTTTACGCTGGCAGGTGGGCCTGGTACGCTGGTTGGCGCGCCATCGTGACCAGTTCGACCTGATTCACGCCTGTGATTTCGACACAATCCTGTCTGCTCTGTACTGCAAGCTTCGCTGGAAAAAGAAAGTTATCTACGATATCTTTGACTTTTATGCCGATCACCTACGCCGCACCCCAAACTGGGTCAAGTCAATGATCCGCAGATTGGATCTCTGGGCGATCAACCGGGCGGATGCTGTGATTTTGGTCGATGACAGCCGCCGCGAGCAGATTCGCGGCAGCCAGCCTAAGAAACTGGAAATTATCTATAATAGTCCCCCGGATGCGGTGTTAACCGCGGATGGGGTCGATTCTCAACCTCGATCTTCTAAGTTGAATATTACATATGTAGGCCTACTGCAGCGTGAACGCGGTTTGTTCGAGATGCTGGATGTGGTCCTCCGCCATCCGGAATGGCGCCTGGATTTTGCCGGTTTTGGAGGGGACGAAGAAGAGATCGCCGCTCAGGCTCGGATGATGCCCAACGTACGCTGGCACGGTCGCATCGATTACCAGAAAGCGTTAGCACTCAGCCGGCAGGCTGACGTCCTCTTCGCGACCTACGATCCTGGCATTGCCAATCACCGCTACTCTTCGCCAAACAAGATCTTCGAGGCGATGATGCTCGCCAAACCGATCATCGTCGCCCGCGGGACGAACATGGATCGAATCGTCTTGAAAGCCAATTGCGGGATCGTGGTGGAGTATGGCGACAAGGACGAATTGGAAACCGCCCTGATGAAATTGAGCCGCGAGGCCGACCTGCGCGAGCGTCTTGGCCGCAACGGGCGGCGCGCTTATGACGAAACTTTTAGCTGGGCTATCATGGAAAAACGCCTGTTAGCTCTATACCACTCGATCCTGGATACCGCTCCGGGAGGGAACCCAACGAACACGGCAGGGGGATGAATCGAACCATGATAAAAACGCTGTTGGTGGCAAATACGGACTGGTACCTGTACAATTTCAAGCTATCGCTGGCTCAGGTACTTCGCGATGCTGGTTTCGAGGTGGTCATGGTTTCCCCGCCTGGCGACTACACTGCCAGGCTGACCGAAAAAGGTTTCCGGCATATCTCCTGGGAAGTCGGGCGGCAGACCGTCGCCCCCTGGAAAGAAATCGCTTCCATCGCAGCCTTGCGGCGGATCTATTCAGCCGAGAAGCCCGATCTGGTTCAGCATTTCACCATCAAACCGGTTCTCTACGGTGCGCTTGCCGCGAAGATGAGCGGGGTACGGCACCAGTTGAGTTCGATTACCGGGCGGGGGTATGCCTTCCTTGCTGATGAGCCAAAAGCGAAGGCTATCCGTCCGTTCGTGAGACAGCTTTACCGGCTGGCGTTTTCCACGCGTGGAGTGAGGGTTATCTTTGAAAATGAAGAAGACCGGCACTTCTTTGTCGAGGGAAATTTCATAAAACCTGATAGAACCCGCCTGATTGAAGGGGTGGGAGTGGACACAGCAATCTTTACCCCTGCGCCTGAGCCAGAAGGAATCCCGGTTGTGGGGTATGTGGGCCGCATGTTGTGGGATAAGGGTGTGGGTGAGCTGGTCGAGGCAGCCCGTCTGGTCCGCTCAAGTCTACCGCTCAAACTATTTCTGGTTGGCGAGCCGGACGAGGGCAACCCTACCAGCATTGATCTTGAGGTGGTGAAATCCTGGGCGGCGGAGGGTTTCGTCGAATGGGTCGGGTTCGAAGAAAACGTTAAGAGCGTTTATGATCAATGCCATATCGTGGCGCTTCCCAGTTATGGCGAAGGAGTGCCGACAGTCCTCCTCGAGGCGGCAGCTTGCGGGCGGGCGATCGTTGCAAGCGACATCCCCGGCTGCCGGGCGGTAGTGGAAGACGGCGTCAACGGCCTGCTGGTGCCAGTCGGCGATACCCAGGCGCTCGCGGAGGCATTGCGTAAGCTGATTTCGAACAACGAATTGAGGCGTCAGATGGGCACTGCCGGGCGCGAACGGGCGCTACGCTTATTCACCAAGGAAAGGATCAATCAGGAGACGCTCGATTTGATCCGGGAAATGCTCGCAGAGTAGGATCGGACCGTTGTCACTTCAACGCCGCCTGGATTTTCCCATCGATGATCCGGGCGATTTGCAGGCCATCGACAGCTTTGGCGCCGCCGCGCAGGCTGGCTACCATCGCCACCTGGATGACCTGATCGCGCCTTGAGATGACCAGCTCGCCGTCGATGGGTATTGTCGCCTTCTCATAGCTGAATGTCGTTCCGAGGACCGCGTCTCCGATGGATTCGATGTTGATCAGTGGATGAAAAGTGAGGTCGCTCACTATATTCGCCAAAAGATTTACCGCATTCTGCGGGTCGCGAACCAGCAGGTCGAAAGCGCCTCGTTCGAGCAGGGTCAGCGGTTGGAGGATGAAGGAAATCACCAGGGTGGTATTTACTCCGTCCGCTTTGCTGTAGGCGGCAAGGTTCTGAGGTTCAGCCTTTGCCAGCGGAGCGGATATGGACGCGAGCAAGCTGTCCAGATTTAAGCCGAATTGGGCCATATCGTTTTCGCTGACAGGGTTAAATCCCTGGGGCAGGTCGGCCAGTTCTAGGCGGACCTGGCTGAAATCGGACACTTTGGTTACTCCGCCCGGTTGACTGGTCTCGGCCTGCGAAGTCGCCGTTGGGGACATAAATTCCGGGTTGCGGGCGGGCAGATTGCAGCTCAGGGCGACGAGCACCGATATGAGCGCTGCAATCAAGATTTTCAATCTTGGTTTCATGATTTTCTCCAAATCACCTGGAATCCAGAGGTTCAGCATTGTAGCATATATTGATTAATTATAGAGTGGTGACCAGCCCCGTGATCGGGACACGCACCCAGGTGCCGCACGAGGGCAACCTCAGAGCGTCGCCGGTACACCTCACCGGAAAAATCGTTGGACTCGAATGCGCTGGCGTCTGGCAGTAACTTGAGAGTCTGGAATTATGCCAGCGGTTTGCCCAGCCGGGCGCGTTCTGCCTCGACGATCGAAACATCCAGCTTTCGGAAGAGCGGCTCAGGCGGGTTAAGCGCGGCTCCCGGCTTGAGCTGGCTTGGCGCCCATCTGCCGGAGGCCTGCCCCGGCTGATAGCGCAGGACGGTATGCTCGCCGAGGCTGTCGCGGACGGTTTCGATGTGGGTTTCGCCGAATATTGGCTGTGGGTAAGCGAAAAATACCTGCAGGCGCTCACTGGAGAAAGGCAGGAAAGGCGCAAAGAGAATCTTCAGCGAGTCGATCGCGCGCAGGGCGGTATAGATGCTGCGCGCTGCGGCAGCTTTATCGGTCTTGATCGATGTCCAGGGAGCAGTCTGATCGAGATACCTGTTGACCTCGCTGGCCAGGCGCATCGCTTCACCCAAAGCGGCTCGCAGGTGAATGGCTTCGATTTCTCTGCCAATCGTCTCGAATCCGCTTTCCACGGTTGCCAGCAGTTGTTGATCCAGGCTGCTCAGTTCGCCCGGCTCGGGAACCACGCCCTGCCAGTGCTTGTAGGCAAACGAAAGCACCCGGTTGGCCAGGTTGCCCCAGGTGGCGACGAGCTCATCGTTGTTGCGGCTGTAGAAATCCTCCCAGTCCCAATCGGTGTCGCGCATTTCGGGCATGTTGACCGTCAGGTAATAGCGCAGCGGGTCGGGATCGTAACGGGTGAGGAAATCTCGTCCCCAGACACCCCAGTTGCGGCTGCCAGAGATGCGCTTCTCCTTCAGGTTCATGAACATGTTGGCGGGCACATCGTAGGGCAGGGTGAGCCGCTTGCCGCTTTCTTCGGCGAACAACTCCATGAACTGCTCGCCGGTTCCCATTAACTGCGCCGGCCACCAGGCGGCATGGAAGAAAATGTTATCCTTGCCGATGAAATAAAACGATTTAGCCTCGGGGCGGGTCCACCAGTCCTTCCAGGCGTCTGGCTCGCCCATCAAGGCGG
>CAZMCF010000004.1:0-26126 GCA_964564935.1 uncultured Anaerolinea sp. | reverse complement strand
ATTCGATGGTCGCCGAGAGATAACCGATCACCGCTTCGAACCAGACGTACAGGCATTTACCTTCCCAGCCTTCGAGCGGCACGGGGATGCCCCAGTCCAGGTCGCGCGTGATCGCCCGCGGCTTCAACCCCTCGGATTCGATCTGCCCAAGCGACTGGCCGATGACCGTGTCGCGCCAGTAGTGCCTGCGCTCGCGTAGAAAACGAGCGACATCCGGCTCCAGCTTGGATAAATCGAGATAGAAATGTTTGGTATCGCGCAGTTCAGGCGTAGAATTGTCCACCTTGGAACGCGGATTGAGCAGTTTTTCGGGATCGAGGACGCTGCCGCAGTTATCGCACTGATCCGAGCGAGCGCCCTCGAATCCACAGATGTAACAGGTGCCCTCGACGTAGCGGTCGGGCAGGAAACGCTTGCTGGCGGGAGAGTACCACTGCGGGCGGGTTTCAGTGTAGAGGAAACCGTTTTTATGCAGGGCAAGAAAAACATTCTGCGCTACCTTGAAATGGTTTTGAGTATGCGTTGTGGTGAACAGATCGTAGTGTATGCCAAGTTTCTGGAACAATTCCAGGAAGCCATTGTGATACTTTTTGTAGACCTCTTCCACCGGTTTGCCCAGCGCATCTGCCTTCAGGGTGACCGGGGTGCCATGCGAGTCGGTTCCAGATACCATCAACACACGGTTGCCTTTCAGCCGGTGATAACGGGCAACGATGTCTCCGGGAAGGTGAGAACCGGTTATATTACCAACATGGATCTCGGCGTTTGCGTATGGCCAGGCGATGGCGACCAGGATGGTTTCGGGCATAATACACCTCGCAAGGAGTGGATAATTTGTAATTCTATCATATACCATACAAGATTCCTCCGGAAAGGGGTTATCGTTTGTTTCGGGAAGAACTATAAATTTTGAACATGAGTATGTGTTTCAGTTTTACGTCTTCATCACGGAAACAGTTACTGATTTCAGTATTGACAGAAATGATCATTCACAGTAGAATGAATTGACTGAAAAGTGTCGTTTTCTTTGCAGAATGAGACTAGGAGCGCTGGCAAGAATGGATTCAGAAGAAACGGATAGCGGTTCAGATAGTAACTCCCCTATATCGGGGAATATCGCAACGCTATCCCAGTTCATTGAAAATATGGGATTGCACTTCGAGGACTATGGTGTTCCTCGAATTGGCGGCAAGATCCTCGGTCTGCTGATGGTGTCGCAGCGTCCGGTCTCCTCCGAGGAGATCTGCGAGGTTCTCCAGGCCAGTCGAAGCAGTATATCGACCAACCTGAGAACGTTGTTGATGACCGGTCTGGCAGAAAAGGTTTCGTTGTTCGGCGAGCGCAGCGACTACTACGTTTTCTCCGACGAAGCCTGGGAGACAGCCCTGGAGATGCGCCTCGAAAAGATCCAGTCCCTGCGGGAAATGGCGGAAGACGGCCTGCACGGTATGGCTGATTACGACCCTGCCCGCCGGAGATTGGAAGAGGTGATCGAGTGGGCAAATTTGGTCGAGGACGCTTACGAGAAACTGATCCGCAAGTGGCAATCCCGCAAAGAGGTACCAGCCTGATCGGCGGGTAATCGCCTTCCGACGGTGAAATCCCGGTAAGGTCACCGGCTGGTCCTCGAAACACCAGCCGGTGCTTATTTTTCAGGATTGATCCAGAAAGGAGGCCGATGATGCGCTACCTCGTCGTCCGCACCGAAAACCTGACAAAACAATACGGTCGTCGGCAAGCCCTGCTCAACCTGACTATCGAGGTCGAGCCCGGGGAGATTTATGGGATTCTTGGCCCGAAGGGCGCCGGAAAATCGACCCTGATTCACATTCTGCTGGATTTGGTTCGTCCTTCCCGTGGAAACGCGCTGGTACTCGGGTTGGACTGCCAGCGACAGGGGTCGCAAGTGCGCCAGCAGATTGGCTACCTGCCGGACAATTTGCGGTTGAACAGCACGCAGAGCGGCGAAGAATGGCTGCAATCGCTGAGCCGTCTGCGCCGAAATGTGGATCTGGAGTTGGCCCATGGGCTGGCTTCCCGTTTTCAGCTGGATCTGAAAAAATCATTGCGCGCCTACACCAACGCAGAACGGAAAATGCTCGGCATTATCCAGGCGATGATGCACCGTCCGGAGTTGATGATTTTCGACGAGCCCTGCGTCGGGATGGACCGCAAGACTCAAAATATATTCTTCCAATTGATCACTGAGGCTCGCGCCGAGGGACGGACGGTCCTGATCGCCTCTGAATCGCTTACCGACATGGAGCGGATATGCGACCGGGTAGCTGTTCTACACCAGGGCCGGTTGGTGGCCATTGAGCGCGGCGTCCAGCTGCGCGCCCGCGCGCTGCGGATCATCGAGATGCGCTTTGCCACCGCCGTCAACCGCGAAATCTTCGCCAGCATGCCGAACCTCCATGACCTCGTCCTCGAGGATAACAAGGTGCGCTGTACTGTCCAGGGTGATCCGGATGCGTTGATCAAGCTTGCCAGCCAGTACCGGGTGATGGACATCATCTCGCAGCAGCCGACCCTCGAAGAAGTCTATCGTACCTATTACGGAATTGGGTCGTATGCTGGTTAGCCTGGTTAACCAGGCGCTCAAGGAGCGCGGACGCGCTTACCTGGCGCTCTGCCTCGGGCTGGTTCTCTATCTGGCGCTTACACTTGGATTGTTCCCAACCGTTACACGCAGCGAGGCTGTGGTTGCTTGGCTTGGGAAAATGAATGCATTCCTGTTCTGGGGCATTCCCAGGCAATCCACTCCGCTCGTGGATTGGCTGAACCTGACCGGATTCGCGGCTGTCCTTCCCCTCGCGCTTTCGATCTCGGCGATGGCGAACGCCAGGGATTGGATTCTCACCAGCCAGGGGGGAAACCAGCTTACCCTGTTACTTTCCTATCCCACCTCCCGCCGGCAGATGCTGGGCGGCATCTTCCTGATTCAGGCCGCTTTTCTCTTCGGCCTGACGTTGATCAGCGCGGGTGTCCTAATCATTGGCAGCCTGGCAGACCGGTTGAACATCCCACCGCTCAGAATCCTCTTTTTTTCGGTCATCCTGTCGATCTATTGCCTTTTTTACAGTTTCATCGTTTTTCTTGCCGGAAATCTGAGCGGGAAACCCTGGGCTGCGGTCGCGCTGGGCGTCGGAGCGTTCATCCTTGCGGTTTCGATCTACTTGCTGCCAGGCTTTACTCATCTGCCGGCTTGGATTCGCTGGATATCGCCGCTGGCTTCTTATCTTGAGGGCAATCCACTGCTCACCGGTCTGCGGGCAGTGAACTGGCTCGGCACCGCCGGGTGGACCGTTGCGGCCGGTGTAGTCGCATGGCTGCACTTCGAGCGACTCGATCTTGGGAATTGAGTCGTTAATCGGCCGGAATCCAGGCAAATATGCTTTGAGCAAAGCGCCTTCTCAGGTATAATTTTTTAAGGGAAGTGCTTCATTCCATGGAATGACCAGGCTGGACAGGCGAGAATTTTCTCCCTGAGGCGGCTCGTTCTCTGCAAAGAGGAAGAATGATCAATCCACTGATGGACCCCAACATCGCCTACTTGCTGCTGGTGGTGGGCATGGTGCTGGGAATATTGGCTCTGTTTTCACCCGGGACGGGTTTACTCGAGATTGGGGCATTGTTTGCCCTCGTTCTTGCGGGGATCGGCGCTGCGCGCCTGACCATCAACGCCTGGGCGCTGCTGGTCCTGATTCTAGGAGTGGTGCCGTTTATCTTTGCATTGCGCAAATCGCGCCGGTGGATTTTCCTCGCACTGTCCATCGCTGCCCTGATCGTTGGTTCAGTCTTCTTGTTCGTCGATGCCGAAGGCCGGCCGGCGGTAAATTTCTGGCTGGCGCTGGTCACCTCCTTGGTCGCGATTGGGCTGCTCTGGTTCATCGGCATAAAGGGCATCGAGGCGATCGCCCGCAGGCCGGATTTCGACCTGAATAAGCTCAAGGAGTTATTCGGCGAAGCGAAAACGGATATCTTCCGAGAGGGCACGGTGTACATCGGCGGAGAGGAGTGGAGCGCCTGGAGCGAGAATGAAATCCCGGTGGGCAGCCGGGTGCGGGTGGTCGGCCGCGAAGGCCTGATTCTGCAAGTCGAGCCAGTGCAGGAAGTTGAGTAAATCGCCGCCCGCCAATTGGTTTTTTTGAGATCGGATCCGAATCCTAACAAAGGAGTAAAAACATGGAACTCGTCTACTGTCTGATAGGTGTCGTCGTTCTGGCAGTCCTGGTCTTTCTCTCCTCGGCGCTCAAGATCGTCCCGGAGTACCAGCGCCTGGTCGTCTTTCGTCTGGGGCGCTGCATCGGTGAGCGCGGCCCGGGCCTGATCATCCTGATCCCCTTCATCGACCGGGGCGTGCGCGTCGACCTGCGCGAGCAGGTGCGCGAAATCCCGGCGCAGACTTCGATCACTTCGGATAACGCTCCGATCTCGATCGATTTCCTCTGGTACTACAAGGTGTTCGATCCGGTTCAAAGCGTGCTGCAGGTTGGCAATTTCGAGCTGGCCGCCCAGGGCATCGCCACCACCACCCTTCGCTCGGTGATCGGCAGCATCATGCTGGATGGAGTGCTTTCGGAGCGCGAAAAAATCAACCAGGCTTTACGCACCCGCCTCGACGAGGTGACTGAACGCTGGGGTGTGAAGGTTACCAACGTAGAAATCCGTGAAATAATTCCGCCGCGGGAAGTCCAGGAATCGATGAACCGCCAGCTGACCGCCGAACGAACCAGGCGGGCGATCGTGACCGAGTCGACCGGAACGCGCGAAGCCGCGGTCAATGTGGCCGAGGGCGAGCGCCAGGCCGCGGTGCTCAAGGCAGACGGGCAGAAACAGGCTGCCATCCTGATTGCCCAGGGCGAGCGCGAGGCGCAACTGTTGCGCGCCGAGGGTTTCGCGATGGCCCTGGAAAAGATTTACAGCGTTGCCCAGACGGTTGATCCGAAGACGATGACATTGCAGTACTTCGAAACCCTCAAAGCCATGGGAGCCGGGGCTTCTACAAAGTACATCTTCCCGATGGAGTTCACCAATCTGCTCCAGGATTTTCTCAAGTTAAGAGAGTCCAAATAGGTGCTCGTGCGCAGGTTTAGCAGGTCTCCCTTGATCCTGGCCTTTCCAGGCGGGGGAGACTTGCCGTTTCCTCGATGATGTTGACAACGTCCCTGCCTCAAATCCTCAAAGCTGGCATCCGCGACCTGGCTGCCCTGCGCAGGCTGGAGCGGGAGTGTTTTTCTCTCGACGCGTGGCCGCTGATCGACCAGGCTGCCGTGCTGCTGCTGCCGGGCGTTGTTCGTCTGAAGGCGGTGGTGGATGCAAAAATGGTGGGTTTTATTGCGGCAGACCTCCACCGGATGAAGAAAGTCGGCTGGATTGTCACCCTGGGCGTGCTGCCTGCTTATCAACGGCGGGGGATCGCCCGGGCGCTCCTGCTGGCCTGCATGGATCAGATGGATGTCGAATGCGTTCGGCTGAGCGTACGCAGGTCGAACCTGCCGGCGCTGCGGTTATACGCCCAGCAGGGTTTCCGCATGGTGGACACCTGGCGCAATTACTATACCGGCGGCGAAGATGCACTGGTCCTTGAAAAATGTCGTTGACTTAATTGAGGAGTCGATATATCATAGGAAAAAGATTTGGAGCGATTACCGGCTATGCGAGTTTTGGGCACATACAACCGAAGAGGCCACTTGCGGGGGCACGCGTTGTGACGCGTGCTTTTTTGTCAATTTTTGAAAAAAAGGAGACATAAAAAATGGACTACGGGATGATCGGCAAGCGGGATAAAGCCAGACGGTACGCGCAGGAACGAGAGCGGATACACTTCCACAGTTTTACGGTGACGATGGACGGGGAGAACAATCCGCACCATGTCAGCTACGATAACGGTATCTGGCAGTGCGACTGCGAATTCTTCCGCACCCGCAATGTGTGCAGCCATACCATGGCGCTTGAGATTATCCTCGAAAATATGATTGCCGCGCCAGTCAATTCATAATGATTGGATCATCTTGACAGAGGCAGGCCTGGCAGACAAACCGCCAGGCCTATTTTTTTACCGTGGATGGTGGGAGAATGTCTTGATGAATCAACTTTGGGGCAGATCGGCCATCATCAAGGCGATCAGCCTGTCCTGAAGCACGTCGAGGGTCGGGTTGATGCTCTGGCGGGCTGGATCCGCGTCGTACCAGGTGACGATCTCCCTTGCGCCCTGCCAGAAGGGGATGACTGGATTGAAATCCGGCACCAGCCGGCGGATTTTGCTGTTATCGAAGATCATGCTGTGGGCTTTATCGCCGAGCAGCGAAGCGCCCCAGACGGGGTCGTATGCGGCGATCAAATCCGATGGGACGTGCACCAGGCGCGGCTCGACGCCGGCGGCGCGGGCGACGATCTCGTAGATCTGGTTCCAGCTGAGCCATTCGTCCGAGGTGATGTGAAACGCCTCGCCGACCGCGTGCGGGTTGCCGAGCAGCCCGACCAGTCCGACGGCGAAGTCCTTGTGATGGGTCAATGTCCACAGGGATGTGCCGTCGCCGTGGACGACCACCGGCTTGCCGGCGCGCATGCGCGCCAGAGTGGTATAGCCCCCGTGGAAGGGCAGCAGGGTTTGATCGTAGGTGTGCGAGGGGCGGACGATGGTGACCGGAAAGCCGTCCGTTTTGTATGCCTCCATGAGCAGAGCCTCACAGGCGGCTTTGTTGCGCGAGTACTCCCACCAGGGGTTATTCAGCGGGGTGCTCTCTGTGACCGGCAGGGAGCGCGGCGGTTTGTGGTAAGCCGAGGCGGAGCTGATGAAGATATAATGCCCGGTCCGACCGCGGAAAAGGTCCAGGTCGGTCTGGATGTGTTCGGGGGTAAACGCCACCCAATCGACGATGCAGTCGAAGTGGAGGTCCTGGATCGCTTCGTTAACGGTCTCTGGCCGGCGGATATCCGCCGCGAGGATTTTTGCCTTCGGCGGCGGGGGACGCTGGCTCTGCCCGCGGTTGAGCAGGTACAGGTCCAGCCCGCGCTCAAGCGCCAGCGCCGAGCAGGCCGAGCTGATCACTCCAGTGCCGCCGATAAAGAGTATCTTCATGGTTGCGCCCTCAGCATTGATTATAGCAAAGGTGAATAAAGATTGATTTGTTTGTAGCGAAAAAACTAGCGCCCGGCCGAGATTGGCCGGACGCCGGTTTTCGTTTCTATTCAGATCAGTTCTATTGGCAAGAGATATTCGGATTCAACTGTGCAAACATTCCATCTGGATTCGCCTGCCACACCCAGACGTGAAAATCATAGTGAGGGGGCATGCCAGGTTCGTGACCTTCCATCGGACCGTCAAAGGTCTGGCCAAATAAGACAGGCGCAGGGGGAGCTGGATTGGGCACCGGTGAATCCGGCGCTCCGATTGCGAGCATATATTCCACGCCGACCAGTTTCATCTCGCCGCCGACCCTGGCGTAAAGCAGGATCTCGGGCTCTGTCAGGCTGATGGCAGGATCCATCAAGCGGGCGATGTTCACAAAGTGATAGCCCATGCCGCCGACGCCGGGGACAGCCACGCAGGTGTCGGTGGGCATAAACCCATCGGCGACGGCCTGATTAAGGTCATGGTATTTGACAGTAGCCTGACGGACGGCTGCCAGGTCTTTCAACGCTTGAACATCGGTGATTCCGCCGGTGGCTGCGTATGCCAGGCTGAAAATAGCGGCAAGAAGCGCGACCGCAATCGACGTGGAAACCAACAGCTTTTTCAAAGTTCCTCCAAATTGTTTTTTAAAAGGGTTGAGACAATATCCGATGCCCCGCCAAAGCTTGCTAACAGGGGTAAGTCCAGTTTATTGAAATAACGGTCGATAATCTGTGCTAATCCCGCCTCCTTAATTAGATAATATCGATCAATATTATACACTAATATATGGCCAATGCAAGCATTTCATTTGAAAATCTATCCATCATCAATTAATACTTATGGATGAGTGCCCAAGGACCAGAGGAAGTATCATCTTGATCGGATCCAAGATGTAATCTTTCCCCATTCTTAAATATTTGGGTTTACTGCTTAAGTCAGTTTCCCTGCCAGTTGTTTTGGATCTACCGGCCCTGATTCTGAAAGCAGAGCGCGGGCAGCCGGGACGGTATTCCAGACGTTCCAAAGCAGCACCCCGCGCACGCGTCTGTCTTCGAGATAATAAACGGCACCCTTCTGAAACGGCGCCTGCCAATCCTCGACGATCTCCAGCTTGCTGCTCAACTCTCCGACCGCCTCATAACCCAGGTCAAACAAGTCAGAGTAGAACATGGGGATGTGGTTATAGGCTTCGTCCGCCCCGGCCATGTTCCGCCCGGCCTGGTAGCCCATGCGAATGGCGTTATCCTCATGCTCGACCCGCACTCGCCGGCCTAGACCGATATGGAAGAAATTTGCCACATCGCCGGCGGCGTAAATGTCCGGGTGCGACGTGCGCAGCAGGTCGTCAACCACGATGCCGTTCTCGACCTTAAGGCCGGTTTGTTCGGCCAGCGCGACGTTTGGGCGGATGCCGATGCCGGCGACCACGCCGTCAACCTCGAGCGAGCGGCCGTTCTTCGTCTGCGCCAGGATGCGCTCACCGCTGCGGTCGACCTGAACGACGGAGTCGTTCGGGATCACCTCAACCCCCTTCGCGCGGTAATAATCGTTAAGAAAATGGGCGAGGTCGGGCGGGTAGACCAGTCCGCCGATGGCGTCCTCCAGGAAGACCATGGTCACTTTCTTGCCGACCATGGTCAAAGCGGCAGCGATCTCCGAGCCGATGAATCCGCCGCCGATGACCAGGAACCGCTCGTCGCTCTCGCTTAACCTGCGCAGGCGGTAGTAATCTTGTAGATCTCGGAAGTAGATGATCTCATCCCCGCCAAAGGGCAGGCGGACCGGCGTACCGCCGGTGGATAGAAGCAGCTTTTCAAAACCGATTTCGCGTCCTGCGGCGTCGAGCACCCGCTTTTTGGCGGGATCGAGCCGGATGATTTTTCGGTTAAGGTGAATTTCCACCCCCAGTTGGTCGGTGTGGCGCCAGATCTTTTCGATCGGGCGGCCTTTCCACAAGCCTTTGGACAGGTTGGGGCGCAGGTAGGGCGGATCGGATTCCATGCTGAACAGGCCAATCGTGCCGATCCTGTCCAGCTCGCGGATACCGCGGACGGCCGCGTCCGCCGCCAGCCCGCCGCCGATGATCAGATATTGATAATGGTTCATATTCTTCTCCCTTCGGCATCCAGCCCGTTTAATATATTAGTATATTATCATATATATTAATAAAATCCAGACTTTGTACACCTTTTTAACCGGTTGCGAATCGTATCTCTCTATAAGCCGCGAAACCCGCGAATGCTTCATGATCCATCCGATTATTTACTTAATTATCGATTCGTTTCCACCGCGCCCTCTTTAAAAACGGGCAGATCGGCGGGCAGTTCTGTTACAATTGCTCCATGGATTTTAAGGGGATTCCTGCCGAGGTCGAGGCGGTCTTTCGCCGGTTTCGTACCTGCGAGCTGACCACCTTCTCGCCCAGCGGCGCGCCGACCACCTGGCCGGTCTCGGCTCTCTATCAACCGGAGCAGTCGCGCTTCCTTTTCACCACTTCGATCGGTTTTGCCCAAAAGGCATACAACATCCGCCGCGACCCCAAAGTGGCCATGCTGTATTCCGATCCGACTGGCTCGGGGCTTCACTCCCCCCCGGCTGTGCTCGTCCAGGGGGAGGGGGTTGTTTCCGACCAATTTATCACTGCGGTCGAAGGGCTGGAAGATTACTGGCGCGAGACGATCTTCCGCCGTCAGCCGACAACGGGCTTATTCAGCTCGAACTTCATCACCCGCTGGTTGATGGATTGGAATTTCATGCGCCTGATCATCCAGATCACCCCGCATAAGATCCTCTGGTGGCCGGGCGGTGACTTTTCCCGGCCTCACCAATGCGTGCAGGCAGCCCATGTGGAAACTGCTTACTAAATATTTAAAATCATTTTCATCCGCAGTGATCACCGGGATCGATGCCGAAGGCTACCCGTTCAGCGCGCGCTGCATTCCTCAGTTGGACCAGACGCGCAGGGCGCTGTGGGTGGAATTTCCCCCCGGTGCGCCGGTTCAGCCCGGCCCGGCCGGGCTGCTTTGCCACTCGCACGACGAGAGGCTGTGGAAACTGCGCAGCTTTCTCGTCAACGGAAGGCTGGAGAAGAATGAGGACGGCTGGCTGTTTTTCCCGCTGCGCTTCATCGCTGGCGAAGGCCTTCATGGCAGGCTGAGTCTTCTGGTCACCCTCTTCCATGCGCGCAGGAATACCCGCCGCTATCTGACCAAACGCGGCCTCTCCCGTCCAAAAATCCCCTGGAAGGAGATCAATCGGCTGAGGACAGAGGCGAAATACCGTGGGGATCAAAAATGAGGGGCAGGCGGTTGACCTGCCCCTTTGTGACGTAATTCTTCTAACGGATTGGACGATTTACGGCAGCGGGCAGGAGCCGCCGGGCGGATTATTCCAGCCCGAGACCAGGGTATGGAAAGCAATCAAAGCGGGGTCGCCGCCGGACACTGCTGCATACCAGGCGCTGACCAGATCCGCCAGCGAGGTGGCCGGGAAGCTGGCCGGGAAGGCCGATTCGTTCAGGTAAGCCGCGACCATGTCGCGGGCAGCCTTGACCGCCCAGTCGCTGGTGCCGCCGCTGCCGACCAGATCCATCATGGTCAAGCTATCCAACCGGCTGTCAGGGGTGCCACTGAAGAAGCTGTTGAACAGGGTGGCGTGGATGAACGGATTGAACTGCGTGGCGTAATCGCCAGCATCCCAATCCGGGTCGTTGACCTCATCCCACAACTGGGCTCCTGCGCCGCCCTGCCAGAAACCGGGCGTGCAGCCCTCGCCGCAGGGCACGTTGATCGGCACGCTGACCGAATCGCTGCCGGTGGCGCCGGTGTCATTGGTGGTGAAGGCGGCTGTGTTGTCAACCGTCGTTTCGCCGCAGAACCCGGCAGGAGCGGTGTACGTGTATGCGTAGTTGATGGTCTTCGGCAGGCTGTCGAGCAGCGCGTTGACCGTGCCCAGGTTGCCGTAGAGCGTATCGGTGAGGGTTATGATTTCATCGACGTATGTCACCGTTGCCGAGCTGAAGTCGATCGCTTCGCTGTCGCTGTAGTTCTTGGTGCCGTTCGCGGTTGGTACGCCGCTTGAGTTGTAGTTGTACAACTGCTGATTGGCGGTGGCAACGTTGCTCGAACCGAACGGCGCGGCGCTCGACTGGGCCGGGGTCGTGTAGGTGCAGACCAGCGTGCCGCCGTTGGCTGCCACAGTCGACGCTGGGCAGACCACTACGCCGTTTACGCTTCCGGCCAGGTCGGTTACGCTGTTAATCGTGGCAGACTTACTGGGATGGTTGTTGGTGATGGTGATGCTGCCTGCGATCTGGAAGTTGGAATCTACGTAGGTGGCGTCCAAGATCACCGAGTAGTTGAGCGTGACGCTCCCGCCGAGCGGCACGGTGATCGGGCCGGGATTGTCCACCTGCTTGTCGATATTCCAGGTGAAGGTGCGGGTGTAGGATTCGTCCACGGTCTTGTTTATGCTGAGGTCGTGGCAGTTCACGGTGACCGAGGCGTCGTCGCTGCCCGTGGTGGCGGTGTCATTGGTGACGAAAGAGGCGGTGTTGTCGTGCTTGCCTTCGTTTGCATCGCAGGTGAAGGTGCGCGAGTAATTGAAGGTCTTGTCGCCGGTCGCCGTGCCGGTCACGTTCGAGCCGGCATAGGTATCGCTAACGGTTACCTGCTCATCGACTTCCGTCATCAAGGCGCCTGAGAAGTCAATTGGCGCGGTGCCCTGGTAGTTCTTGGTGCCGTCCAGCGAAGCCACGCCGTCTTCATCGAAGTTGTAGAGCTGCTGGGTGGCGGTGGCGGTGTTGAGGCTGCCAAAAGGACTGGCGCTGCTCTGCGGGGTGGTGGTGTAGGTGCAGTTCAGAGACCCGCCTGCCGCGACGATCAGGTTTGGACAGGTTACACTTGCAGTAATGCTGCCCGCCGAATCGAGCACCTGGGTTAAATCAGCCTGGCGAGTGGGATGCGAATTCAAGATCGTGATCCCCCCACTGACGTAAAAGTTGCTGTCGGTATATCCGGTTTGATCGAGGATGACGGTGTAATCCGACACGCCCGATTCGCCGCTGAACAGATCCCAAGTGGCGGGCGAGACCGATTTGGTGATGTCCCACTGATAGGTGCGGGTGAAGAATTCGTTGGCCGTCTTGGTCACAGTCAGCTCGTAGCAGTTGAGGGTTACAGTCGCGGTGTCCGATTGACCGGTTTCGGTGATGCTCGCGGTATTGAGGTTAGCGCCTTCATCAGCGTCGCAACTGAAGGTCTCGGTGTAGGTCCATGAGGCTGCGGTCGCATCCGCCGTTGACCAGGATTCGCCGTTGGTGTCGGTCACATTGATGTCCGGGTAGCCGGTCAGGGTCTCGATGAACTCGCTGGCGAGAATATCTGCCTCTCCCTGGAAGGCCAAGCTGGTCCCATCAAATTCAAAAGAGGCAGTGGCCACATTGGTGCCGTCGACTGGATCGGTAAGGTCGAGCTCATAGGTGCAGGTCACGGTAGCGCCAGCGGCGATCGGGTAGGTGCCGTCCAGGTTCTGAGAGACAGAACAACCGGTGATATCCGCCGCGGAGCCGTTGAACATGTCCTCGACCGTCGCGTTGACCGCTTCATCTTCGTCGCCCACGATGGTGATCACGCCGGAAACCAGGACGTTTTCGGGATCGCCAAGGGTTGGCGTTACAGAGACCGTGTATTCATGTATGACTGACTCGCCGCTGAAAAGATCGTAGGTCGCGTCAGGAGTTTTGTCGATGGTCCAGCTCACGGGCGTCTCATAGCTTCCTTCGACCGTCTTCGAGACCTGCAGGATGGGGTATTTCTTGACCTTCCACTCCTCGAAGCCGCCGTCGAACAGGTAATCGCCCCCCTTGCCGCCCCACCTGGAATAGAGAATCAGGTAAGTATCGCAGGCGGGGTTGCCGTAGTTGCAATCGCCCGGGTCGAAACCATCCTGAGGGACCAGGTAGCGCAGGTCGCCGCGGCCGCTGCCCTGGTTGACGTCGTTGATCAGGATGTAGTCAGTATTCAGATCATCGTAATCGTAAATATTGACTGCATAGGTCCCAAAAGTAGCATAGACATCCAACTCGGGATCGTCGGTGAGCCACAACTCAAAATCGTCCAGTGTGATCTTAGGCTTATTATCGCTCTCGTTGATGTCAGCAAAGAATTCCCAGTACAAATTACCGCCCACTTTGATAGTGGGAATCTCACTGAGCAGAATCGAGTGAGTCCAGATACCGGATTTTGTGTCAAATTCCGGTTTCCCATCGGTGTTGTAGCCCCGCTGGTAGGGCGTTTTCTTCTCATTGCCCTGAATGCGGACGAATGAGTTGAATGTGCCTGTTCCGGCTGAGCCGTAGGTAGTATTGAGGTCGCCAATATACTGGACAATCGCGCCGTCGTCCAGGGTTGCTTCATTAAATCCAGTCCGGTCGGCAACCTCAACATTATAGGGGCCAGCTGCAAAAACTGTAAAAACCAATGTCACTAACATGGCCAGGCTGGCTGTAATTGACAGGACA
Organism: uncultured Anaerolinea sp.; assembly: GCA_964564935.1. Classification (GTDB taxonomy): domain Bacteria; phylum Chloroflexota; class Anaerolineae; order Anaerolineales; family Anaerolineaceae; genus Bellilinea. Next base: position 12,483 of record CAZMCF010000004.1, on the reverse strand, counting down.
AAAACCGCACCTTTGATTTTCATCTTTTTTCTCCCTCGACTATCTCTTAGAAGTGTGCAATATTAAACGGTATCCGAAAAATGAGGCATGTGTTCCCTCTTCCAGGCGGTCATGATCTGGGAAGAGAGGGAGCCATGGATCGATCTGAACATAGAAATGTCAAAAATCCTGCCTCCTTATATGATGAAAAACCCAAAGCTAACAAACCCTTAGATCTTCCCGAGTCGTTGTCTGATCAAGCCTCCTTTCTTGTTCCTGGTGAATTTTTTTACAAGAACAAACAACCGGTCCGAATAGGACCGGTTTCGCCACTGGCTACCCAGCGTCCCTGGATGGCCCTACAAGCCATCCTGGCGACCATACTCAAACGCTGGATCATCGCCTTCCAAGGTCGATATTTGATTGTCTTTCGGCTATGTTGAGCGATCACCAGGCCCGGCTTGTTCTGTCCAGGGGAACGAAGGTTTCACCCCTTTCGTCCTCCCGACTCCCTCGCTGGCGGCCGCTGCTGTATTCATATTAACAATATCAATCGACAATGTCAAGTTGATACAAAAATTCCATAATTTTTCGTTTTTATGACCTGAACCTTCTTGGTGGTGTGGCTTCAAAATTAATAAGACAAAACAAATCCAATTTGATCGCACATCCGTATATATTAATGGTGATCTTCGCGACCACCGACTGGAGAGGTGACCGGCCGGTATGATCCACAAAGGCTCGAGCACCTCTAACTCACCCAAACCCTATTGGCGTTTTATGAAAGGAGATTATCATGCGGAGATTGGTCCTATCGCTCGTTCTGCTGGCCCTCTTATCATTTCCCGCCAGCGGAGCCCTGGCGCAGCCGCCTGTTCCGATGAATTTCCTTGCCCTGCTCAGTGGGGCGGAGGAAGTTCCAGCTAGGGATACCCAGGCTCGCGGGACGGCTATCTTTCAATTGAGCCCGGACGGAGCCGAGATGCGCTACCGGTTGATCGTCGCCAACATCGATAATGTCGTCGCTGCTCACATTCACTGCGGCGACTTTGGCATTAATGGTCCGGTGGGCGTTAACCTCTTTGTCGGTGGAATCCCCGGCTCGGGCGCATTCAATGGAGTCCTGGCGGTGGGAGTAATCACATCGCCGAACCCCGGCAACGGCTGCGGCTGGGCAACAGTCCAGGACGTGGTCGATGCGATCGTTGGCGGCGGCGCCTATGTCAATGTTCATACCAATGACGGGCTGGATCCTACCAACACCGGTCCCGGCGACTTCCCCGGTGGGGAAATCCGCGGGCAGGTGTTCGTAGCCGGCCAAACCATTTAAATCCTCTTTGGACCGACATCCCGGTCAGCGTTCGATAAGAGCCGCTGGCCGGGTATTGATTCCTGACTTAACCCTTCATCCGCCGGCCATCGCCCCGATGATCAAAAACGGATACAGGCCTGAAACAACCTCATCTGGCAAGGCTGTATCTGGGGGAAGGAGTGATAAATCCTCTCCGCAGGCGAAGAAGCGGATATACGGGCGGCGCTGCTTGCTTGCGTGATCGCGGATCGTCCCGCGCAGCATGGGGTAGTACGTTTCCAGGGCATCCAGCAGGGCGGTGATCGTCGCAGGACCTCCCAGGTGGATTTCGACTTCACGTCCGGTGCCGGCAAGCCTGGCCAGGTGGGTCGGCAGACGCACGCGGATCACTGCACTACCTGCACCTCAACCGAGAGCACCGGAGGGAGCGTCTCGACGATCGGCGCCCAGTTCTCGCCTGAGTCGGCAGAGACGTAGACCTGACCGCCGGTGGTGCCCATGTAGACTCCGCAGGGATCGAGTGAATCGACCGCCAGGGCGCGGCGCAGCACGTTGACATAACAATCCTTCTGCGGCAGTCCTCTGGACAGCGCCTGCCATTCCTCGCCGCCGCTGCGGCTGCGGTAGACGCGCAGCCTGCCCTCGGGCGGATAATGCTCCGAATCACTCTTGATCGGCACGACGTACACGGTTTGCGGTTCGTGAGCGTGGACGGCGATGGGGAAGCCAAAGTCGGAGGGCAGGTTACCGCTGATCTCATGCCAGGTTTCACCCATATTGTCGCTTCGCATTACATCCCAGTGTTTCTGCATGTACAATACTTCCGGACGCGAGGGGTGCATTGCCAGCCCGTGCACGCAGTGACCGACCTCAGCCTGCGGATCGGGCAGTTCGTAACTTGATTTCAGACCGTTGTTGATCGGACGCCAGGTTTCGCCGCCGTCATCGGTACGAAAGGCGCCGGCAGCCGAGATCGCCACGTACATGCGGTTTGGGTTGGCAGGGTCGAGCAGAATGGTGTGCAGGCACATCCCGCCTGCGCCTGGCTGCCAGAGGTGTCCTTTGGCGCCGCGCAGTCCGGGCAATTCCTGCCAGGATTGCCCGGCATCAGTCGAGCGGAACAGGGCGGCATCTTCAACACCTGCGTAGACGGTGTTGTCCTCGGCGGGGGAGGGCTGTAAATACCAGACCCGCTTGAACGCCCAGGGCCGCTGAGAACCGTCGTACCACTGGTGAGTGCCCGCCTCGCCCTGGTAGGTGAATTCGTTACCGACCGAGATCCAGGTTTTCCCGCCATCATCCGAGCGCTGCATCACCTGCCCAAACCAGTCGGTCCATTGGGACGCGTATAAACGATCCGGGTTGCCAGGCGCGCCGGCGATGTGAAAGACCTCCCAGCCCGGGAAGATGGGCTCGCCGACAGTCCATTTCTTCCGGCCGGGATCGGATGTAAGGATGAACGCGCCCTTGCGCGTGCCGACCAGTACCCGTACTACACTCATAGGATTACCTCCAATCAGTCGAAATAGATTTTCCGCACGTATCTATTCTAACAAATAATCAGACTAAATTTATCCATAAATTTTAAAATAGGGAATGATTGTTCCAGATGATTTGGCTGGCAGGCGCTTAGAAAAGCCGGCTGGCGTATTCCGCCAGCCGGCCGATGCTGTTTCGTTCACGATTCTGCCGGTTATTTCAAGATGATTGGCAGGAAAAGGGGTAACCGGACCGATATTGTCACTGTAACGACGCCGGAGTCAACCAGGCCGTCGTTGACCTTGTAGGTAAAGGTGTCGGTGCCAAAGAACCCGGCTGCAGGGGTGTAAGTGAAGGAGCCGTCAGGGTTCAGGATAAACAGACCGTCGTGGTGGCCGGGAGTGGTTACCAGAATCGCTGTCAGGGCGTGCCCATCCTCATCGCTGTCGTTCTTCAACACCCCATCGGCGGGGAGAACAACCAGGGTTCTATTGACCAGAACAACGTACGCATCTGCTACCGCCACCGGCGGGTGGTTGGTGCCAACGGTGATGTTGACCACGCCCCCGTCAGTCAAGGCGCCGTCGCTAACGGTGTAGGTGAAGCTGTCTATTCCCACAAAACCTGTATCAGGCGTATATTTGACCACCCCGGCGGTCAGGGTGACGGTGCCGTGCGAGGCAGTTCCGACCGCAGTTACGGTGAGAACATCACCCGTATCGATGTCGGTATCATTGGTCAGGACGTTGATGATGTTAGCTATGCTGTCCTCCGCCACGGTCGCCAGATCATCCACAGCCACCGGCGGGTCGTTCACGTTGGTGACGGTGATACTTACCAGACCTTCGTCGGTCAACAGACCGTCGCTGACGGTGTAGGTAAAGCTGTCGGGACCAACGTAATTGGACGTGGGCGTATATTTGACTACCCCGGCGGTCAGGGTAACGCTGCCGTGCGAGGCAGTTCCGACTGCGGTCACGCTCAGGGTATCGCCGTCCAGGTCTGTATCATTGGTCAGGACGTCGATGATGTTATCTATGCTGTCCTCCGCCACGGTCGCCGAATCGTCGACCGCCACTGGCGGATTATTCGGAGCCCCCATCTCCCATTCGATATGTAGCATAGCCGCATCGCAGGGGTTGCCTTCATAACCATACGCCCTTCTTGTGCCTGTTCCGGTGATGATAAAGGCGGCCGAATTTCCACTTTGCCAGCCAGGGCGATTTACGATTTCCTGCAGAATTGGGGCTAAATTGGGCGTCCTTTGATCGACACCCCGCTGGTTAATCGTATTCCATTGGGATGGACTCCAGGCAACTGAGGCGGTTGTTGTCGTCCTGCTTGAAATATCATTGTCCACATTCAAGAAGGTTGCCGCATTGTCTGATGCCTCCCCTTTGATAAGTAAATTAGCCCCAGAAATATCTCTATCATGTGCCGTGAATTGGATATAGGCGTTAAGGATTGTTGCTCCTTGAGGGATGTCTAACCAATTAAACCGGAAACCATCTGTCTGAGCGCCATTGGATAAATGCTCGCCTAATTCTATGGTCGTTCCCTCTCTACCAATAGTTCCGTCTGCTCTTTCTTCGGCATCATCCCATTTTGCCTCGACGTATGAATCGAATGTCATGGTAGGATCGGCTCGACTCACCTGTACCAGGAGAGTGTCCCAGGCGTTCAATTCGGTATCACTGGCTTCAAGTTGAAGCTCATACAGGCCGCCATAGGTGAACGTTGCAGTTGTATCGACTGCTGTGGGATTGCCAAAAGATACTCCACAGGCGCCGCTTGCCACTGTCCATAATGATGTGACCCCCAATCCTGGGATGCCATCGTCGGTCACTGTGCCGTCCAAATTGATCAAATTAGTTGGGAAAGTGATGTTTTGATCCGGGCCAGCATTGACGACCAAGGGTTGGTTTCCAGTGGTAATGGGCTCTGGTGCGGTGATTTCAAAGATTTTGGCATCCGGTGTAGGGTCATTATCGTTATCAATTCCCCGGTCAACGATGTAATAATGGTATCGGGTATCTCCATCGGTTGGTGGAGCATAGGTCAGCCCGTCTGGGGATACAAGTGGAATGCTGGAGACATCGATAGTCCTTAACAAGGCGCCGGATGTTGTTGTCTCTGCAATGACTTCATCCCCATTGTTGCTGAGAATGAGGAGGGTATCGCTGAGGGCGTTATATTCGACGGCGTTTGGGTTGACCACGCCCATGGCTTCGGTATCGAATTGATCCAGCAAAACGCCGCTCACGTTATATTTGTATATTTCCGAGTTGATCCCATCCGCGACAAAAATGTACCCGTCGCCATAGGCGACACCTTCTGGATCGCCGCTTCCGGAGGTGACGGGGAAGCTTGTCACAACATCGTCCCCTGTCCACATTGTCGCGTCAACACCGGGATTCAGGTCAGTGATATTGTCGAGGTTGTCATCACTAAAATAATAGTGCTTATTGTCGGGATTATATGCGACATCCGTTGGTTCGTCGCTGAATGGTTTATTGACAACGGGTGTGTAGGAGGTATTTCCAGTCGAATACACAGTACTACCATCCAGCGCTAATTCCCAGACATTCGTATTTTGCCAATATGCGCTGCTGACCGCTTCCTCGACCTCGCTGTCCGAAATCAACAAGGTGCCGTTATCAGAATGGTAGGCAATGCCCGTTGCGTCTGGGCTGGGGGGTACGATGCCGGATAGATCGATGGTGTTGACTAAGTTTGAAGTGAATGCAAATTCCTCAATCACAGGAGCTTCGAGCAGCGACAGCTCTAGAATGCTTCCATAGGACGCATTTACAAGCTCTCCGCTGTCCGCCAGGTACAGGCTCATCTCATCTGGGTCGTCGGTCTGGTCGCCGCTGGGGGCAAAGGTCATTCCCTGGGGGTTTTGGACTCCGAAGACCGAGAGATCGCGCTGGGAAACCAGGTCGCCGTCCGAGGTGAGCTCAAATAGCGCCAACTCTTCCGGGTCGATCACGAACAGGTTGCCACTGGCCGGATCAATGGCCAGGCCGCGCAGGCTGGTTGACCCCAGAGCGCTCAGGTCTACCGTGACTGCCGAGGCGCTGGTAAAGCTGCCGTCGCTGCCCGGCTTGATCCGCAGGACGCGTTGAGCAGCGCTGTCCAGAATGTACAGCACGCCGCTCTTTCCATCGAAGCTCATGCCCTGCGCGGATTGCATTCCAAAGCCGCGGAAATCATAGGCAGTCTGCCTGGTTGAAAGCAGATTTCCCGCTGAATCCTGTTTCACTTCGACCAGGCTGGAAGAAGAGCTCTGGTACACAAGCAGCCTGCCCGAAATATTATCGAAGGTAATATTAATCGGTTCGCCTACTGACACTTGAAGAGGGATCGAGCCGGTTGGATCGGTAAAGCGGTCCAGTTGCTGGACTTCCAATAAGGCCGGAAGCCGCTGTCCCTGGTCGTAGGCGCTGACCAGGTGGTAGCGGCTGCCAAGCTGGGAATAGGCGATTCCAACCGGATTAGACATGCCAGTTTCGTCGGCTTCCAGCGTCCTTACCAGGCGGATTGGCGCGGGGACAGATTGCGCCGCCGCGCTTGGAGTTCCTTGTGTACTCAATACCAACAAAACCATCGCCAGGATTGATACGAAGGAGAAGACTTTCTTAACCATGTTCATGCCTCCCTTGTCTTGTTAATCATTAATTAGTGATCAGGATCCTTGTTCAGAAGAGAACAGATAAACCCGCCTATACCCAATTGGGTTCCGCCAGCCAAATCGCAATGCTAATATGTGGTCAACGATGGATTAACTGGTAAAGCCCTGTCAAAATCGGTACTCTCGCATCCCCACATCCTGGTTAAGCAAATCCATAATTCAGGCTGAAAACAGTATAGCACAATCTTGACATGATTGATTCAGGATATATTCTTTGAGTTTCCTATGAAAATTATCCGCAATAAAAACCAAAACAAAAAGGCGTCCGAAAGGACGCCATTTTGCCATCGATCGCTTGAACAAGGTTTATTTCGTTTACTGCACCGTTATCGAATTTTTCCTTTATGCCCGGATCTCCTGTCTCTGGAACAGCACATACGCCAGGGCGAAGAGCAGGATTGAACCGGCGATCAGGCCGGTGAGCTGCGGCCAGATCAGCAGGGTCGATTCGGCCAGAGGCAGTGGGGTGCCAAGAATCGCCCCCTCGAGCTGTGTGGGCAGCACGATACCCAGCGAGCGCACCTCCGGCTGCAGCAGGGCTACCATGGCCTCGGCGTAGAGCGTGTTGGGTGATACCCTTGACAGCGCCAGCTCGGTGTTGGCCTGCGCCAGAATATCCGATAATGTCTGGATAGGCGTGATGGCCTGGGCCAGGAAGCCGGCGATCATGCTCCAAAAAACGGTGAAGAACAGCCATACCGCGATCGAGGCCAGCGCGGCCGTCGCCGCCTGGCGGAAAACCACCGAAAAAACCAGCGCCAGCGAGAGCCAGATCCCGCCGTAAAAGATGGTCGCCAGCAGGAAGAGCAGCGCCCGGCCCACTTCCTCGCCCCCCGGCGCAACCCCCAGGCGAAGGATGCCCATGCCAAAGATGAGCAGCCAGATCGCCGTGCAGACCAGCGCCAGGGTCAGCAGGCTGGCCAGGAACTTGCCAAGCAGCAGACCATCGCGGTAAATCGGTTGGGCAAGGATGCGCGAGATCGTCCGCCGGCTGAATTCTCCGTTGACCGCGTCGAACGTCAGCGAGATCGCGATCAATGGGATGAAGAAGACCAGCAGCCCCACAAACGCAGGCAGGGGATCATGCGCGGTGGTGAGCAGGCGCAGATAGAGGAACTCATCCTGGCTGATGTTTTGGGAGATTTCCTGGGTGGCGACGTAAATCGTGCCGATCGCCGCCAGCAGGATCAAGGTATTCAGGATGACCATCCGCGTGCTGGAGAGGTGGTCGGCCATTTCCTTGAAGACCACAGACCACAAACCAGCCCAGGGAGAACCCTCTCTTTCGCGCCTGGCGATGATCTCGGATGCAGCTCTTCTAGTTGACCGGCGCAATGTGACTTCCGTCATGTTGCACCTCCTTGAAATACGCCGAGTAAATGTCGTCCAGGCTCTGAGCCTGTATACCCAGGCGCAGCAGCCGTCCGCCGGCGTCGATCACCGCTCTGGCGGCTTCCGCCCGGACGTCGTGGGTGGCTTCCACTTCGTAGACCTTCGAATCGCTGACGCGCACAGCAGCAACCTCGGGGATCTTTTCCAGCGCGTCCTTTATCGCGGTTTTTTCACCTTCCGCATCGACCAGAATGCGGTAGGCGCCGCCCAGCACGCGCCGGGCAAGCTCCTCGACGGTTCCTTCCAGCACCATCTTGCCCTGATTGAAGAGACCGACCCGGTCGCAGATGGCCTGAACCTGATGGAGCAGGTGCGAGGAAAGCAAGATGGTGATGCCTTCTTCCTTCAGGCTGCGGATCATCATGAGGAATTCATGCGAAGCCTCAGGATCCAGACCAGAAGTCGGCTCGTCCATGATGATCAGCTGCGGCTGTTTGACCAGCACGTCGGCCAGGCCGAGCCGCTGGCGCATACCGCGCGAGAAGGTGCCAGCCCGCTTGTCGGCGACCTTTTCCAGCCCCACTTTCTCGAGGACTTCGCCGACCCGCCGGCCGACCTGGCCGTTCGGGATGCCGTTCAGGCGGGCGATGTAGGTCAGGTTCTCGCGGGCGGTCAATTCATCATAAAAACCGACCTGATCGGGCATGTAACCTACCCGCGACTTGACGCTCAACGGCTGGCGCGCTGGATCCAGGCCGAGCACGCGCACCGATCCAGAGGAGGGTTCGGTCAGGCCGAGCAGCATCAGGATGGTGGTGGTTTTACCGGCGCCGTTCGGTCCGAGCAGGCCGAAAACCTCGCCGGCCTGAACCTTAAGATTCAACCGGTCTACTGCGACGAAGCCACCGTACTTCTTGGTGAGATCGGTTGTAGAAATTACGGTGTTCTCGTCCATAACCCGACTCCTTCAAAGTCATTCAGATATGGACCTAGCGGCGTCCAAAGCGCATGACGGCCACGCCGACCACGCCCACCGCCAGGGCGATCAGGCCGATTCCGGCGATGCCCCACAGAGTCGAAGTGCGCACGGTGATGCGGAATTGGGCGGATTTCGTCTGGCTGTCCACCGGGCGGGCGTTGATGGTGACCATGTAATCGCCGACTACCGCCTTCTCGGGCACCTTGATCGTGGCAGTCACTTCGACGGATTCTCCCGCAGGGATTTCAGCGATCTCGCTCTGGTCGAAGCTGACCGACCAGCCGCTTGGCTCGCTCGAGGTCAGTTTGATCCCGCGCAGCGGGGCAGTCCCGTCATTCTTGAGTGAAATCTTCAACGGATTGTCGCGGCCGGCGTAGGCGTTGGCCGAAAGCCGTCCATCCGGCGCGGAGAGGCTCAGAATTCCCTCGCCGACGATTTCAACGGCCAGGTCCAGCGAGGCGCTGACGTCGCCGGCTGAAGCCTGGACGGTGAACGGGTATTTGCCGGCCTCCAGCTTGATGAGCGGCTGGGCTTTGATCGTCAGGCTCTTGGATTCATTCGGGGCAAGCTCGAGCTCGTTGACATCCTGCCCGCTGGATTGGATGGTGATCTGGATGTTTTCGGGCTGGATCGCGCTCAACGCGGCGATGAGGTCTTCCCCGCCTTCATTTTTCAATGTGGCGGTAAAGCTGACCGAACCGCTGGGGGTGCCCCGCTTGGTGGGCAGGCCGTCAACGGTCAGCGACAGGCTGGGGGGTAGTTTCTCTTTAATGGTCAGCGTGATCAGCAGCTCGGCTTTCTCACGCTCGCTGCTCCCCACAACTTTGAGATCGTATTTGCCGGGCGCCGCATTTGCGGATGGCTCGATTCGCAACTCGACCGTAGCGGGGCTGTCGCTGTCCACGAAGGCAGCATCCACAATTTGCGATCCGCCCCTGAAGGAGGCATTCCATCCCTCCGGTAAATTTTGAACGGAGAGACGGACGGTTTGAGCGTTCGCAGCTTCGATTTTGACGGAGAAATTTGCCGTCTCATTCAGTCCGATGATCCGGCTGGGATATTGGGTCGAGATCATCAGTCTTTCAACGGGAGTGCTCTCCGGCGCAGTGTCTTGAGCCGCGGCCGGATCGGGCACCGGAATAAGGGTGGCAAGGATCAACGCAAGGACGATCAGGAAAAGGATGCGAACAGATTTCATTCTTACTCCTCCTCAGAAAGAGATATGGAATTGGATGTTATCAGGGTGTGTTTCTGGCAGGCGGCGTCTTGAACTTGCCCGGCCAGAAAAGGGTGCTTCTTGGCTTCTATTCTGAATCGGCTATCAAATCACCTCACTCGAGAAATTGCACCACTAATTTAAGCTCGAAATGTTAGAAGATCATTAACAACAAGCTTAAGGTTTGTTTAAAAGGGTCTCCATGCGGCGAAACGGATTTCAGTCTGAAGATTCCCTAAGAAGCTGCATCGCGGTAGATACTTCTTCCGTATCATCACGATCGGCTCAGAAGAATTCGGCGTCGCGAATAATAGAACAGTCGACTGCCCCGGTTGTTCACATTCACCTGACAGGGAACGAGCAGCGGACAGCGCGGTTTTTCAGGTTATTGACAACCGATCAGCGGCGAGGAAAAGACCCTCTGGCAGCGTCCAGAAAGCCGGCTATTTTCTGTGTCAGCGATAGAAGACCAGTTGTCCTGTGGGATGATCCTTCCTGGACGCGCGATCTTTGGATAGAAATCTATGGTCGCATGGGAAGAAAACCAGAGGTCGGTTAGCTGACTACCCTGACAGATTTACAGCCTGGTAAGCGGGGGGGGGAAGTGTACAGCATTTGGTTAGAAACGCGAAACCCAAGGAAGTGCTGTTCGTCAAAGTATCATTTACAGGATAACGGTTTGCATTAGCCACTGGTGGACGGGCTGGGATTCGGCTTGGGAGCAGGAAAAGCCCGACGCGAGGAAAAAGCCTGAAAATGCGGCAGAATCCCACCAGTCGGCTGCACGCTTTATTCGGCGGCGATTAACTAGTTGAGATACCACGATAGTTATCGCATGGGACGATACGTCTTCCTTCAACCGGATAGTGGTTGGCTTAGAGCAATGCAATTGCCTTCGCTATCTTCAAACTCAGCGACCCAACCAAGCTCGCCAACAGATGTTTTAGGATACAGCACCTTTCCGCCCGCAGTGACTGCATTAGCAAGTGTTTCGTCAATGCTGTCAGTGTCAAAATAAACTCGAACCCCTTGCGTGCCTGGGATGTAGCTATCCCCTTTAGCCAAAGCACCAGACGCACCAGATTCTCCTTCTAACGATGGAAAGTTAGCCATTTTGTTGCCATCAATATCCACGCGATCAAACTCACAACCAAAAACCACACTGTAGAATGTAATTGCACGCTCTAAGTCAGTGACTGGAATTTCAAAGTAGTAAACTCTCGGGCGCATAATAGTGTCTGACCTCTCTGAATTTGGTAGGATTGATTTGAATATAAAACATAGATTGCGAGTCCTAAATCTTGTGGAATTAAGCTTTCACTTGCAGAATGACATGAAAGTTGAGACTCTCGGTCAGAAGCCGCCCAACGGTATGCGCTTCACCTGCGCCGCGAAGTGGCGTCAGGTGGAAGCGCGGGTTATGTGCGGTTTCGGTTCCAGACTTCATGACCTATTGCCTTGAACTTACTTACTGACAACGCACCGCGTTCGTTTCTCGACTTTGAGCCCGGGGCGAGTAGCGCATTTTCGATTTCTGACCTTGTGGCCTCATACATGTTTTGGACTTCCAGGTCTTCGTCCATCAACACCAAGAGCACAATATCCCACTCCTTATCAAGCTGTATGCTGCCGAGCCGCTGACCTGGCTTTGCATTTACGGGAATGCACCGACCCTTGATTTGGATTTTCGTTACCTTCCCTTTTTCTATTCGGATTGCGTCGTACCCAGATTGCCGGGCTTCTGCAAGCTCAAGGCCAAGAATTTGCGCTGCTGAGAACTCAGCAACCTCACCGGTAATGCCAAGAGGCTTGCCAGTGATCTTTCTGTATTTTCTTGCCAATACCTTTGCATCGGCTAAGACCTTGGCGATTTCGTTCATGTTTTCAGAGCACATAACTTTTAATTATTCGGACTTCGGATATCCCGCATTTTTACCGTATTTCCAGCCGAAAAAAGGATGCTATACCGCCGTTATGCCTGGTGATCTGAAACCCCTCCGAAGAGAATATATCTCTTATCAAGATTATATATCCAAACTCGTAAAGCTAATCTGTTTTTATGCCTGATCCATCCTCTCCAAAACCTAAAAAAACTTCTCGACCAGCTTCGAGAAGCGATTTGCCAGAAGCATTTTTCTTCCAGCACTGAAAAAACCTGCATTCACTGGGTCAGGCGATCTTTTCTTTATCACAACAAATCCCATCCGGCTGAAAGGGGCGTCGCCGAGATCGAAGCCTTCCTCACCCATCTGGCGAATGATGAGCATGTATCTGCCTCTACTCAGAATCAGGCGCTCAATGCTTTGCTGTTTCTATACCGAAATGTCCTGCAGATCGAACTTCCTGTTCTGCTCCACGCACTGCGCGCCGAACGCTCGGAACATCTTCCGACGGTTTACTTAATAAACGAGGTAGCAAGGATAAAGGCTCAAATGCAGGGATTGCATCTTTTCCTGACAAAGATGCTCTAAAAGTTATACGCTCAGCGGAGA